>JABAQM010000001.1:2701617-3003234 GCA_019187105.1 Fimbriimonadaceae bacterium | reverse complement strand
GACCTGATGGACCGCCTCGCGAGGCTTCTTCTGATTGCCGACGAGATCGGACCAAGGATCGTGTCTACCGACGAGATCGATGACGCCACCCAACAGGTTCAGCTTGCTATCGTATCAATTGGCGGCAATACGGCCTATCGCTATTGGAACCCTGCCCCTCGTATCGACCGCACTTCGGGAACTTCCCTTCCTTCCGCCACTCCCGTCTCCTTGGAGGTCTGGTTCCAGTCGCAGCCGCAAGAGGGACGGGTTCTCGCACCGGCGCGGGAAGGCGACCCTATCGAGCGTGAAGCACGGATCCGGACGCTCTGGTCCGAATTCGGTCGCAGGTTGCTGGGAACTGCGCGAGTCCTCAATCTCTCCCCCGAGCTCGCCGACATCGATGCGGATCACGTCCTCGACTGGCCAGTTCCGCCATTGGTGGAGCAGAAGAGCGCCGTGCCACATCAAATCCTGCGCTGGATCAGAGGCGAGGATAGGGTGGAGCCTTTTATTGACTCGATGGCAAATTCGCCCGTTGTCGAATGGCTGCGGCGTCAAGTCGATCCTTTGACCTGACGAACCAAGACGGTGCTTAGAATAAAGAGCACCCCCGCAATGAGAAAGGCGGTCGAATAGCCCGCGCCAAACTTCTGCCGGTTGAGGGCGTCAATCATCGAGCCTGCGGCGCCGGTGACGATTTGGACGGCCGAGTTGCTCATCTGCCAAACGCCCATGTCCTTGGCAATATTGCCTTCCTTCGGGAGAATGTCCGACACGAGTGCCCAGTCCGCCGAAAGGTACATTCCATAGCCGACACCGAACACGATCGCCAGGACGACGATCATCGTGAAATTCGGGACCAGGGCGAACGGGAAAAGGGTAAGGCTCATGATCGTGCCCCCAATGTAGATGACCTTCTTCCGTCCTAGCTTGTCGGTGTGCCTCGCAGCCCAGGTCGCGCCAAAAGCTCCGAGAAGAGCGATGATTAGCGCCAGAACCTTTGCTGCCTCACCGGCATCCTTGAAGGAGATGCTCCCCAAGCTAAAGGTCTTGACAATGTCGCCCAGGTAGTACTGCAGGTAGGTCACCACGAAATAGAAGCCAAAGGCATTCAGAAAACGTGTGAACCAGACCCAGAAGAAATCTGGAATCTTCCAAGGCTCCATCCAGCCCTTTAGGAAGCCGGAAACTCCGGCCAGATTAGAGCCCTGGTAGCCGCGTATGGGTTCTGCTCCTCGAATCGTGTGGATCACCCAGATTGCCGCGATGATCTGAAGGGCGGCCAGAAGAATGTAGATTTTGGTGATGTCGCCGAGCAGCAAAGCGGCAACTCCGATGAAGAGCTGGGCAAGCAGAGTTTGGAGCCCCATAAAGCCGCTTGCCCGGCCCCTGTACTCTTCGGGCACGAGTTCCGGAATCAAGGCGGAATACGGTCCTGTGCCCACGTCATCGGCCAATTGCAGCAGCAGATAGCCGACGACGATCTTCCACATCATGTCCGCACCGGACAGCGCCAAGAAAGCGATGCATGTCAGCGCGCAGCCAATAGCGATGAACGGACCGCGGCTTCGCAACGACGGCATCAGCCGATCGCTGATGTAGCCAAAAATCGACGGTCCCACGATCGCCCATGTCGCGCCGATGGCGAAGACCATGCCCCACTGGGTGTTTTTCTCGCCTCCGGGGACGATGTCCTTTACTTGGCCAGGAATGACGACCAGCAGCAGGATGAACCACTTGGCGCTCGTGGCGAACCAATAGGCCGAGAGTCCGAGGTACCAGGCAGCCGAGTTACGGAACGCAGACATGGCGCGCAGCGAGTTTAGCCCATCATCCTTGCGGGCATTCGATACAATTCAAGGGTGAGTGGATCGCCGTTCGACACGATCGTCGCTCCTATCACCGGTCCGCATGCCGCACCGGTTGCGATTGTCCGTCTCAGCGGCCCCGATGCCTGGTTCATCGGCTCCAGCGTCTTCTCGCCTTGGCCGCAACCGGTCATCCCTCGAATGGCGACATACGGGCGTTACCTCACGGGAGACGATGGGATTGCCCTTCCCTTCGACGATCATTCGTTCACGGGCGAGACTTCGGTCGAGCTGAGCCTTCACGGCGCCACGATCTCGGTTCAACGATTGGTCGAAGCGTGCGTCGACTTTGGGGCAAGGCTCGCGGAACCCGGAGAGTATTCGTTGCGAGCCTTTCTGAACGGGAAAGTCGACTTGACACAGGCGGAGGCGATCGCCGACACGGTCGCTGCCGCCACCGAACGGCAGCTTCGTCAAGCCAACCTGTTGCGGGCAGGCGCAATGAAGTCCCGCATCCGACAAATCCGGGAGGAGCTGCTGGCGGCGATAGCCGAAGTAGAAGCTCAAGTTGACTTTTCTGAGGAGGTCGGTGACATGGACCGATTTGCCCTCGCCCGGCGGTTGGCGGCGAGCGGCCAGGCCGTCGAAGAGTTGATCGTGAACTCGTCCGCAGGACGACTGCTTAGAAACGGCATTCGTGTAGCTATCGTCGGCCCGCCGAATGCCGGAAAGTCTTCGCTCCTCAACGCATTGGCGGGTTCCAGCCGTGCGATCGTTAACCCAAGACCAGGCACAACGAGGGACTTCCTAGAGGTGACGGTCGAGATTAGCGGTTGGCCGGTGGTCTTCATCGACACTGCTGGGCTCCGAACCTCTCAGGACGATATCGAAGTCGAAGGCATCGCTCGCAGCCATGAACAGGCCCAATCTGCAGACCTGGTGCTTTACGTATTCGATGCCTCCGCCGGCCTTTCCGAAACCGACCGGGAGAAGTCGCAAGCCTACCGACGGAGCTTGCTCATAGCCAACAAGACCGACTTGGCCCCGCCTCCCTACCTCACGATCGGCGTGTCGGCGTTGACGGGCCAAGGCTTGGGGCAGCTGCAGTCTGGGATCGTCAAGCTATTCGATCAGCTTGAACCCGATACTTTATTCGTGAACCCCAGGCAGCTGAACGAGCTCAAAACGACAGCCGGCGCGATCGATCATGCCGGAGCCGTGCTACGACAGGACCTGCCGCTCGATCTTGTCGTCGTCCACCTATCCGAAGCCGTGGATTCCCTGGGGCGCGTCACTGGTGAGACGGCATCGCCGGACATCCTGGATGAGATCTTTTCCCGCTTCTGCATTGGCAAATAGGAACGCAGCCAATGGCGAAGCCGTTATACTAAATGCTGCAAATCATTTGAGCGTAATAGACTAAATGCGATTCGACAAACTTACCATTAAAGCCCAAGAGGCCTTTCAAGAGGCCCAGCAGATTGCGACTGAAAGGCGGCAGTCCTCCATTGATGCCGAACATCTGCTGGCTGCTCTTCTCGGTCAAGAGGGCGGCGTGGTCAAACCACTGATGGACAAGCTGTCGATATCCACGGGGACGTTGAGAAAGGAACTCCAGGCCGAGCTGGACCGACTTCCCCAAGTTTCCGGGGATGCCAGCCTGGGCGGCTCGATCTCCGGCCGACTGCAGTCGCTGCTCAATCAAGCGTTCTCGCTCGCTGCGAAGATGGACGACGATTACGTTTCCACTGAGCACATGCTCCTGGCCCTTGTCGAGGATAAGGGTGCAGCGGGCAGAATCCTCAAGTCTCACGGCGTGACAAAGGAGCTCTTGGAATCGGCAATCAACGACATCCGCTCAGGCAGCAAGGTTTCCGACCAAAACGCCGAGGATCGGTTCCAGGCTCTCGAGAAGTACGGCGTCGATTTGACCAGTCGGGCGCGTCAAGGCAAGCTCGACCCGGTGATTGGTCGCGACGACGAGATTCGTCGGGTCATCCAGGTCCTTTCACGTAGGACCAAGAACAATCCCGTCCTGATTGGCGAGCCGGGAGTAGGCAAGACGGCAGTGGTCGAAGGCTTGGCGCAGAGAATCGTTGCCGGCGATGTGCCTGAGGGCCTCCGAACGAAATCCGTGATCGCGCTCGATATGGGCGCGTTGATTGCCGGCGCCAAGTATCGGGGAGAGTTCGAGGATCGTTTGAAGGCCGTCCTCGATGAAATCAAGAAATCCGACGGCCAGATCATTCTGTTCATCGATGAGATGCACACGCTGGTTGGTGCCGGCAAGGCGGAGGGGAGCCTGGATGCCGCCAACATGCTCAAGCCGATGCTCGCTCGCGGCGAGCTCCGGTGCATCGGCGCGACAACCTTGGACGAGTACCGCAAGCATGTCGAGAAGGATGCCGCTCTTGAACGGCGGTTCCAACCCGTTCTCGTCGACGAGCCCAGCGTCGAGGAGACGATTTCCATCCTTCGCGGTTTGAAGGAGCGTTACGAAATCCACCACGGCGTTCGCATCACCGACTCAGCGATCGTTGCTGCAGCAACGCTCAGTCACCGCTACATTGCCGACCGGTTCATGCCCGACAAGGCAATCGACCTGATCGATGAGGCTGCTTCGCGCCTGAAGATCGAGATCGACAGTGTCCCGGCGGAAATCGATACGGTCGAACGCCAGATTATGCAGTTCGAAATCGATCGCGAGGCGCTCAAGGTCGAGTCTGACGAGGCGAGCAAAGAGCGGCTTGCGAACACTGAAAAACGCCTTGCCGAACTGAACGAACAGGCTTCTTCGCTTAGAGCCATTTGGCAAGCCGAGAAAGACAAGATCGAGCGGTCGCGCCAGATCAAGCAGGAGATCGAAGAGCTCCGCACCCAGCTTGCTCAGGCCGAACGCGATCTCGACTGGGCGAAAGCGGCGGAGATACAGCATGGGAAATTGCCGGAGCTGCAGAAGCGACTCGACGAAGAGATGGATGAGCTGGCGAAGGTGACCGAGCACGGCCGGATGCTCAAGGAAGAGGTCGACAGCGAGGACGTCGCCGAAGTCGTGAGCAAATGGACGGGAATTCCGGTCAGCCGCCTCATGGAAGGCGAAATGCAGAAGCTCTTGCGGATGGAGGACTTCCTCCGTGACCGGGTCGTCGGACAGGATGAAGCGTTAAGGCTACTGAGCGACGCCGTTCGTCGGGCGAGGAGTGGCATCGCCGATCCCAACCGGCCGATCGGATCCTTCTTGTTTCTCGGCCCGACCGGCGTTGGAAAGACGGAAACCGCCCGCGCGCTCGCCGAATTCCTATTCAACGATGAAAAGGCGCTGGTGCGCATCGATATGAGCGAGTACCAGGAAAAGCATTCGGTTGCTCGCCTCATCGGCGCCCCGCCGGGATACGTCGGTTACGACGAGGGCGGCCAGCTTACTGAAGCGGTGCGGCGGCGACCCTATAGCGTGCTGCTGCTCGACGAGATCGAAAAAGCACATCCCGAGGTCTTCAACGTCCTCTTACAGCTGCTCGACGATGGGAGAATGACCGACGGTCAGGGCCGAACGGTCGACTTCCGCAATGTCGTGGTCATCCTCACCAGCAACCTCGGCTCCCACTTCTATGCGGACCCGGTGGCGGCAAGCGAGACGTTCGACGACGTCAAGCGGCTGGTCTTGGAAGAAGTGCGACACTTCTTCCGTCCGGAATTCATCAATCGCCTCGACGATATCGTGATCTTCCGCTCCCTGGGAGTCAATGAAATCAAGGAGATCGTTCGAATCCAGCTGCACCATCTCAGCCAGCGACTCGCCGAGAGGCGCATCTCGCTGGAAATGACGGAGGCGGCGGCCCTGGAAATCGCGACGGTCGGCTACGACCCGACCTACGGTGCCCGACCGCTCAAGCGCGCCATCCAGACGCAGATCCTGAATCCGCTCGCCTCGGCGCTCCTGCGCGGCGACATCAAGGAAGGCAGCCACCTGCGCGTCGATTACCGAGATGGCCAGTTCGTTTTCGACACGAAGCCAATCCCTGCAGGGTAGCAGGGCGCGAGTTCGTGAGAAATCAAACCCAGTACTTCTTCTGGCCCGTCCTGGGCACCACTCGAACGGTAGGATACTGAGGAAAGGCGATTATGAGATCTTTCGCACTAGGCAGCGTCCTGGTCGGTAGCGCGTTCTCGCTCGTTGGTTGCGCGTCGACGGCAGAGGTACTGGGCATTCCCGTTCGTGGCAAGATCCAACTGTCGATCGAATGGCCACAGTCCTCACGATCGCTGCCTTCCTATTCGGAAAGCGTGGTGGCAACGCTGCGACCGCTTTACCGTCACGACGAGACCCAAGTCATCAACCGCCCAGGAGGCGGAGGTCTCGCCCGCATCTTCTTTACCGACCTGAAGCGAGAGGATGAATACGACGACCATGAGTTTCAGGAATATCGAGTCGACGTCGGAGCTTATGCAGGACCAGACGGTCACGGGGAATTGCTTGCCTATACGACCTTCTATGTCCGATTCGACAGCTTTCGCTACACACGCGACTTGCTGGTTGCGCCGAATCTGAATCTCAACATGAGCCGACTGACGATAGAGGCGCCACGCCATCTGGAAACGGGCGACCGGGTGCAGCTCGATGGCTTCGCGCTCGATCGAGTCGGTCGAACGCTGCTGCTTCCGGTGTCGGCTCTCAGGTGGGAACTGGTGAGCGGTGACGCCACCTTGACTTCCGACGGCCTCCTCACCGCCAATTCGGCCGGTGCTGTTCGAGTTCGTCTCCACGAAGCAGATGGGATCGTCCCGCCGGTCGATGAAGTGCTTGAAGTCGAGAACCCGCCGAATTAGGGACATCTGGTCATCGAATCCTTCGTATACTGGATTAGGCTCCAGGATGCGCAAGGGATTTACACTTATCGAGCTGCTTGTCGTGATCGCGATTATCGCGGTGCTGGCGGCGATCCTGTTCCCCGTTTTCGCTCGCGCCAAGCACCAGGCCAAGCAGACCACCTGCGTTTCGAATATGAAGCAGATCGGCGGCGCAATCGGGATGTACATGTCGGACTACGACGACATTTTTCCGCATGCCGTGGACCCGATCGACAAGAATCGACCGGAGATTTGGGATCCTCACCCTGAATTTCAGCAGCGCATTCCCTATATGCCTCTGCTTCACGACGCCCTGCAGCCCTATGCAAAGAGTTACGGAGTGTTTCACTGTCCAGCCGACGATGGTACGGACGTCCTCGACAACTTCCCTTGGATTGAGTTCAAAACCAGTCCGAGCTGCCACAAGGTCTATGGCACGAGCTACTCGTTCCGGACTGAAATCGCCTTCAAGTTCTTCTCGCAAACCACGTTCCAACTTCCTACGGACGTCAACGTCCTCTTCGATACCGCGGGGCACTGGCACGCGCGTTCGCGAAGATTGAAGCTGGGGGATGGCGGGCAGAACTTCCGAGATGTCGTCAAGGAGTTTCGATACTCGACCCTCTTTGGCGATCTGCACGCCAAGGCGATCACGTACGACAAGCTCAAACAGGCCTGGGACACCGAGCTGTGATCCTACGGCCGAGAGCCGTAGTTCTGGATGGCCGGCTAGAGACTGGCTACGAAGTCGAAGTCGAAGGCAACCAAGTGGTGAAGATCCGGGCGGGGTCAGGCAAACCCGACGACTACGTACTGTCGCCGGCCTTCGTGAACGCTCATTCCCATTTGGAATACAGAGGGATGCTGGGTCGGCTGCATTCGATGGAGTACTGGCCGTGGATTCGCGAGCTGACCCGTCAAAAGGCCGAACAGGATCCTGAGGATGTTCGCTGTGACTGCATGATTGCGGCTGGCGAGAACCGCCGTTCGGGTGTGGCTCTGATCGCCGAGCACAGCGATCGTCCATTCGCCGGCGAGGCCCTCACCGCTGCTGGTTTGGAAGGAATCATCTACCAGGAGGTCATCACCTTTGCCGAGCACCAGAATCCGTCCCGCAAGTTGGCCGCAGTGGAAGACCGCGCGGAGGAGCAGCGTCGCTATTTCTCAGGGGCGGTTCGCACCTCTCCTCACGCTTCGTACACGGTCGATCCCAAGACTCTCAAACATTGGGGAAACCAACACCACCATGCTGACCCCTTCCCGGCTTTCAGCATCCACATCGGCGAATCCACTCACGAGCGTGTTTTTTTTGAGAGCCACTCGGGACCGATTGCCGACCTGTATCGGACGTTCGGCGTCGAAATCCCTTTTGAGCGGAAGCCTTGGATCGAGTACTTGGACGAACTTGGATTACTCGCGCCTGGCGCCCAGTTTGTGCACGTCTGCGACGTGACCGACCGGGAGCTGGATCGGATTGCCGAACAGGCGGTTAGTGTCGCGCACTGTCCGCGCTCAAACCGCGAGCTCGCTTGCCCACACGCCCCTGTGCTACGGATGCTTGACCGCGGAATCCGCGTCGGCATCGGGCTGGATTCCCCAGCGAGCAGCGGACCGATCGACATGCTTTCGGAAATGCAAGCTGCCCGCGACGCGTCGATGGCCCTCGTCGAGCCGATCCCCGCAGGAATCATTTGGGATATGGCGACGACCGGCGGCGCCCTTTCACTGGGAATTCAGGATTGGAAGATCGACGAAGACCTTTCCACGCCACTTATCGCAATCCAGCTTCGCCAACGCGATCCGACCTTCGAAACCTTGCTTTATTCCATGCCGTCGGACGTCACTTTGCCCGTAATTTCCCAAACCTAGAAAAGATTGCCAACTTGCGGGCCTTTTCCCCGGAAGGCCGTCTGCCGACAACTATGTGGGATGAACCGAGGCATTTATGCAACGGCCACGGGGATGACGGGATTGCAGAGGCAGTTGGACGTCATTACCCACAATCTGGCCAACGCCAATACGGTCGGCTACAAGCAGGAGAACATCGCCTTTGACGAGGCGCTGCTCACCACGCTTTACGCCAACGGAGGCGAGGGCCAATCCATCGGAACGTTGGGTGCGGGTCCGACCGAACAGGTTGGATTCCTCGACCTACGATCCGGCAACCTCCAAACGACCGGCAACCCTCTCGACGTCGCCATCCTGGATAGCGACGGGGAGATCGGGATGTTCGCCATTCAGACTGATCAAGGCGTACGTTACACCCGTAATGGCAGCTTCACGCTGTCGAAGGACGGGCGGCTTACCACGCCTGACGGACAGCCCGTACTCGACGAAGACGGCCGGACGATCGACATTCCGGCCGGTCGCGTCGAGATTCAGGCTGACGGCACCATTCAGTCGTTTGAGGGTTCCGTTGGGACCGAAGTCGCCAAGATTGGCCTCTTTAGGGGAACGTGGGTAAGACAGCCGAACGGACTCTACAACACGGACCAAGCTGAACCCTTGGCCGAGTTTGAGTTGGTTTCGGGCTCCCTAGAGACCTCGAACGTTAATCCCGTCGAGTCAATGATCCACCTGATCAAGCTCAACCGCTCGTTTGAAATGGCGCAACGCCAGACCCAGCAGCAGGACGAGCTTATGCAGCGCCTGACGCAGGCCTTGGACCACTAAGGAGACCAGAACCACCACCATGATCCGATCGTTAAACACCGCCGGGGCCGGCATGGTCGCCCAGCAATACAACCTCGACGTCATCGCCAACAACCTGGCGAACGTCAATACCACTGGCTTCAAAGGCCAGCGCGCACAGTTTCAAGATATGGTCTATCAGACCATTCGCGCTTCGGGTGCTACTACGGGCGGCGAAAGAAAGTCGCCCATGGCCAACCAAGTGGGTTTAGGCTCCATGTTCGTTGGAACCTCTTCAAACTTCACGGTTGGGGTACCCATCGCCACCGGCAAGGACACTGACATCGCGGTTTCGGGAGGTGGTTTCTTCCAGGTGGAGCGTCCTGACGGCACGTTCGCCTACACACGGGACGGCAGCTTTCAGCGGGATGCCAACGGGCTTCTGACCACGTCCGACGGCTTTCCGATTTCACCGAACATCACGATTCCTGCTGACGCGACGGCCCTGACCATCAGTCCCAATGGTGCGGTAAGCGCCATTCTTGCAGGTCAGAACGACCCGCAGCCGCTTGGCGACATCAAGCTTTACATGTTCCAAAACCCGGCCGGTCTGACCCGCGTCGGCCAGAACCTCTTCGTTGCCGGCGGCGGCAGCGGAGACGCTACGGAGCAAACTCCCGGCGAGGGCGGTTCGGGATCGCTTACGGCCGGATTTCTCGAAGGTTCGAACGTGGCGATCGTGGAGGAAATGGTCCGGATGATCCTTGCCCAACGGGCCTACGAGATCAACTCAAAGGCTGTCCAGACCTCGGATGACATGCTCCAGATCCTGAACAACCTCAAGAGGTAAGGCCATGAATTCTGTCCTGCTCCTAATTGCCGCTTCCGCAACGCTCAAGGTCGAGATCGAGGGCGAAGGCTACCTGCGCTTCACCGCCGAAGGACGCACCGTGTACGCCCGTTCCGCCACGCTAGAGGTAAGGAACGGCTTTGTCGCCGCCTCCTCGGGCGAGCGCCTACTTCCTGCGATGGCCGTATCGGGCATTCCCACGAAAATCGATGTGGATAGTGCCGGACTCCTTACGATCACGACCGCTCAAGCCGAGTTTAAAGCGGGCAGGATTCGCTTGGCAAAGTTCAGCGCAGCCGAGACACCTCAACCGTCGGGAGCCTTCCATATTGCCCGCTCCCGCGGCCAGCTTGGGTTTCCCGGCGACCACGGCTTTGGCACGATTCGGACCGCCGGCAACACCCGCGCGACTCCGACGCAGACTTCCAGCGACTCTCGGGACCTTGTTCGGATAAAAGTACGAGCCCGGTCGGAGGTTGCAACCACACCCTTCACACTGGGTCACATCGCCGAGATTGAGGCTCCCGAAGCCCTTCGCCAGCGTTTGAGCGAGGTCGAAATTGGTGAATCGCCTGGCATGGGCGTGGAACGCGGTCTTGACCGCGTCGCGATTTTGGGGCGCCTCCGCATGGCCAAGCTAGCGCCTGAGCATTACGAGGTCACGGTTCCAGCTGGAGCCGCCGTCGTTCGCAAATCTCAGGTTGTGAGCCATAAGCAGTTCGCCGAAACCGCGCTGAAGGTGGCTCGCTTGGAAGTCGGCCGTGATATCGAACTCGTCGAAGACGGCAAGTCCATTGACATCCAAGTACCTCCGGGAGTTGTTGAATTGACGGCGGAATCGGTCGCAGCAACCCGCGACAAAGTCCGCGTGATCGTCGCCGTGCATGTCGACGGCAAGCGAATCAACTCGCGAACAATTTCGTTCAGCAAGCCTCCGGCGATTCCTGGCGTGAAAGCCGGGGAGATTGTTCGAATCCGCGTTCGGAGTGGCGACGCCATCGTCGAATCGCGCGGCAAAGCCGTCTCATCCGCCTTCGTCGGCGACCGGGTTCCAGTCAAGTCCGAAACTGGCGTCGAACTAACCGGAAAGGTTGTCGAGCCAGGTGTTGTCGAGGTGAATCCATGAAAATCTTGTTCCTCCCCACGTTGTTGCTCGCCTCGACGAGTCTCGCGGCCCAAGATTCGAACCTGATCACAAAGAACGTCAACCCAGGGACGCTGTGGGTTCGAGGTACGAATCCCCTCCGGGATCGGGTGGCACGGAGCGAAGGCGACCTCCTGACCATCATCATCAGCGAGTCTTCAGTGGCAACCTACTCGGCCAATACGTCGTCGAGCAAGAACGACTCCACCGACATCACCGAGGGTCTTGGGCCGATCCTAAAGAACCTGATTCCGAACTGGGCAATCGGTGCGAAGTCCAGCAACAGTGGCTCTGGAACGACGGGTCAAAGCTCCAAACTGACCGCGAAGATGAGTGCGATCGTAACGAGTGTGCAGCCGAATGGCACGCTGACGATCGAAGGCGCCCGTTCGGTGGTTGTCAACAAGGAGACGCAGCTCTTCAAGATCACCGGCGTCATTCGCCGCGAAGATATCAGGCCCGATAACACGGTAATGAGCGAGGCGATCGCCGATGCGCATATCAAGCTGGACGGCAAAGGCACCATCAACGACCGCCAGCGCCGCGGCCTCATTACTCGACTACTGGATTGGTTGTTCTGATGAAGACCCTACTTTCCACCCTGCTCATCGCCTCCGTGTCGCTCGGCCTTGCTCAAACCAAGCAGGATCCACCCAAGCCGGATCGTGCCATACAAGAGGCAAATCGCGTCGAGCAATCCGGCATCGAGGTTCGCATCAAGGATATCGCCCGCTTTCGGGGTGTCCGCGCCAACCAGCTCGTCGGTTACGGTCTAGTGATCGGTCTTGAAGGAACTGGCGACAAGAGCATTCCCTTCACCCAGACCGCCCTTGCAAACATCCTGCGGGACTTCGGCAACCAAGTGGATGCCGCCAAATTGAAGGCGAAAAACGTGGCGGCGGTCATGATAACCGCCGAGCTGCCCCCGTTCGCCTCGCCCGGCAACCGCATCGACGTGATCGTCCATTCGATCGGCGACGCCACCAGTCTTCAGGGCGGCACCCTGCTCCAAACGCCCATGTTCGGCGCCGGGGACAAGGAAAACGCCTATGTTGTGGCGATGGGGCCGGTCAGCATCGGCGGCTTTAACGTAAGCGCGAGCGGCAATTCGGTCCAAAAGAACCACGTCAACGTCGGACGGATCCCGGGTGGGGGCATCGTCGAGCAAGGCGTCCCAACTCAGATCGTTTTCGACGGCAAGTTATTCCTCGAGATCGACGATGCCGATATCACCACCGCCCACCGGCTGAGCGAAACGCTTCAGAAACGGTTCCCGGAGTTCGATCCGAATCCGGTCGATGGTGGCACGATCGAGCTTCGCCTGCCGATCGGGATGAGCCCGGTGGAGGCGATGTCGAAGATCGAGTCGGCAACCGTCTTTGCAGACATCCCGGCACTGGTCGTGGTGAATGAGCGGACGGGAACGATCGTGATCGGTGGCAACGTTCGACTGGGGCCAGCCGTGGTCGCCCACGGCAGCCTGCAGGTCACGATCACGCGGGAATCGTTCGTTAGCCAGCCCAACTCGTTCTCGAACGGAACCACCGTGGCCGGCACGAACACGACGGTGAGCGCCGAGGAGGAAACCGCGCAGGTGGGCCTTCTTGGTCCGAACGCAACCGTATCCGACCTCGCGAGGATTTTTCAAACCCTGCAATTGAGCCCTAGGGACGTCATTTCGATCCTGCAGGCTCTACGTGATCAAGGCTCGCTCAAAGCGAGAATCAAGGTGCAATAACTATGGACATTCGCACGACAGCGGGACTGCCCCGGTGGACAACCGGGGTCAGACCGGATCGTAATCAACCCCCGAACCCCGGTGAGGGCATTCCCAAGCCAAGTTCGGACTCGACTCGTACCCCGGTCCTCTTGACCAAGCCGAGGGCCGATTTGCCGGCCCCAAGTGAGAAGCGACCGATCTTCAGCTCGGGTTCAACCGAACGGCCGGAACCAACCGCACCGATTCGGACCCATAACCAGTTGCCAGGCGAAGAGGTCCCGGTTCCCTTCTGGGATGCCGAGAACGACTTGCCTGACCCGACGACCCTGGGACCCCGCATGACGTCCGTGTTGCCGGAGCCGAGCCTTGGGGACCGGCCCGTCTTCACTGCACCGATTCGGAGCGACGACCTTCCTGGAGAGGAGCTGCCGATTCCGTTCTGGAATGGGTCAAACAACCTCCCGGATCCGACGACGGTCGCCCCGAAACCCCACGCAGATCGGCCCCTGCCGTCTCTGGAACAGGCCAAGAAGATTCTTGAGCACGTGGAATCGGGCGATCTCTCTGAGGTGCCATCGGCAACCCAGGCGAAGTTAAGCAAGCTGCGTAAGGCCACCCAAGACCTGGAGGCGCTCCTCCTGAAGGACCTGGTGGGCAAGATGCGAGCAGGTATCGGCGGCTCCGAAAGCAGTGATCCGATGAAAGGCATGGCGATGGAAATGTTCGACCAGCAAATCTCGGCCTCCGTAAGCGAAACCGGTCGGGTCGGCATCGGAAGCATGATCTACAACCGATTGTCCAAGCAGATTCTGAATGCCGATCTCACGGCTCAGCTGATGCAAGGACACGTTGACATTCAAGGATAAAGATGACCCAGTCCCGAGAATTACAAACTCTTTGGTGGGACTACCTGGCGACGTCGGAGCAGATGCTGCGTTCGCTCTATGAGCAAACCGCCGCTCTGACGTTGCGGGATGTTGCCCGTGTGGAACGCATTCAGCCGGAGCTGGAGAAGCTTCTGGAGCGATTGCGCGAGATTGATGACAAGGCCGTCGACTGTGCCAAACGTCTGGCCGGAGCCTTGGGCGTCACGCCCGACCTCCGAAGCGTGGTGCAAGGACTCGAGAAGACGGAAGGAAGGCAGCTTCAGGCGCTTGCGAACCGAGTGAAGGTCGCTGCCCAACATGTTGAGGAGGTTATCGGCCGCAATCGAAAGCTTATCGAGAACGAGCTCCAGTACATCACCGGTACGGTGGCCTTGATCGCCAAGACCGCCACCGAACAGCAAGGGAGGTTTGCCACGGTTGAACCGGGACCCGTAGTCCTGGATCGGGTGGCTTAAGCAACCGCCATGCCCGGATCATTTCACGGAATCGATACGGCCTCACGGGCCATGCGCAGTCTCCAGCGGGCGCTGGAGACCGCCGGGCACAACATCGCTAACGTCAACACCGCGGGCTATTCCCGGCAGGTCGTCGACTTCTCGTCTACCGAAGCCGCCACACTCTATTCGAATGGCCGCCAGGCTCTCGGTTCGGGCGTCACGATCTCCTCGATCAATCGGATTCGCGATCTCTTCCTTGAGGCCCGAATGCAAGGCGCGGGAGCGGATCTGTCGAAGTTTTCAACCCAGGCGAGCACGCTGAAGCGAATCGAGAAGCTGTTCAATGAGCCCGGTGATGCCGGCATCGCATCGGCACTCAACCGGATGTTCGATGCGTGGTCGGGCCTTGCCAGCAACCCTAATGACGCCGGAGCGAGGATCGAGGTCCGGAATGCCGGCGAAGCGCTGACGCAACGCGTCCGTTCAACCTACCAACAGCTCAATGACCTGGCCGCCCAGCTCACGGGAGAAGTTTCAGGCACGATAGACCAAATCAACCAGATTTCGAAGGAAATCGCTGAGCTCAACGCGAAGATTCGATTTGGGAAGGCGGGTGGCGGCTCACCAAATGACCTGATGGATCAGCGCGACCGCCTAATTGGCGAGCTCTCTACCTATGTCCAGGTCCATACCTCTGAATTCGACGACGGCACGGTTGCGGTCTATGCCAGCCAATTCACACTGGTCGAGTCGAATGTCGCCCACAGCTATCCCTCGACGTTCAATGCAGGAACGTACTCGGTAACGGACGGGGTCAACACCTACGACGTCCGTTCCGGCACGCTCTACGGTTTGATGAGCGGGCTGAACGCCATCACGAGCCAGCAGAGCCAGCTCGACTTGCTTGCCAATACGCTCAAGACCGAATTCAATCTGCTCCACACGACAGGTATCAACCCAAATGGAACGACCGGCATCCAGTTCTTTGCCGATGCAGCGGTTCAAACCGGCGCCATCGACTTCAGCCTCAGTGCTCAGGTTCTCGCCGACATCAACAACATCAGCAGCGGCACGTCCGGCAACGCAGGAGACGGCGGACTCGCCCTCAGCCTTAGCGACCTACGCTCTCAGGGGCTCGGCGCACTTGGCACGAAGACGTTCCAGGATTATTACGGCGATGCCCTCGGCAGGCTCGGACAGGACGCGGAACACGCTGAAAGCAGCCGAGACACGCAAAACGTCATCGTGCAACAGATCGAAGCCCAGCGGGCATCGATCAGCGGAGTCTCGATTGACGATGAAATGGCGAACATGCTGCGTTTTCAGCGTAGCTACCAAGCTGCAGCCCGAGTCCTATCGGTTCTCGACCAAGTTACCGAAGATTTAGTAAATCTCCTGAACTAGCCCGCTGAATGACCATGGATCGCATCGGATTCCTTCACCAAACCGAAACCTACGCGAGCCAAATCCGCTCGGCTCAAGCGCGATACGCCGCTATCCAGCGTCAGGTCATGAGCGGCAAGCGCATTGAGTCGATGAGCGACGATGCGATCGGCGCCCGATCCATCCTTAGCACAAAGGCGCTCAAGGGCGCGGCTGAACGATTTCAGAAGAACACCGACGTCGGTATCGCCTCCCTTAAATTCAGCGAGAGCGCTCTTGGCGACATCGACGGCATCATGCGACGAGCCTATGAACGAGCGGTGTTCGCCGCCAATACATCCACGTCGCAAGAGGGGCGCGAGGCGATTGCCCAGGAAATCGTCACGCTGCAACAGCGTCTCATTGACCTCGGAAACACCAAGTCCGGTAACGGCGATTATATTTTTGCGGGCCAAATGGTCGACACCAAACCCTTCACCGTTGCGGGCTCGACCCTCAATTACAACGGCGACAACAATCTGCGGGTCGTGGAGGTGGAAGTCGCCGAGACCGTGCCTATTTCCACCATGGCCGGCTCTTTGGTGCAAGATGCCTATACGGCGCTGGAAGGGCTTCGCATCAACCTCATCGGCGGCAACATTTCGGCGATTAGCGGCGTTGACATCCAGCTCCTCCAGGATTCGAGCACGGCGGTCGGCCTAGCCCGGGCAGAAGCAGGTTCGCGCCTTACGATGCTTGAAGCTCGGAATGACCTGCATTCGCGTCGGATCGATGAATTCACCGTTCAGATCTCCGACATTGAAGAGATCGACATCTCTGAGGCGATTGTGAAATACCAGGCGGCTGAGACTGCCTACACGGCTGCTCTGCAGGTCACCAGTCAGGCCTACCAGCTCAGTCTGATGGACTTTCTCCGGTAATTACCCATGACGATTTCAACCACACGATTTGGGTCCATTGAGTTCGACGACCTCGACGTCGTGACCTTTCCAACCGGCATTCTCGGCTTTCCGGACTGCCGCCGATTCGTCCTCGTCGCCCACAAAGAAGACAGTCCGTTTCGATGGCTGCAATCGGCTGATAATGGGAGCCTGGCCTTTCTCGTGGTCGATCCCGCAACTTTTTTTCCCGAATATGCTCCCGAGATGGAGGGCACCGACGCAGCCTTCCTGCAGCTTTCGGAGGATTCCCCTCGGCTGGTCTATACTATGGTCACGATACCGAAAGGATTACCTGGGTCGATGACCGTTAACTTAGCGGGTCCGATTGTGATTAACGCCGACACTAGATACGCCAAACAGATTGTTCTTACCGACGAAGGATATGGCACCAAGCATCCGGTGCCCAAGACTGAGTCACCGGAGACCGTCGCTGCCTAGTTAAGCGAATCACCGGTTACCTCGCGACTGCCAGGGAGGGCGCGCGAACATGCTGGTTCTAACAAGAAAGCTCAACCAAAGCATAGTAATCGGCGACGAGATTGAGATCGTCGTGCTCGAAGTGCGAGGCGAGCAGGTTCGTTTAGGCATTCGGGCGCCAAAAAATGTCACGGTGCATCGTAAAGAGATTTACGAGCAGATTCAGGAAGAAAACCGCGCTGCCAGCGATATCGATCCCTCTGACGTTCCCGACTAGGAGCCACCGTGCGCGTTAACTACATCGTTCTGTGCGAAACCGCAGCCCAATTGCGCAACGGTTCCCCAGTGCTGTTTGGCATCTTTCGAGAGTTGCCGCTGGACGAGTTTCCGGCAACGCTGCCACCGATGATGATCGCCATGGAAATCGAAGCCGATCCGGACGATGTTGGGCGGCAGCACGAGCTGGATGTGTTGTTCGTGAACCAGGACAACCGCGTCGTTGCCGGGCGTCGCATCGTAATCGAATTCGCGTCGCGTCCCGACCACAACCCGAACTACTGCTTCGTCATGGATCGATTTCAGCCCCAGAACCAGGTGGACGAGCCTGGGGTCTATCGCTTCGACGTCATTTACGAAGAAGAGCGGCTGAATTTCGTCAGGCTAACGATCCGCCATAGCGACAATCTTATAGACGAAACCGATAGCTAAGCTGCCACCCAAGAGCACCATAATGGGGGGTGTTCGCCTCACTTTTGGCTTTTGTGTTAATCCAGCAGTCCCCGCTGGACCATCTTCAAACCCGCTATGAGGCGGCGGCAGCGGCGAAGGACTTTAAGGCGCATTTCGACATCAACGCCGAGGTTTTCAAGCTGCTTGAACAGGATCGGCTAAGCAACGCCGATGACTTTTACCGGGCCGCAAACCTGATCGCGGATCCTCAGCTGGATCTCGAGGTGTCTCGCGTTCGGCACGAACTTGCCCTCGCAGCTAGCGCCCTAGGCAAGGCGGACGTTCACGGGTTACTGCGCACGACGTGGGACGCGCTGCAGATTGCCGCCGGACGGGGACAACGCTTTGGCACGATCAAGGCGCCTGGCTACGACAAGTTCGGACAGCGCTTCCACACGGTGCCAGCAGCCAAGTCAGTAAAGGCTGTGCTTGAGAACCCTGGTAACGCAATCCAGCGGGCACGGTTGACGCCGAGCAATGCGGAAATCACGAAGATCATCGATGCGGATCAGGCCGTGCGCACGATGGATTTCTCGCATATGACTCTGAAGCAGCACCAGGAACTTCAGGAAGGGGACCGCAAGCGATTGCTCAGAATCTACAAGCTGCTCAGTGACGGCAAAGTGGTAACGAGCGAGGACTTCGATCGGGCTTCCCTCGTGCTGCAGCATGGCGGGGTTTGGGCGGATTTCGCGGTAGCCCACGAACTGGCTATATGCAGCGTACTGCTGGGGAACAAGAGAGCCTCGTGGTTGGCATCCGCAACCTACGATCGTATGCTGCGATCCGCTGGACATCCGCAACGGTTCGGAACCCAATATGGAGGCGTCATCGGAATGCCCGTCACCTTACAGCCCGTTGACACTCGTGGAATCGGCGATGCCCAGCGAAAAGCGATGGGGGTTCCGACGCTGGATGAAGCGAAAGCTCGAAAGCTGGGCTAGAGATCCCGGTCGCTGCTGTGCCCGGGGAACAGCTTGGCTTCAGGGTCCAGCATGGTCTTGGCGATGCAGACTGCGGTTGCTGCCTCGCCAACCCCCGTCGCAATCAGCTTGATTTTGTTGGGATAGGTGCATACGTCGCCGACGGCAAACACTCGATCAAAATTGGTCAGAAACAGGGAATCCACGACGATCTGGTTCTTTTCGATCGTCAGTCCCCATTCTTTTAGGGGGCCGAGGGAGCTCTTGTAGCCGACATTTACGATCAAGGCATCGAGGTCGATCCGCTCGGTTTCCTTGGTTTGAGTGTTCTCCAGCGTCACGCCGCAAAGCTGGCCGTTGCCGTGTAGCTCCTTAACCACCGACCAAAGCTTAAACCCTACGGGTAAGGCTCGCACCTTCTCGACGGTATCTTCATGGGCTCGGAATTGATCTCTGCGGTGAATGAGCTGGACGCTCGTAGCCACTGGCCAGAGGTGCAGGGCCCAGTCGAAGGCGCTGTCTCCACCACCGACGATCGCCAAACGCTTGCCGTGGAACATCGAGGTTGACTTGACCCCGTAATACAGGCCATTACCCTCAAACTCCTCCTCTCTTTCCACACCGATTCGCGTCGGCGAGAAGGCACCGGCTCCAGCCGAAATGATAATCGTCCGGGTTGGGAGGAGTTGCCCTCTGGCAGTGCGAATCACATAGCCTTCGGCATCCTGTTTCAACGTGTCTGCGGTCTCGCCAAGGCAGAGCTCCGGGCTGAACTGGGTTCCCTGAGCAGCCATCCCGGCGGCAAGATCGCGCGCGAGAACCTTTGGGAACCCCGGCATGTCGTAGACGAACTTCTCTGGGTAGAGAGCGGTAAGTTGGCCGCCGAGCTCGGTAAGACTGTCGATGATCCGGACCGACATCCCGCGCAGCCCGGCATAGAAAGCGGCGAAGAGCCCAACTGGCCCTCCGCCGATAATCGTCACATCGACCCGGACGTGATCCACCGGATGAAGTTTACCGGCGGACCAAAGGGTTACCGGGGCGGCGGACCGCCGCCTCCATCACTCTGGCGCACGCGTTGGGAGCGATTCTGGATGCGGGCTGCGGCCTCGTCGACCTGCTTGCGGAAGGCTTCAGGCAGCGAGTCGTAGTTTCCGGCCTTGGATCCGCGCTGGGCAACCGTATCCGTGAGCTGGCGTAGCAGTTGAGCGATACGACCATACTGGAAGGTGAAGTCCAGCGTGTTCTGATCTGCCATCTGATAGGTGTCGTAGGTCGCCGTTTCCATCGTTTCGCCATGAAGACCCTGGATGTTCATCTTCATGTTCCTCGTCATGGCCAGAGTCTGGGGTGAGAAGATCATCCCGTTGCCAGATTCGCTGTTGGTTGCGATAACCGCCTCGCGAACCTGAGTCCGAAGGTTCAGGACCAAGTCGTTTGGCAGCCCGTAAGGGAGGAACTCCGTTCGTTCGTTGCGGAGATTCGACATGAAGCCGAACGGCCCGCCGCCAAATTCCCTGCCACGCCCGCCGCCGCCCTGCAACAGCCTGGGTCCATCCTGCGATTGGAAGGTCAGCCGAGCCACGATTCCTTGTTGCTCGTTATTCATGTTGGTAATCGGAACCGGAATGCCGTTCAGGAGAGATTGCCGCTGGGCCGAGCTCATCGCGCCCCAGAGTCGGAGCATGTCCCGCTGGCCCGTCATGCTGCGCATGAACTCCTGGTCGGCAGTTGCCGGATCGAGTAGTCGGATCATCGCCGTGTCGAGCGAATCGAACGCGGGTGCGACCGGGTGTGCGTAGGCGTAAGCGGCCAGCTCATCCAGGCTAATTCGGCCATTGCGGTCGAGATACTTGAGCATTCGCTCCAGCTTCGCGCGATCAACCTTTTGGCGTCGCGCGGTATACGGTCGATTGGGCCTAACCACCACAAAACCCTCGGCCGACTTGACCGATAGACCCCAAGAGCCTTTGAGGTTGCTTTCGATCGCCGAAGAGCTAAGGTTCTCTGTCTGAGCCAAGCGGGCTGCTTTCATCAACGCATCGTCGGGAATCGAAGCGACCAGGTTGGCCTCAGTCGCATCGGCGTACCCGAGAACGAGATCGGACGGAATCGACGCCAGCGGCTCCCAGGAGTTGGGAGACGTCACCCTCGAACGCCATTCCGGAGTGAGCTTGGCACGCTTGGTCGGACCAGTGGCTGGTCCTACAAATGCCACATTGTCAGCCTCGCCATCGCTTTGAATCGAAATGCTGACGGACTGGCCCATCATGCCGCCGCCTGACGACAGCATCTTGGCCAGTTCCAAGGACTCCGGTGAAACCTTTACGGGACCGCCCTGCGGTTTAGTTGGCTGGCCCGACTCTCCGGAACCGAAGAAAATGTCGCCAAGGAAGCTCATCTGGGTGGTGATCACGTTGCCGTTTGCATCGGCGACCAGCATGGTCAGATTGATGGCGTCGCCCATGCCCATCTTGCTGGCGATGACCAACGCCTTGGCCGGAGGTCCGGTCTGCGGCTCCGGTCCCCCACCCGGGCGCGGAACGGATCGACTGGATCGACTTGATTCCTGCAATTGATCCCAAAGCGCTTGTTCTTTCGTCAGGGTCTGAAAGATCTCGAACGTCTTGTTTGGCAGCGATTTCTGCATTCGAGTCGGCTGCGTTGAGTAGACAATTCGCTCGCCTGGCTCAAGTGAGGCTAGGTCAGCGATATTCAGCAAAGGCACCAGCCTAGCCATTGCTCTACTGGCAGGCGATACTTCACCGGGACCTCCGAAACTGAAGGTACGTGCAGGTCCGCCGCTGCCGTCATCCTGGGCGATCGCCACTGCGAATTCGCCATCACCCCGCTTCTTGTTCGACTGCTGGGCCTTCTTGGCGTCCTCGATGGTCCAGTTCGGCGTCTGGCGAACATCAGCCGTGTGCTTGTCAACCGCAGCCTGCAGCTTCTTTATTTTTTCTGCCAGTTCGGCCCTGCGCTCCGCCTCATTCAGGCTCGACGGCCGAGCTAGGCGATAGACATCGCCCTCCATGACCCATTCCGCGCCAATCGCCTCAGCGACCTTCTTCATCACATCTGACGCCTTGGCGTCCTTTACACGAATCAAAATCAGCTCGTCGGCGATGTTGGCCGCAGGCCGAAGATTCATGCCCGTTTTCGCGCTCAAGTCCTCGAGGGCCTTGGACAGTGTGACTGCCGGCGTTCGGTACGTGACCGCCTTGGAACTATCCTGTGCAGTGGCTCTTCCCGAAAGCAGGCCGGCACAGGCTAGACTGAAGGCGAACACAGCAATTGTTCTCATAATCCTATTGACGATACTTTTCGTAGATCGGTCCAGTTCCCTTTCCGAAGAATATGACGACCGAGGCCCTGCACTTTTATCCTGATCGCCCCGACCGCCTCGACAAGTTCCTGGCGAGCGTTATGCCAGAGCATAGCCGCACAAAGCTCGTGGCGTGGATTGAAGCTGGTTCGGTTACCGTTGACGGGCGCGTTCGAAAGCCCTCTTTCCTGGTCGACAGCGACATGGAAATCGCCGTCTTGGAAGCGACCGTTGAGCGCCCAAAGCCGGTCGAACCCGTTTCCATTCCGTTGCAGGTTCCGTATGAGGACGACGACCTGATGATCGTCGACAAACCGCGGGGGGTACTTTCCCATCCGGCGCCAAACTCAGACGCCGTCTCGCTCGTTCACGCTCTCTTGGCAAGAGGTGGCTCACTGAGCCAGGTCGGCGGCGCATTTCGGCCGGGAATTGTCCACCGGCTGGACAAAGACACCACGGGCCTGCTGGTTGTCGCGAAAAACGACTTTGCCCACACGCGTTTGTCCGAGCAAATCCGTACCAAATCTGCGTTGCGGGTTTACCTGGCGGTCGCCGAAGGGGAACCGCCCCGCGATCGCTGGGATGTAGACGCGCCATTGGCTTCCAATCCCGCCAATCGTTCCCTCAGGGCCGTTCGGCACGACGGGAAACCTTCCCTGACCCATTTCAGAGTTCTCGAACGGCAAGGTAGCTGGAACCTGCTTGCCTGTCGGCTCTCGACAGGAAGGACTCACCAAATTCGGGTCCACCTTGCCGCAATTGGCATGTTTGTCGTTGGCGACCGTCTCTATGGCCCGGCGGTTTCTGGTGAGGAGCCGCTTCAGCTTCACGGCGCCCTGCTGCACGTGGACCAACCCCGCACCGGCGAACGAATCAAGTGCCAGACATCCCCACCGCCGGACTTTCTCATGCAAAACTTCAAAGATCTCGCCGCGCTCGAGAACTGGTGACGATGACCGCAACCAAGGACCCTTACCGCCGCTTGCAGGATCACGGCTTCCCTGCCGCTCATGTGGCCGATCTGATCGCCGTAATCGCAGCCAGAAGGCCAGAAGACGTCGAATCGCTCTTCAATCCGGCGGCAACACTGGCGGGCCGGGGCTTGCCGCGTATGCTGGACCTCTCGCCGGCCGACTTCGAAGCTCTCGCCGGCCTGACGACGTTCGAGAGCCACCGAATTTTGGCGGCGATCGAACTGGGCCGGAGGGCCGCAATTGCCGAGCGAGGACCGCGATCGAGCATCCAGACTCCAGGGGACGTGATCAGTCTCTTCGAGCACATTCGTACCGAGACTCGGGAGCACTTCTGTGTGGCCTTTCTCAACACGAAGAATGAGGTGTTATCGGTGAAGGTCATGCACGTCGGCACGCTTGATACGAGCCTTGTAGGGGCTCGCGAGATATTTAGGGATGCCGTCCGCGAAGGAGCTGCCGCTATTGTCGTCGCCCACAATCATCCCAGCGGAGATTCAACTCCAAGCCCGCAGGACATATCGGTGACTCAGACGCTTGTCGAAGCAGGCAAACTACTCGACATCGACGTCTTAGATCATGTGGTCATTGGGCGAGAGAAGGACGTCAGCTTGCGAGAGCGGGGCTTGATGTGAGCCAGAGTGGCTGGGGCGAAATCGTCGCCCAGATTCGTCCCCGTCTCGAGGCGATGCATGAAAGCCGTGAACGGGGCTTGGCGCTGTGCAGGAAGCTGACTCAGACATCGGCTCGCAGCATTCGGCATATCCACCGGAAGCAACTAGAGGAAGCATCGGCACTCATCGAAGAAGCAAAGAAGCTCTCCAAGGAAGCGCGGTCGGTTCTCGACGGATTCCCTCAACTCCTCTTTGCCGGATACCTGCAGGATGCCGAGAAGGAGCTGGTGGAAGCAGCCGCGGTATTTGCCATCGTTACCGGCGGCGCTTATCCCACACCTATAGGACTGGGCGTCGACATTTCGGCCTATTTGAATGGCATGGCTGAGGCCAGCAGCGAGTGCAGACGCTACGTGCTCGACCTCATGCGCGAGGGGAAGATGGATGAGTCGAGCCAAATGCTCGATCACATGGAGAGAATTTACGAGGAACTTATCACGTTCGACTACTCCGACAGCATGACTGGCGGATTGCGCCGGTCCTGCGATGCCCTTCGGGCGGTTATCGAACGCACTCGTAGCGATCTCATCACCACGCAAGTTCAGCAGGAACTAACCCGGGAGCTTCGGCTAACCCGAGATCGGCTGCTATAGCCGCCGGTATCCTTAGACTTCCCTATGCCGATACTGACCCTGATTCGCCACGGCCAGTCCCTTTGGAATCTTGAGAACCGGTTTACGGGCTGGGTTGATGTGCCGCTTACGCCGCAGGGCGAGGAGGAGGCACGGAGCGCTGCCAAGCGAATGGATGGAATGTCTTTTGACGTCGCCTACACCAGCGCTCTCCGCCGGGCCCAAGACACCCTGACCATCATCCTTCAAACAATGGGTGTCAAGCTGCCGGTGATTCGCGACCAGGCCCTCAATGAACGCCACTATGGCGATCTGCAGGGACTAAACAAGGACGAGCTTCGACGTCAATATGGTGAAGAACAGGTGCATATCTGGCGCCGCAGCTACGACGTGCCGCCACCCAATGGGGAGGCACTGAAAGACACAGCCGCCCGAACACTGCCCTTCTTTGAACGCTGCATTATGGGGGATATCCGTCAAGGAAAAGATGTGCTGGTTGTTGCCCATGGTAACTCCAACCGTTCGATCGTGATGGCCCTCGACAAGCTATCCAACGAAGAGGTGCTCGCTCTAAACCTCGAAACCGGGGTGCCGCTCGTCTATGAGCTGGAAGAATCCGGCGCCGTGCTCAGCAAGAAGATTTTGGCCTAGAACCAGGTCGGGTCGATAGCCGCGCGCCGAATCGACCGGATACGGTCACCGCGCTGTACGCGCTTGATGACGTCCCTCCCGCCGACCACGTTTCCGAAGACGACATACTTGCCGTCCAGCCGGAAATTATCCTCCAGGTTGATAAACCACTGGCTGTCGCCTGTATCGCTTTTAGGTGCTTCAAGGGCCATGCCCATGGTCCCAAAGCGATGCCGCACGGAGTTTCGTTCGAAGGGGATCGTCTTTCCCGACACTGATTCACCCAAACCGGTTGTACCGCCGCGGCCGTCAGGCTTGGCTCGAGCATCCTCGGGCGTCCATTTGCGAGAGTCCGGATCACCCGATTGGATGACCCACCTCGGTACTACCCGATGGAACAGCAATCCGTCGAAGAAGCCCTCGCCGGCAAGCCTAAGCATCTGGGCGACGGTCTTGGGTGCGTCCACTGGATACAGTTCGACGATCATCGTGCCGCGGCCCTCGACGTCGATGGCGACGTGTGGGCGGGATGCTCCCGTCCATGACTGTGCACTCACAACGAGTGGCAGAAAGCAAACGAGAACGAAGATGGCCTTCAATTCAAGGCGCCAACCTGCGATTCAAGGACTGAGAGCCTCTCGTCAATTGAGGACTCCAGGCGTTCCGGATCTTCGGCTAACCGATGCTGGGCGCCTTGAACGAGAAGCGTCGCGACAACTCCTATCGCGAGCCCTATTAAAAAGCTGGTGAAGCGACCACCCATGGAGTGAATTCTACCGGCAAGCCAAAAACAAGTGAACCCACCCGCGAAGCGAGTGGGTTCACAGCTTGATCGTACCGCTACCTGACGATGGTCAGGAAGGCGGACACCTGTTGGTTCCTTGACGGAATCTTGGCGACCATCTCCACTGAGAAGGTTCTTGAGACTGTCGTCGTCTGGATTGGGAACGTGACCGACTTTTGACCACCCGGAATCACGATTGTCTTCTGGTACGTGACGAGCGAGTCATTGGACGAACTGATCTCGAGCGTCAGTCCCTCCGGCGGAGCGGCTTGGTCGATCGTAACGGTGCCCTGGCTGACGTTTCCGCCCTTCACGGTGCTCGGATTCAGGGTGAATCCAACGAACGCCGGCACGATGACGTTGAGCGTCGCCGACGCCTGGCTGTTCAAGTAGAGAGCCTTAACCTCGACGAGCGTGTCCTGCGACACCGGATTGGTATCCACGCCGAAGCTGACAATCGTCTGGCCGGCCGGAACGGTAACCGTCGGTGGCAAGACCACGACCGTTCCGTTGTTGCTCGTCAGATTAACGACCAAGCCTCCGGAAGGCGCGGCGCCAGAGATCGTCAGAGTGGCCGTCGAGGTTTCGCCTCCAACGATCGTGCTCGGATTCACCACCAAGCTGACGACACGCGGTGCCGTCACGGTGAGGTCGGCCGTCGCGGTGAAGCCCGAGGGCAACGTAACGCCTATTGCCACTACCGTATCGTTGGCGACGGCAAAGCTAGTCACCGAGAATGTCGCCTTCGTTTGCCCGCTCGGGACGAACACGTTCGGCGGCACCGAGGCGACAGACGTGTTGCTGGACGACAGCGTTACGAGCACGCCATCCGGACCGGCCGGACTCGAAAGGGTGACCTCACCCGTTACGAGCGCACTTCCACCGAGCACGGACGTCGGCGTCAGCTTCACGCTAGCAGTGAGAGAGACGACCTGGAGGTTCTGCGTCTTCACCGTGACATCCGGCACGGTCGGCATCGAAGCCGAGAGCGTGACGTTCTTGTCAACGGTGACGGCATGAGAAGTGATGACAAAGAACTTTTCTGTCTCACCCTTGGCGAACGACACGGTTGGAGGCATCGTCGCCGCGCTGGTATCGCTGCTGCTCAGGGTAATGACCACGCCAGGCGTCGGGGCGCCCTCACTTAAGGTTAAGGTGCCGGTCGAGAATTGCGAACCACCGATCACGACGTTTGGATTGATCGTGAACGTAAGGCCGAGCGCCCGAACGGTGACTTCTCCTGGAGGTGGCGACGGATAGCCCTGCTTTGTGGCGGAAATCTGGATGATTTCCTGAGCCGACAGCAGTTGGGTCGTTAGCGTAAAGTCATCGCTACCTGTCTCTCCGGCAGGGACGGTAACCGTGGTTTTATCCAAGGTTCCGTGGGCGCCGTTGTTGAGGGCGATGCTGATCGTCACGCCACCCGCTCCTGCTGGAGCAGAAAGGCGCACGCGACCCTTCACGGATTCGCCGCCAAGAATATTGGCGCTGTCGACTTCCACGGCCTGGATCTCGGTGTTCAGGACGGTGAAGGTGCCGACCGCGGTCTGGACGCCGAAGGTGCCCTGGATCGTGACGAAATCAGGACTGTCGGTGTAGGCCGGGGTTGCCGTGAAGTTCACGGACCGGTTGCCCTTCAGGATCGTTACCGTTGCCGGGAACGTGGTACCGGGAAGGCCGCCCGTCTGTGCAAGGTTGACGATGAAGTCCACGCCGGCCTCGCCATCGAGCGAGACGGTACCGGTGGTCGGGTTACCGCCATTGACGGATGCCGGTTCAAAGGTAATCGTGGGCCGCAGTTTGGCTTGGACAACGGCCAGCGAAGCCGACTTGGTAACACCGAGAAGGTTCGTGCTGATCGTACCGACGACCTTGCCAAAGACGCCCTTGGTTCCGATCTGGAAAGTGGCTTCGATCGCCCCTTCCGGAACCGTAATCGTCGGGGGAAGCGTGATCGTCGCCGGCTTGCTCGTGGAAAGCGTAACGGTCACGCCACCAGCCGGTGCAACCTGGGAAAGTCGAACGCGACCCGTGACCTCATTGCCACCCACGACCTGATTAGGCGTTACGGCGAAGCTGTCGAGCCACGGCGTGACGGTCAGGTTTGTGGCCTTGAAGTCGCCTTCCAACGTCGCCTTGACCAAGACCTGTTGCTGGGTCGTGACAGGCTTCGAGAAGAGCGTGAACTGGCCGGTGGTTGCGCCACCAGGAATGTTCACAACGACTTGTCCTAGTTCGCTGTTGGCGTCAAACGACGCAATCTCCGGCTTGTCGACCGAGACGATCACGTTGACGCCCGTGGAAGGCGCCGGATCGCGCAAGGTGACCGTACCGGTGGATGTTGCGCCTAGACCGCCCGCGATGTTGTTCGGAGCGACCGAGATCGAGTTGATGATCGGAAGACCGACCTTGAGCTTCACGAGCCAGCCGTCGCCGGCGCCATCGGGCGAACTCTTCAGCGCGTTGCCGCTTAGGTACGCCTGTGGCAAGCCAATCGGGCCGGTTTCGCCAGCCGAGGGTTGGGTCGAACCCGCGACCCAAGAACCGCCGCCGGCATCGACGAAGCCGCCAAGAACGAAGTCGTCGCCATTCTCTCCGATGTAGCTGCTGTAGACCTGGGCCGAGGCGTTCGCGTTGAGAACGGTGATATAGCCTTCAACGGTGGACTGCGGTTGTCCAAGCGGTGGCGGGAACACCCGGTCACCAGCATTGTAGGCGCCGTCCAGCGCATCTGGGGTCGTAACGATCGATCCCGGAATCGTTGGAAGGCCGGGGAAAACAATGATATAGGCGACGGTTCCCACGACATGGGCCTGTCCCTTTTGGTCAACGTGAATAGCCGAAGGGGTAACCGGTCCCGTTGTCCTCATGCCCGTGCTGTACACGATCTGAGTTCCGTTACCGCGAATCTTCGTAGCGAACACGACCGAGGCTCCCGTAAAGGTTTCCTGGAAAACGCCTGGAGTCCGCGGATAGTCGAAACTGGCCTGGATTCCCGTGACGTAAATGTCGCCGTTCTTGTCGGCACCAACCTTCAGGGCCGTGTCAGCTCCCGAACCGCCGAGAAGGGCGGCCCAAAGCCGGTTTCCGTCCTTGTCGAGCTTGACGATCCAGCCGTCGTTGTTGCGAAGCATCCGGCCGTTGGTAAACACGCCTGCAGTGGTTTCGAACGCCGGCGGATTGGTCGTCGACGTGTCTTGGACGCCAGAAAACTCAACCAAACCCGTGATGTAGATATTCTCGGCATCGTCGGTGGCATGGCCAAACGCCTCGTCCGCACCGGCTCCTCCAATGTAGCGGCTATGCACGATGGCGGTGCCGGTCGCATTGAAGACGGTCACGAAGCCATCACGGGTACCGCCTCCGAACGCGTTGACCGTGTTCGGGAGCGTGCCGTTCGGCGAGCGACCGGAAATGATCGGGTTGCCGGTGAGGGGTCCGACCGAGAAGGATCCGAGGAGTTCGACCGCCGTACCTCCGTAGTACGTGACGTACTCGGGCACGAGGAACGTCTCGTTCACGTCGCCACGGCGGAACCGGACGAGGAAAAGATCATCCGTGCCACCTCGCGAGTTGTCAAACGAATTGCCATCGATCCCGGGTAGGTCAGCCGACTTTGTCGTGCCAAGCATCCAGATCTTCTCGCCATCGGTGGTCGTGGCAATCTTCAGACCGCGGTCGTTGGCGGTACCGCCAACGAAGACCGAGTACAGAATCGAGTAGGTGTCGCCGCCGAGCACGGTTACAAAGCCGTCTTCGGTGCCGCGGATGTTAAATTGGTTATAGAACCCAGCATTGATGGGGAAGCTCGGGCATTGCGTGTGGCCGGTGAGATACAGGTTGTTCTCAAGGTCGGTTGCCACGCCGCTGACAGCGTCGAAGCTGGCCTGGTTACCGACCGGATCTCCACCAAAGTGAGTGCCGTAAACGAGCGGGTCGATCACGAGCGGAAGCCGTGGATCATGCGGAGCAACTTGGATGCCGACGCTCGTCGGGCTGGTTTGGACAAACCGGGCCGGAATCGTCTTTCGCGCGTTGCCAACCGGTTGGAATGCGACGAGACCAGCTTGGCGAATCTCGCCGAGCTCGGTTTCGAGCACTAAATCGCCTCGATCGTCGACGTGGACGGATTTGGCGCCCGTGATGTCGAACTCGATGTTCTGTGCGCTGCCGCCCGGATTGACGATGAGGTCGTATCGGGGCTTCGTACCGTCAAAGTAGACTCGCATATCGAGGCCGTCGCGCATTCCTCGAACCCAGCCTTCGTTGAAGGTTTTGACGCCGCGGGTGATACCGGTTTCCAACATGAAGTCGGTGGTCGCGCGGTGGGCGCTCAGGCCCTGCGGCCGTGCGGTTCCCGATGCACCCTTCAGGTCGAAACGGATGACCTGGCCCTGTCGATGGGTTTCTTCCCCCGAACCCACAAATTCATAGCTGTCGATCACGAAACCGCGATCGGTCACCCAAAAATCGATACCAGGGATCTGACCAAGGAACTTGGCATCCTGATGCCATTGGCCCTTGTTCTCCCGGTATCCAAGAATGGATTTCAGCTTGCCGGCGTCCAGCGCCGGTCGCGAGGACTGTGCGCCTGCCGGAATGCCTCCCGCAAGTACGATGACCGAGGCCACGCTCAGCCCAGAAAGTATGGATCGATAATTCATGGATATTCGATTGCGCCGCGACGGGCGATGGCCGATTGGAGGCGCGGTATTATCTCGCCGCTTCAATGGCGACGACTCGGGAACTGACGCGAAATCACCCCGCATGCTGACACACCTCGTCCTCATTATACTAATAAGAAGTTCGTAGGCTGACTTGGGCAGCCTGTGTGTTTGACGAATAAAACGACGGATTAGGGTCGACCAAAAACGTCAAATCCACACAAAAACGTCACCGGCGGCTTAATTCGGCAACTAAGGCGCCTTCTAACGTGGGATATTTGAAGTCAAATCCAGCCTGAACCGCAACGGTCGGCTCGACCCTCGCACTGGTGAGAACCTGGTGGAGCGGTACCCCCGTCACCTTCGCAATTGCGGTCACCAGAAACGCGGGAACTGGCGGCGCCCACGGACGATGGACCACCCGTCGCAACGTCGACATAAAGTCTCGATTGCGGACCGGTTCGGGCGCGGAGGCGTTGATTGGCCCCTCCCACCGCTCGTCGATAGCCCTTACCATCATTGCGACAAGGTCATCGAGGTGAATCCATGACATGAATTGGCGGCCGGATCCGAGCTGCCCGCCACCGATCCAGGAACGTCCGGCGATGGCGAGTGCCTTCAGCGCTCCTCCCTTTGCCGAAAGCACAACGGCCGTGCGGCACTTGCCGACAGGAACGTCGGCAGCACTTGTTGCCGCAGCTTCCCAGTCCATCACCAGATGAACGAGCGGGTCCGACCAATCCCCTGGACCCGATGCTTCGGTCAGGACCTCGTCGCCTCGGTCTCCGTAAAAGCCGATGGCGCTGCTATTGAGCCAGTAGCCCGGCGGTTCGTCCCCACAAGCCGCGACCGCTTCGCCGATAGCCCGGGTGGGATCCAGACGGGAATCACGGACACGCTTGAAGCCGGACCCGTACCATGACTGCATCACCACCTCGCCGGAAAGGTTGACCACCGCGCGAGCCCCGCGAAGATCGTCCACCCAAGCACCCGGGCTCTTGCCGTCCCATTGCCGATACCGGATCGTTCCCTTGGCGTGGCGAGCCGATCGCGTCAGCACGACCACCTCGTCGCCACGCTCCGCCAGAGCGTCCGCTAGCGCCGAGCCGATCATCCCGGTTCCCCCGGCGATCACGACGCGGCTCAAGCTTCGGTCATCCACTCATGGACGTCGCCACGATCGGCCCCGATCATCCGCAACACCCGCCCGACCACGGTATCGGCAAGGTCCTCAAGCGAGCCAGGCTTGTCGTACCAGGATGGGCAGGCAGGAAGGATCGTCGCTCCGGCTTCGGCCAGCGCAGTCAAGTTGCGGAGCATGATCAGGTTCCATGGCATTTCGCGGGGGACGACCACCAACGGCCTTCGTTCTTTGAGGCACACGTCCGCGCACCGGGTCAGGAGGTCGTTGCTGATGCCATTCGCCACCCGGCCGGCCGTGCCCATCGAACAGGGGATGATCACCATGCCGTCGTGCCGGAACGAGCCGCTGGCGGGCGGGGTGAAATAGTCGCGGTCGTCGAGAAGGTGCAGGTTGCGCACCGGCTTGCCGAGCCAGGCGCCGGGATCGAAATCCTCCTTGCTGATGCGAACCCCAAGCTCGGTCGCCGCCACCTGAACCGCTTGGTCGCTCATGATCAGATACACGTCTTCAAACCGCTCGGTCACCCGCTGCAAAAAGCGCTGGGCGTAGATTGCGCCGCTCGCCCCGGTTACCCCGACTACCAATTTGCCTGTGCTCATCGCTTCGCTTAAGTCTACGCACCGCACTGTCCGATGGTCTATAACCGTAATTAGTACAAGGAGACTCGCAACGTGGCGATCGCGCACAGCACCGCAGCAGGACTAACAACGACAGAAGCGCCCTTCATCGAGCAGGCTCGCGCCAAGGGCCAGCGCTACATAGAACAGCCGTACGAGCTGTATTCCGAGGAAAACCACGAGGCGTGGCGACGGCTCTTTGCCCGGATGGCGAGCGGCCACTGGGAGCGGTACGCCAACGACCACTTCCTCAAGGGGATCGCCAACCTGTGCCTCGACCCCGATCACGTCCCTAAATTGGAGGACGTGAACCAATTTCTGTGTCCGCTGACCGGATTCAAGGCCAAGGCGGTCTCCGGCTACGTTCCCGCGTTCGAGTTCTTCGATTGCCTGCGCAACCGCGAGTTCCCGACGACGATCACCATTCGGCGTAGCGACAAGCTCGACTACCTGCCCGAGCCCGACATCTTCCACGACATCGCCGGGCATGTGCCGATGCACACGGATAACGCCTTCGCCGACACCCTCGTTCGGTTCGGCGAATGCGCGCATACCGCCGCCGAGATCGCCCGGGGCATCGCCGACCGCCACGAGCGCAACCGCCGCGTCGCCAGCATCATCAAGGGCATGGCGCGTTTCTTCTGGTTCACCATCGAGTTCGGCCTCATGCGGTCGAAGGACGGGACCCGCGCCTATGGCAGCGGACTGCTCAGCTCCTATGGCGAGCTGCAGCATTCGATCGAGTCGCCCGACGTCCAGCGATTCCCGCTCCAGTTGGAATGGATCGTGAACCAGTACTTCGAGATCGACCACTACCAGCCGCTGCTCTTCGTGGCGGACTCGTTCGAGCACGTGTTCGAGCAGGTCGGGGTGCTGGAGCGGTGGATGAAGGAAGGCAAGCTGAACAACCTCGCCCCCGGCGAACCCGAAGTCAGCGAGGAAGACCTGCAGAGCTTCTACGACGCCGCGTAACCGGAGCGCAGGCGTCCCGAACCCTCCGCTCGTGCCATTCCGAAGGGCGTCGAACTCCACACACTTAGCGTCTGCGGTCAGATTCCTCCGCCGCGGACGGCGTTCGGAATGACGGCTACAGGCCGTAGGGTGTTCGTCATGCGGGGCTCTGCGACCCGCCCGCAGTATCATCTCCTGGAAGGAGAATCACGATGTCCCAAACCGCTACCCAAATCGATGCCGCCGCCGAGCTCGCGGCCTGGACCCGCCAAGTGGCCGACATGTACGTTAAGGACCTGAAGGCCCTGCCCGAGGGCGCCTTCACCCAGCCGATCGGCGGCAAGTGCCGCACGCCGCAGGACTTCACCTGCGAAGTAGCCGGCTTCTGCAAGATGATGGCGGCGCGGCTCAACGGCCAGACCTACGAATCGCCCAGCCAGGAAGCCATCCAGGCCTACACGGCGATAATCGACTCCGCGGATAAGGCGGCCGAGGAGGTGCGCTCCAGCGCCGAGGCTCTGGCCATCGCCCTCACCTCGAACCCGGACCGGCTCAGCGAACCGATTTCGCCGCCTTGGGGTGGGACCATGTCGGCGTTCCAGATGGCGACGATCGCCGCGAATCACATCCTGTATCACGACGGTCAGCTCAACCTGATCCAGAGCTATCACGGCGACGACCAGATGCACTGGATGTAGCCAGGCGGGTCACTTGTCTGGCTGCCACTTCACATGGCCGTCGCCGTAGAGAACGACCCTTCCCCCGTTGCCGGCGATGTAGCCTATCTCTGTTGTCGAGGGCGGCTTGTCGCCGATCTTGGTGTGGATGGCGGTAAAGACGAAGCCTTCAAGAACCTGCTTGTTCTTGAGGTAAGGCATGAGGTCGTCGAGGGAACCGGGGAGGGCGTCCTCGTTGTCGGCGGCGAACATGTGGAATGCGGCTCCAATTGACTTCGCTTGGACCATTTGCTCCCGCCGGACCAGGGCGTCCAAGGCGGCTTCGTAGATGCGCTTGTCGCACTTGACGATCTCGCGAACCATGAGGAGACCCTGGCTGGAGTAGGCGATCGCGCTGTCGCTGGGCGACTCCCAGAAGAGCTCGGCCTCACCCGCCACCTGCATCACGGTTCCTGACCAAGGGTCCTTTCGGTTGGTGGCTCCGGACGGCTGGTTGCGAAAGGCGATCAGGTTCTGGGTTCCGTCCATCGCAGGTCGAGGAGCGAAAGCGATCTGTGAATCGTCGCCCGGTGCGAAAATGAGATCATCAGTGTTGCTCACCCGATCGATGGTGAGGGTCTCCGGATTGATCCGGCCGACATATGTTCCTTGAGCGTTATTGGGTCTGCCCTGAGAATCATGGAGCAAGACGTACAGCCCGTCTCCGCGCTGAGGGAGGTAGTTATGAGGAATGGTGTAACCGTCAGGGGCGGCCACCGGCACCAAATGCATGTTCCGGTCAATCGCGAGAAGGGTCGTAGATTGGGACCCACCTGCCGTCGCTACCGCACTAACAACAACCAAGTTGGATAGCCTGTCTATGTCGATTTGGTGCGACGAGCCCTGCAAGTCCCATGAGTGCACGACGCCATCAGCCGTAACGCTCCGCAATTGGGTTCGGGTGCCGTTCGCAGTACGTGAGTGCTCAAGGGCAAAAGCCATTTGTCCGTCGCCTCGCCACTTCAGGTTGCTGAAACGGGTAGCGACGTTCGTCGTGCGAATGACGACTTTGCCACTCGGCTTTCCGAGGTCGTACCACACCAGGCAGTTCATCGCGTTGTTACGTAAGAGGTCCTCGCCCCGCAGAACGGTCTGGTAGTCCCTGCTCGGAACTTCAGTCACATGGGCAACCAACCGCTTACCGGTTGGCGACCAAGATACGTAAACCACTGAACCTGCTGCTACGCAGTTCGGCGGTAGAAACGCCCAACAGTCGTCACCATGGACAAAGAAATCTCTCCTGGGATGGAGTGCTTGATAGGGTTCCTCATGCGAAACTACCGGTGTTTGGATACTTCCAGACAGGCTGGTCGCCCATACCGAGACAATAACCGAGATTGCAGTTAGCATCGTCTACTCCGTCGGTGTCGCCGCTGGCCGCTGCGGTAAGGCGACTTATTATCATTATCACCGCGTTTCCCGTGCCTCGACGCAACGAAGTGTCAGGTCCAACGTAAACTAAGTGCGATGGATGAAGGCATCTTCGGCATGTTCTTGGGCTTCGTAACCCTTCTGATTCCCATAATCGCCATTCTAACGTACCATCAGCGCAAGATGGCAGAAATCATTCACTCGCGGGCTCACTCAGAGCAACTGCAGGCGGAAACCGAGGCGTTGCGCAGGGAGGTTGCCCAGCTCCGCGACCGGCTCAACCACCAGCTTTTGGAAGCCGACAACCGGCAGCGCCTCATCCGCGAAATACCGGAACCGCCGATCCGGCCTTCGGTATAATATCGGCTCGCCCGTGCCTTCGTGGTGAAATTGGTAAACACGCTAGTTTCAGGTACTAGTGCTCGCAAGGGCTTGGAGGTTCGAGTCCTCTCGAAGGCACCAGTTCCCTACTTTCTCGGATGCGCCTTGGCATACCGGCTTCGCACTTCGCTCAGGTCGAGCTGCGTGTAAATCTGGGTGGTCGCAATGCTGGCATGGCCCAGCAGCTCCTGCACCGCCCGTAAATCAGCTCCGCCCTTCAGCAGGTCGACGGCGTAGGAGTGTCGGAGGGTGTGCGGGCTCGCCTTTCGCTCGATTCCCGCCTCTACCGACCACTTTCGGATCCGATTGAACACTCCCTGGCGGCTCAGGGGCTGGCCACGGTCGCCGAGGAGAAGAAAGGCACTCGGAGACTTCGCCAAATGGGGTCTGGCACTGGCGAGGTAACCCTCGAGAAAGGCAGTGGTTTCCCTAGGTAGCGGTACGAAGCGCACCTTCCCGCCTTTGCCGTGAACCTCGAGAACGGCCTCATCCCGACGATAATGCTCGGTGCGAAGTCCCACCAGTTCCGAGACCCGCAGTCCTGCCCCGTACAGCAATTCGACGATAAGCCGATCGCGGACTCCCTTGGGATCGGTTTCCGCACATTCGGCAAGCTGCCGGGTTTGATCGGTTGGGAGCGCTTTGGGCAAGCGTTTCGGCGTTCGACCGGTAACCGCATCGGGAAGATCAGCAAGCTCTGCTCGCTCTACCCGTTTTAGATAGCGCCAAAAGGAACGAAACGCGCTCCAACGTCGGTTGCCGGTCGTCGGAGCTGCCTTTTGCGAAAGCCCCGATTGGAGCGTGAGGAGGTCTGCGATCGTCAAGTCACTCCACCTCTCCCTCTGGACCATAGTAGCCGCCGCTTCCAGGTCTCGAGTGTAGGCTTCGACGGTTAGCGGGGAGCTCCCCCGCTCGTAGCGGAGGTAGTCGAGGAACCGCTCGATGGGTTCGCGGAGGTCGTCTTGAGCTTCCAAATCCATATCTTGGGACGGATGTACATCATGTCGTGAACCTGTGAACCTCCGCCGAAGGTGATTTCTAGGTCGTATTCGGCTTGCAGTCGCTTCCAGAACGCGAGGTAGCGATCGACCTGAACCTGATACTCGCCCGGGAGACCGTTGAGCTGGGAGATTCTTGCGAGGTCGTCCGACTCAAACGTGCTGAACGCGATCCGATCCGGTCGAAGCTCGTCGATCAGGCGCACATCCCAGTCGTAACGCTGATTGGGATCGGCGGGAAGGAACCGAAGCACAGGAGGTTGGGCAGCCTCCCGCCAGGTTTCTCGCACCTCAAACGGGACCATGCGCGGCGCCTGAACCAATCGGTAAACGGAGGGAGAGTAGAACCACGGATCGGCCACGAATCCGACCGATTGGCCGGTCTTGCCAATCAGAAAGCGGCCTGCAACATCTCGGGGATCCTCCGAATTCATCTCTAGCGTTCGTCGAGCGGCTCCCGCCGCGCCCCCGCCGAAGAACCCGCCGAGCCCGAGGATGCAGATCGCCATGGTCAGCTTGCCTGACCAGTGAGGGGTCTCGCGCGCCTTTTGAACGACGACTCCGAATCCCAGCGCCAGGCAGGGCATCAGCGGAAAGGTGTATCGAAGGAACTTCACCTCGGCCCTGCCGATCAGCACGAAATAAGCGAATGCAAAGACGAGCAGGCCGACCGCCCAGGGCGACCGATTGCGCGCTGCCCAAACAAGTCCGACTAGCCCAAAGAGCGTGATAACCGTGCCCAGGCCTTCAAACAGGTTGGCGGCGTGGTAGATGAAGCCAGGCGATGTTCCATAGAAGACCAGGCCGTGGCCCGTGCTGGTGTGGGCCATTTCGTACTGAAAGTCGCGCCAAAATGCCTCAGGGTTCAGGAGCATTCCCGGCGTACCGAGAACAAAACCGACGAACGTCGCGCCCAGGCCCATGCCGATGACCTTCCACCGAAATTCGGGAGCCAACGGCCAGGCCAAGAACGGTATCGCCAGAACCCCAAGGATTCCAGCGAACTTGGTACCGGCGCCGAGACCGATCAGTAGCCCACAGGCAATGGCTCGCTGAGCGGGTTTTGGCGCTGTCGGAATCGACATACCCACCGTCAGTCCCGCAAAAAGCAAGGCTGCTGCCGACATGTCAACTGTCATGAAGCGCGAGTGGACGACGAGACCCGGCGCGACGGCCAACGCGACGGCCGCTGCTCCCGCCCCCCACAATCCAACTCGCTCTCGCAGCGCCACCCAGGCAAGCGCGGGTATCGAGGCACCGGCGACCGCTGACACGAGCCGAGGGCCGAGAAAGGACGACGTGATCATCGCGGCAGCCTGCGCGGGATCCTGGACCGTCGAAACCCCAGCGGCGGTCAGGAGCTTGACCCAGACCAGATAGAGCGTGCCGTAGTTATAGAAATTCGGATCGAAATCAAGGCCCAAGGGGTCCAAGCGCTGGGCCATCGCCCAGATAACCCATTCGTCAGGGTGAAATCCGTAGGCACTTAGCTCGGTGCTGAGGCCCCAACCAATGCCGACCAACCTAATAGCGAGTGCCAGGAGCAAGATGCCCCACGCAACGGCCTTCCAGCGCTCATCCCACCACGACTTTTGGGAGGCGCTCGGCGTCACGCGAGGATGTTATCACGTTCATAAAGGCGTCGACAACAGCCGGATCAAAGGCCTTGCCAGAAGCCTTCAGCACGATATCCCTCGCATGGGCTGTGCCGTGGTGCCGCTCCAACCACGAGTAGGCAGAGCAGATGTTGATGATCCTGGATTCGATGGGGAGCTGATCCCGCGTCGGCGCGAACTCACTTGCGAGTGGCTGGTAGTCGCCATGGTGCCATCGAACGATGGGAGCCAGATGCCGCAAGGAAGGAACCAATTCGAGCATCGCCCCGCTGACTTCCGGGTGGCGGTCCCAGACCGCTTGCTCGGCCGGAGACCAGTATTCGGGCGGCTTGGAATTCAGGAGCTTGTAGGGGATGGCGACGAGCCCGATGTCGCGGAGCCGCACAGCCATTTCCATCCGTTCCAGGGTCGTCCTGCCCAGTCCAAGCCGCTCGCCGACCCTACGGCAATTCACGGAGACCTTTTCAGTGAGGCCCTGCTGGTGCGGTATCCGCAATTCGATCGCGGTGCCGAAAACACGCACCGTGGCCTGAAGCCTCTGCGACATCCGGCGCGGCAGTATCAGGAACACGTACACCGCAAGCCATGCGGCCGCCAAGCCTGCCCCTACCAAAACGGCCATGGCGACGGGATGCACTAGGCTGCCACCTCGTGGCCCAGAACTTCGCGAAACGCCCTGACGACTCGGGGGTCAAACTGAGAACCTGCGCATCGCTGGAGTTCGATCAAAGCTTCCTCAGAGCTCATCGGTGGGCGGTAGTTGCGCTTATCGTTGGGGTTGTCACCGCCGACCATCGCGTCGTAGGCATCGACCACCGCGATAATTTTGCTCTCCAGAGGAATCTCGTGATCCAACAGCCGGTGCGGATAGCCGGTGCCGTCCGGCCGCTCGTGGTGGCACTCCACCCACGGCACCAGGAGCTCGAAAGCGGGCGATTGGCGGAGAATCCTGGCTCCGTACTCCGCGTGAAGCCGCACGTGCCGCATCTCGTCCGCATCCAGCTTGCCGGGCTTCTGGAGGATTTCCTCGTCGATCGCGATCTTGCCGATGTCGTGGAGAACGGCCGCCTGACGCACCAGGCGTGCCCGGGAACTTGAGAGTCCCAGTCGGAGACCGACCTTTTCGGCGATCTTTGCGACGCGCTCCAGGTGTCCGTGGCTATAGGGGTGAGCGCGCTGCAGCATCAGGCTTAGCGCCACGATGGTCTCGTAATACTGTTCGTACATGCGGGCCTTCATCTGGAGTCCAGTTCGAAGCGCCAAGACAGGAAGCATGGTTACCGGCAGATACCAATACTGCCGTTCGAAGACCAACACGCTGATCGCCACCGCGAAGAGCGTGTAAACAGCCAAGCCAGAAATACCGATCTGGAGCGACTGCACCAGGTTTTCGCCAATCTTTCGGCCCGTGGCCAAGATGCGGAAATAGGACACCAAGAGGAAATTCGTTATCGAATAGCCAACCGTGAATGCCACGGCACTCCAGACCATCGCGAACCTGAGATCGCTATCCAGAAGCCATGCCAGTTCACCCACCACCGCTGCCACCGAGCAGGATATCGCGCTGATGCTAACGTTGACGGACAGCCACGTCCAGTCAATCTTTGACTTTGCACGTGTGGCCAGCAGCCAGCTCGCGACGATGGTTACCGCCATATCCGTAACGAGAGCGCCGCCAGGACCCACCGCTACCGCCATTCCGGTGAGGAAAGGGAGCGTCAGCGTGATCCGGAGACTGTATCGCGAGATCGGCACCGGAAGCAGCTCGGCAACCAGAGCCATGACCGCCAAAAACACCACTGGCAAGAGATGGATCTCGTCGCCGCGGCTAAGTAGCAAGATTGTCGCCGACAGGCCCACGGCGCCAATGTAAAGCCATCGGATCGGCCCAGACCGGAAAAACCCGTCGCGCGGACTCATCCGGAGTTACTTTACGACTGGATGATCATCTGGCCACTCAACCGGCCATAGGCTGAGCTTATTACGTAAAAAGGATATTCCCACTTCCCCTTTTTCACCCCTCTCTGTCATCGCCCGTCCCCCCCAGGGCCAAGCGACGTACAGAGAATTCTATCAGGGTCTTTGGGGAAAACGACTGGAAAAGTCGACTTTGTGCGACAATTAGCAACCCATCAGAGCGGGTAAATGCCTTGCTTTTCGTCCTTACTTTTTTGGCGTGAGGGTCGTCGTGCCCTTAAGCCGCTCCTCGACCACTGGCCCTTGGGGAACGCTGGTTACGGAGATTGCCACCGATCCCTCAGAGTTCGCCACCGCCTTAAGGGTCTTACAGGTCTTCAGATCAAGATCGTAGTCGATCGTAGCCCGCAATTGGAGCTTGGCCTCCTTCAGTCCGGTCTCAGACGCCGGTCTTCTGAGGAGCTGATTGATGTAAGCGCCGGCATCGGTATCGAGGGCCAGGGTGGCGCTGACCCGGTGGATCTTCCGTCCAGCTGCCTCCATGGTGCCTTTGTACTCGTACGTGTAGTCCAAGCGCTGAACGGCGCTCTTTCCTTCCGTGCCTTTGACCTGCTGTGGGCTGAAGCCAGCAGTGCGCTTCCAAGTATCTCCCGGCTTTACCGGCTCAAAAGGCAGCTTCGGATTGAAGTCCAGGCTCGAATCGATTGAACCGACGAACAGGGCGAGTCGATAGATTTCCTGCGTGAACGAGCCAAGAATGTCCTGTCGCGGGGGGCCAGATACCGTCATCCATTTCCCGTCTTTCTTGGTTTGGTCTTTGGAAGAGAGGATTTCGTTGATCGGCGACACGGTCATCAGGCTGTCGAGATTAACTTTCTCGACGTGGCGTCGTTCCGGCCGGTCGAAGGTCTCGCCATCCACCTGCGTCATCGTTGGGCGCTTGTAGCGTAGCTCCGCAATCCCATCAGCCTTCATCTTCGTAACTTCGGTCGAGAAATCGTATTCGAGTCCAATGTCGAAGGGGATGAACTCCGTCATCTGGAATGACTTCGTTTGAACCTGGAGCGTGCTCCGTACAGCATATGAGGACTTTTCGCCGAGGGAAAAGACCCGCTGAAGTTGAACGGGCTCCTGAACTGCGACGGTAAAGGTTAGTAAGGCGGCGGTAATCATCGGGTGATCTGCTTGCTAATCACCATACGCTGGATCTCGCTGCACCCTTCGCCGATTTCCGTAAGTTTTGCATCCCGCCACAGCTTTTCGACAAGGTAGTCGAACGTCATTCCTCGTCCGCCGTGAATCTGGATGCCCCGGTTGGTGACGCGATTGGCAGTTTCGCTTGCGTACAGCTTCGCCATCGAAGAAATCGTGACGATGTTCTCCCCCCGGTCGTACATCGTCGATCCCTTTCGCAGAAGGAGCCGGGCGGCTTCTACTTCCATGGCGGAGTCGGCCAGCATGTTTTGGACACTCTGCATGTCGCAGAGTCGGCGGTTGAACTGCTCGCGCTGCTTGCTGTATTCAATCGTCAGTTCCAGAGCCTTCTCCGCAATGCCAACCGCCATTCCGGCGATACCGAGACGGCCACGATAAAGGAAACTGATCGCTTCTTCAAAAGTGCAAGGGGTGTGCCAACCGACTGCATCGGTGAGCTTGAAGCGAACGGTGTTCGATGCCGACACCCCGATCGTGTGAATACGCTCGGTTAGGGTAAAGCCGGGCTGGTCCGTCTCGAGGAGAAAGGCGGAAAGCTCCTTTTCGGACGTCCTCGCGATCAGGATGATGAGATTGGCGTTGCCTCCGTTCGTGATGAACATCTTCTCGCCGTTGATCTTCCAGTAACCCGGCTTGTCGCTGATCGGCTCGGCAAACGTCTTTACGCGCCGCGCGTCAGATCCAGCATCCGGCTCGGTCAGGCCCCACGCCAGCTTGATGTCGCCCGTGGTGGAGCCGAGCATGTACTTTGCCTTCTGTTCATCGGAACCGAACTTCTCGATGTGGGATACGCAGAGCGCGTTGATCGCGGCAACGTTCATGGCCAGGGCGGGATCACCGTGGGCCAGTTCGCGAATCGCCTCGCAGTAAGCGGCACATGAGACGCCGCCGCCGTAAGCGGAATCCTCGACCGTCATGCTTAGCAAGCCGAGTTCGCCGAGACGCTTCCAAATCGCGGGATCGAAACCCTTGTCCTCCTCCCACTTTCGGGTGACCGGAAGGACTTCCTGCGTCACAAAATCTCTGACGCGCTGGATGAAACTGGCCTCTTGCGGGCAGAGCTCGAAGGTCATGAAATCTTGAATCTCCTCGTTGAGATCGCGGCTTGCGACTCGTTCAATTCTACTTTGCGCACACGCCAATTGTTCGACGCACTTCAATAAGAAGCGGCCGCACGCTGAACTAGCGCGCGGCCGCTCCTTGGTGAAACCGTCTTAGGCCGTGGCTTGCTTGGCGAGATCCTTGAACGCATCCATATCATGGATCGCGAGCTCGCTCAGCATCTTTCGGTTAACCTGCATGCCCTTCTCGGTCATGCCGTGGATGAGCTGGTTGTACTTGATGCCGCAGGCTTCACAAGCCGCAGTAATTCGAACGATCCACTGTCGGCGAAACTCTCGTTTCTTGGCCCGGCGGTCACGAAAGGCATATTGCCCCGACTTCATGACCTGCTCGTGGGCGCGCTTGAAGACGTTCTTCTTGCGGCCGAAATAACCGGAGGCACGTTCGACTGTCTTCTTGTGCCGCTTGTGGCGCATCAAGCCACGTTTGATTCTTGCCATATTTTCTCCTCGTTTTTGTTTGGTCGATCGTTCACGTTGGCCGGGTCCCAGTCGCCGGTAGGCGACGGTAGTGGCAGAGGACGAGAACGAAACTAGATGACGAGCATGCGCCGAACGCGCTTCTTCTCGCCTTTAAACAGCTCAGGTTCCTGTTCCAGTCGACGCTTCTGGCTCGCGCTCTTGTGGAAGAACATGTGATTGTTGTTCGACTTCCGGCGCGTGATCTTCCCGCTTCCCGTGACCTTGAACCTTTTCGCTGCCGTTTTGTTGGTCTTGATCTTTGGCATCTTTCTTCTTTGGCGATCCCGCTTTGGGAAGCAAGATCATTGTCATGAGTTTACCCTCCAGTGAGGGTGCCTTTTCCACGATGCTGTACGGGGATAGCTCTTCCGCCAGCTTGTTCATCTTCTGGTAGCCGAACTCCGGGTGGGTCACTTCGCGAGCGCGAAACTGACAGGTCACCTTAACCTTGTGGCCTTCCTCCAGGAACTTCATGGCGTTTCGCATGAGAACCTTGAGATCGTGTTCGGCGGTACCGGGCCGCAGCTTGATGCCCTTGACATCCTGCTTGACCTTTTTGTTTTCTTTGTTAAGCTTTTCCTGCTGATACTTATACTTGCCGTGGTCGATGATCTTGCAAACCGGGGGCTGCGCCGTCGGCGCGACCATGACAAGATCGAGGCCTTGATCTCGAGCGATTTGAAGGGCTTGGCGGCTTTGGAGTATTCCTAACTGCTCGCCTTCAGAGCCGATGACTCGGACATCGCGGTAGCGGAGAACTCGCTCGTTGACTGGAGGACCCTCCTCTCGGACGGGAGGGCGTCGCATTCGGTTAATGTTGCGTCACCTCGAATCGAAACCAATATTTCTGCACCCTACCAGTATATCTCGGCATATCCCCAATTAAGCCCACTATTGGCATGAACCGCCCGGGAACCTGGAGCGAGGGTATTCTCTCCCCTCGGTGAGCGTCGCCCAGTCTCTTGCTCATGGCCCTTTCAGCAGGGTCAAAGATATTCATGTTTGCGTAATCGGCGCGGGAACCATGGGTAGCGGGATAGCCGCTCATCTCGCCAACATCGGGTTCCAGGTTTCGTTGCTCGATCGCTCTGCGGGAGCCGCCCAAGAGGCATTCGATCGCGCGAAGAAAGCCAAGCCGCCTCACTTTATGGTTCCCGAGACGGCGGGACAGGTGCGCCTCGGCAGCATCGAACATGATCTTCACTGGATAAAGAACGCCCACTGGGTGTGCGAAGCGATCTTTGAGGACATGCGCGCGAAAAAGGAGCTTTACGCGCTCATCGAGGACCAGTTGGCTCCCGACGCCATGATCAGCACCAACACCAGCGGCTTGGAGATCTCTCTGCTCGCCGAGGGCCGGACGGACTCGTTCCGAAGGCGCTTTCATGGAACCCACTTCTTCAATCCTCCACGCTACTTGAAGCTCCTGGAGCTGATTCCGACGCCGGAGACCGATCCTGCCGTGATCCAGCAGATGGTGGAGTTTTTGGAAGGACCCGTTGCCCGCCGTGTGGTGGTGGCGAAGGATACGCCAGGCTTTATCGCCAACCGCTATGGCATGTGGTCGATGATCCACACCGTGCATGTCGCCGAGAAACTCCAGCTGACGTGCGAAGAAGTCGATGCGATCACAGGCTCCTTCTTGGGACGGCCGCGGACAGGCAGCTTCCGACTGAATGACCTTGTCGGCATCGACATCATGAAGAACATCGCCGACAACCTGTACGAGCGATGCAGCCACGATCCACGCCGCGGCGACTTGAAGATGCCGCAGTCAATGGAGGTCTTGCTGGAGAGAGGTTGGCTGGGTGACAAAACCGGCCAAGGCTACTACCGGCGGGAGGGCAAGGAGCTAATGGCAATCGACCTCCAAACATTCGCGTATCGGCAAAGGCGCGAACCCGAGCTCCCCACCTTGACTGAGTTGGCGAAAGTTCCACTCGGCGAGAGAATCCGAACGGCTCTAGAACGCAAGGATCCGGTCGGCGAGTTTCTCCGGGAGCAGCTGGTACCGTCCCTCAAGTACGCCAATGCCATCAAGGAAGAGATTTCCCACTCCGTGGAGGACTTCGACCGGGTCATGAAGTGGGGATTTGGTTGGGAAGCCGGCCCCTTCGAAATGATCGATGCGATTGGTGCTCAAAACCTCGGGATGCTTGAGACGGCTTTCTACGAGGGTGGAACCCAGCGCAGTTGGAACGGAGATTATGTTGAGCGAGCGAAAGAGCCACAGTTCGCCAACATTGCCGAGCACTACCTGCTCGATCAGCACGAAACATTCAACTTGCGCGACCTTGGGGACGGAGTCACCGCCGTCGCCCTCACCACGAAGATGGGCGTGTTGTCGCCAAGGGCGATCCAGGAGCTGACATCCTTTTTCGACACGTTCGACGGCCGCGCCGTTCTTACTTCCGAGGCTCGATCCTTTTCAGCGGGTTTCGATCTAACTTTTGTGCTGACCCAAGCAGAGGCCGACGATTGGCAGACCCTCGATAACGCCCTTTACGACCTGCAGATGCTTTCCCAGCTCCTTTCGGAGAAGCGGGTGGTTGCAGCCGTTTTCGGCCACTGTTTGGGCGCAGGGCTGGAAGTCGCTCTTGGATGTCCGCAGATCATTGCTGCGGCCGAGACGCAGATCGGTCTTCCCGAAGCACGGGTTGGACTGATCCCATCCGGATCGGGCTGTGCACGCATGCACCTGCGCCATCAGGGCTCGGCAAAAGAGCTTGCCGAAGCCATCATCCGGCTAACCCTTGGCACCGTTGCGGGCAATGCCGACGAGGCCCGAAAGCTGGGCTATCTTCGGGTCGGCGACGTGACGCAGTACCACCCCGACCGCATGCTGTTCGACGCGAAGCTTCTTGCCGAGACGGTCGAGCCCCTTCCTCAGGTTGCTTGGATCAATCCAGAAGGGCCTCTGGTCGGAATGGTTGATCGAGCGCAAGAAGAACTTAAAGCGCGCGGCGAGTTGTCCGAGTTCGATGAAATCATCGGCGACAAACTGAAGATGGTCTGTGGCAAAGCGCAGAGCTATGAACAAGCGTTGGGGCTGGAGCGGCAGGAATTCGAAGAGCTCTGTCGGCAACCTCTGACCCATGCCCGCATCAAGCATATGCTCGAGACCGGAAAGCCGCTTAAGAACTAGCCATGAAGATTCTCGTCCCAGTCAAACGGGTCATCGATCCCTACGCCAAAGTCAAGCCACTCCCCGATGGCTCAGGCATGGATGTCTCTGCGGTCAAGTTCGAGATCAATCCCTTCGACGAGATCGCCCTGGAAGAAGCTGCCCGGATCAAGGATGCCGACCCCTCGACCGAGGTGATCGCTGTCTCGATTGGCAAGGCCGAGTGCGAGGAGCAGCTGCGAAAGGCTCTCGCACTGGCCGCCGACCGCGCCCTACTGATCGAAACCGACGAGCAACTCGATGCATGGGTCGTCGCCAACGAGCTGGCCGCCGTCGCCCGCGAGTTGCAGCCCGACCTCATCCTGATGGGCAAGCAGACCACCGACGACGACGGCAACCAGGCTGGACAAATGCTGGCCGCGCTGCTCGATTGGCCGCAGGCTACGTTTGCGGCAAAACTCGTCTTGGGCGGTGGGAAAGCCACCGTGACAAGGGAAACCGATATCGGCGAAGAAGTTTTGGAGTTACCACTTCCTGCCGTTGTCACCACCGACCTGCGGCTTAACGAACCTCGGTATGTCGCCCTGCCGGGCATCATCAAGGCCCGCAGCAAACCCCTCGACCGACGCGGCCGTTACACGAGCTCGACCGTCAAATCTCGGACGGTAAAGGTTGTGGCTCCTCCCGGTCGTTCCGCCGGCGCCAAAGTCGCCAGCGTCGACGAGTTGGTCGCTGCGATCAAGAGCAAGGGGGTGCTTTCGTGAGCCGCTTGCTGGTGATTGCCTTCGACGGCCACGAGGTGGAATCGGCCGCCGGATTTGCCAAGCAGCTTGGCTGCCCGTGGGATCTCGTCGTGTTATCCGGCAGTACCGTAGGCTCGTTTGGAGCCGAGAAGGTTTCCGCCGCCAACCTCACCGAGATACCGCCGGCCGATGCCTTGGCAAAGTCGCTAGCTGGCATAGCCGGTGGTTACAGCCACATCGCCGCCGCCAGCAGCATGCAAGCCAAGGATGTACTTCCCCGGCTGACTGCTCTCATCGATGGCGTAATGGTCACCGACGCAACGGCCATGGACACCCCGTCCCAGTTTCGGAGACCGGTGGTCGCCGGTTCCGCAATCGCCTCGGTGGAAGTTGGCGGCTCGCCCATCGTCCTCACGGTTCGTCCGGCAGGCTTTCCAAAGGTGGAGGCTGGTCCTGCCGTTACACCAGAGCTGCTCTCTCTGAATGGCTCGGGCAAAGCACGACGGCTTTCCGCATCCGGAAAGTCCGGTGGCCGACCCGATCTCACCCAGGCGAAAGTTGTCGTTTCAGGCGGGCGGCCGTTAAAGGACGCGGAGACATTTGAAAAGCTTATCGGTGGGCTGGCTGACCGCCTGGGTGGCGCGGTCGGCGCGACGCGAGCCGCCGTCGACAGCGGCATCGCTCCCAACGAATGCCAGGTGGGCCAAACCGGAAAAATCGTTGCCCCCGACCTTTACATTGCGGCCGGAATCAGCGGGTCGACCCAGCACATGGCGGGCATCAAAGACAGCAAGGTTATCGTGGCAATCAACAAGGACCCCGACGCCCCAATTTTCGAGGTAGCCGATATCGGAATCGTGGCCGATCTCTATGACGTGATCCCCGCCCTGATGGAGCGGCTGCCATAGCGGAGGTGGATAAGGAAGCGCCGCCAGCCGCTAAGGGGAGAGCAAACGCGGCGGGACGCCTCCAACCCCTATTATGTCCTTTTTTTGGATGACAAGCAGAGTCCCAGATGCACAATATTGAAGCTTTAACGATATGGCTCCAGAGTCCGAAGAACTGACCTGTTCGTACGATCCGCTCATCGAATTGATGGCGCGATTTGAGAATGTCAAGGCCGTCGATTCCGGCGCCGATCCGTTCGAGGGACTTGGACCGGAGGACACCCTCAAGAAGCATATCGTCGATGGGATCAAGAAGAACCTTGAGCGGCACCTCGACGATGCCCTCACCGCCTATGCGCCGCTCGCCATCATCAACGACATCCTGCTCGATGGAATGAAGACGGTCGGCGAGTTGTTTGGCGCCGGAAAGATGCAGCTTCCCTTTGTGCTCCAATCTGCCGAGGTCATGAAGTCGGCCGTCCGCTACCTTGAGCCGATGATGGAAAAGGTGGAAGGCGCCGAGAAGGGCTCCATCCTCCTTGCGACGGTAGCCGGCGACGTCCACGACATCGGAAAGAACCTCGTCGACATCATCCTCAGCAACAACGGCTATCGCGTCGTGAACATCGGCATCAAGCAGCCGATCAACAACATTCTCGACCAGGCCGCCGCCACCAAGTGCCAGGTCATCGGCATGAGCGGTCTCCTCGTCAAGAGCACGCTCATCATGAAGGACAACCTGCTGGAGATGAACGATCGTGGGTTGGAACGGTATCCCGTCATTCTCGGGGGGGCGGCCCTCACGCGGGGATATGTCGAGCAGGATTTGAGGTCCATCTATCACGGCAACGTCTTTTACGCGCAGGATGCGTTCGAGGGCCTTCGGCTCATGGAAGAACTCGGCAAAGACGCACCACCAGCGGTCGCGGTTGCGACGGAAGAAGAGGAGGTGGCCACACGAGTCGCCAGCCACCGCGTGGGCCATATCGATCCGCAGCTCTTTGTCTTCGATGGCGTGACGTCGGACGTTGGCAGGGACGTGCCAGTCCCCAAGCTTCCCTTCTACGGCGCGCGCAAGTGGACCAAGTTCGACATTTTCGAAATCTACAAGTACATCAATCCGGTTGCCCTCTGGCGCGGCCAGTGGCAATACAAGAAGCCGGAGGGCATGGGCAATCCGGAGTTCGCGGCATGGCTCGAGGGCGAGGCGCGTCCTGTTCAGGAGCGGGTGCAGCGAGAGCTGGCCAAGGTCCTGAAGCCCCAGGTCAAGTGGGGCTACTTCTGGGTCCAGAGCCAGGGCAACGACCTCATTGTTTTTGATGAATCCGCCCGCGTGGAGCGAGGACGATTCAGGTTTCCCCGTCAGCGGGATGGGCGGCGGCTATGTCTATCGGACTTCTTCGCCTCCGTCGAGTCCGGCCGGATGGACGTGGCCGGATTTCACATCGTGACGGTTGGGCCCGACGTGTCCATTCTGGAACGTGAGCTGTTCTCCAAGGGCGACTATCAGAACTATCTGTACGTGCACGGCATGGGGGTGGAGACCGCAGAGGCCCTCGCCGAGTACTGGCACCGCCAGATTCGCCAGGAGATGGGGATCGACGACCAGGAGCCGGACGAGATGCGCCTTCTCTTCTCCGCCCGTTACCATGGCGCGCGGTATTCCTTCGGCTATCCTGCCTGCCCTAATCTTGAGGACCAGGCGTTGCTGATGGAGCTCTTGCAACCCCAGGATATCGGCATCCACTTGACCGAGGAGTTCATGCTCGATCCAGAGCAGTCCACGAGCGCAATCATCGTTCACCACCCCGAAGCCAAGTATTTCAACATCCGCTAAGCCACGGCAACTCCACAAGAGAACGCTCCCGGCGTCACTGTGCTAACCATTTGAACGCTGACATAGCCCAACCCGGTACCAGAACCTCGTATTGCCGACAGCTAGGATCGGGCCAAGCCCGCCGGTACAATCCGGCCTATGAAGCGAGCCCGGTCGTGGGTTGCCCTGGCTGCCCTCTGCGGAGCTAGCACCGCGTGGGGTTTCAAGATACAGGCCGTTATCGACTCCAGCCTGACCTCCCACCCGAATGCAGCGGAAATCCTTGCCAGCATCCAAGCCGTCATCGACCACTACGAGTGGAAGTTCACCGATCCGATAACCGCAAAGGTCCTCTTCCGAAAGACCGACGCCTTTGGTATTAGCGAGTGGGGTTATTACTGGAACGACGCCTGGCTCGCCATTAACCAGCTGTACGGCGACTCGACCTCGGCCGATGATGCCGAGGCCACGAGCCATCTCCACAACAACTTCTTCGGCAGCATTGCCTACAACAGCATCAATGGCCGTGCGCTGGGACTCAATACTCCCGGCTTCATGACCTTTAACGGTGAGGGCGGGTTCGACGGCGCCGTCAACGTGAACCCGGACGTCGCGTTCTTTGACCATAACAGTCCGATCCCTGGCAAGTTTGATTTCTTCTCGATGATCTGCCACGAACTTGACGAAGTGCTTGGCACCGGTTCAGGCGTCGGCAACTGGCTGGCGTTCACCACCGACCTGTACCGGTACGACGGCAACGGCAACCGGTTCTTCTCGGGCGACACCAACGTCCACACGTACTTTTCGATAAACGGAACAAACCGCATCGTGGAGTACAACCAGTACCAACGCACCCAGGGCCCGTATGGCGATTGGGCTCCCCACAACCCTTCGATGACGCAGGACTGGGTGATCCTTAGCGGCATCAAGATCGAGCCGGGAGAACCGGAGTTCCGGCTCCTCGATGTAATCGGGTACGACCGCTCGACTTCCCGTCCGCAGAGTTACACCATTCTGCGTGGCACGCAAGTTTCCGGCAACCTGGAGAGCCTTTTCAATGCGGATAGTGACCCGCTGGTTGTGAAGATGGGACTCATCCCGTTTCAAAGCGACTTTCCGGTCAGGCTCGTACTCGACGGAACCTCTCGCTTCGCAGTCCCCGGCAAGCTGAGGATCTGCCTGACGTCCAAGGTTACGGCTGCTAACATTGGCCAGACGGTGGAGCTATACGACTACTCCGCCGGCATTTATGAGGTGGTCGACTATCGAGTGGTCGGCCTAGGATATACCAGCACGATCGCGGCGGTTACGAACCCCGCGCGATTCGTCGCACCGGGCACAAGACAGATCCAAGCGAGAATCAAGTTTAAGAGCACCACCCCCATACAAGCCGGGGTCTGGTCCGCGTATTTGGACCAGGCGGTTTGGGAAGTAACGCCTTAAGCGCGAGAAATGGTCTGCGAAGTCAACAGATCGATCGTTGGCTGCTCAAGCTGAATAACAAGGAGCAGAGCGGTGCATAAGCCAGCGCCGCCCATCACCAGGCAACGATCCACCCACGTCGGCGGACCTGCGTTCGCAAAGGTCGCCGCGAGCCATGCCGCGCTCAGTATCGTGCAAGTAAGGACGGCTGTGTAGGGCGCCAGCGGCGTGTATCCCTCGAGCGCGGTTGGCACCCGGCCCGTCCGGGCGAGGGTTCGCTTGGTGGCGATCGCGTAGGCCCACGCCGCACCCGCCATCAACGCAAAGAGTGCCACCCGCGACACGACGAACGCCTGCCCCTCGATCCCGTAGCTCGCGGTGTGTGCGACTTTGACCAGCAGGATGGCCCCAATGCCCAGAACCGCGAAGTTTTGCAGCCCGGTGAAGCCCTCGGCCCGCGGGAAGCGGATGCGAAGCAAGAACGAGAGCGCCTGAAGGATAACGAGGGAGGCCAGATAAGCACTCAGGCTCGCGACGATGAACAGGCGGCGCGGGGATGCGTTGACCACCTGGTCGAGGTTCGGAACGACCAGCTTGGGCGCGACCTTCGCCACCTCGCGTTCGGCTGGGATATCGGAATCGAAGGCCAAAGGCCTTTGGCGAGCGACCAGAACGGCCTGGATCCTGGAAACCTCGGAGGCGGCAACCCCTGACGATTCGAGACCCAGCCGTACGCTTTCCAGGGCTTCCCCTCGCCGGCTATCGATTGCCGTGCCTTGCGCCGAAACCTCAGCCATGAGGTTCGCTCCGACAAAGCAGGTCATGCAAGCGACCGCAAGGGACAGCGCGACATGGCGTACGGCGACGCCGTGCGCAGCAGGCTCTCCGTGATCCTTATCGAAATCGAGCGCCTCCAGGCCGAGGAGAACCGCCAAGACCGTGATGGAAAACCCACCCAAGGCGGTCAGCAAACCGCTGGTGGAGCTTGCCAGAGCCGAATGGCTAATGGTGAAGATATCGGGCTTTGGCCGTACCAGGGTCAGGGCCGCAACCGTAACACCGAGAAACGCGGCGTAGCCCAAGACTTTGTTTCTCGCCCTCAACCCATTGCCCCCGTGCCGACCAGTTTAACCAAGCCGGGCACATGACGGCATTTAATGCGGCAGCCCCCAGGCAAACCCACCAGGAGTTGCCATCGATGCAACGCAAGACCCTCCTGGCGCCTCTCGCACGATGAGAGCAGGACGCACGTCGAGGGGAGTCTCGCCCGCGAAACGACTGGTCCCGCAGAAAGCGGAGGCATTATGAAACTATCCATATCCACCACCCTTGCAGCAATCGCCTTATCCGTCGCTGCCCAGGCCGAAGAGCTACTCGTCAATGACCTTCTGGGTGACCAGATCCTCCGGTATGACGCCGACACGGGCGGATTCCTCGGCATCTTTGCCTCTGGTCCGCTGATCGACGGTCCCCAAGGGATTGCGGTCGGGCCGGATGGCAACGTCTACGTCGCTTCTGAATACTCTGCGAACGTGACCAAGTGGAGCCCTTCTGGCGCCTTCCTCGGCGAGTTCGTTAGCCCCGGCGAAGGCGGCTTGATGGGCGAGCAAGACCTTGAGTTCGGCCCCGACGGCAACCTCTACGTCATGTCCCACATCACGCTGGTGGACGATTCTGTCTGGAAGTTCGACGGTGTAACCGGCGACTTTCTCGGCATGCACGGCCTCGGCGGCGGCCATGCCCACACCCACGGCATGTCGTGGCGGGCTGCCGATGGCGACCTCTATCAGGGCTACCTTAACGGCCCCTGGGGGGTCAAGCACTTCGATGGTACGACAGGCATCGAAGAAGGGTTCTTCACCCTGTCCGAGCACATGGCGATCACCAACGACATCTTGTGGGGTCCGGACGACGACCTGTATGTGTCAAACCCGCTCATCGATGGCGTTCCGGCAGGTGGCATCCTCAGGTTCGACGGAGCCAGCGGGGCATATCTCGGCGTGTTCAGCGATGTGGGTATGCCCGTTTCCACGTGGGGAATGGGCTTTCGGGGCGACTACTTTTACTACAGCGCCGGCTCGGCGATCGTCCGCGTCTCGGCGGCAACCGGTGGAACGGCATCGCTGTTCGTCCCGCCGGGATCTGGTGGGATGATTCACGCCTCCAACTTTGCCTGGATCGTCCCCGAACCCAGCAGCATCGCTGCCGTGCTGATGGGGATTGCCACCCTGCTGCGGCGGCGGCGCGTGGCACGTTAGCCGGGGCGTCACGAACACCATTTGGCAGGTACCCCCGCCCTCTGAATCAATCTGGCATTTTGCTCCTCATCGACCTAATTGCCGCCTCGCCGCCCTCAGCATCGGTTGAATGGAGAGTGGCGATCCAACCGCTTGCCGCATCCATGCATGGGGTGTAAGATTGCCGATCTTGCTGACCCGCTCGAACTCCTGGCCAAATGCCCTACCCTTTACGACCTGCGAAAGCTGGAAGGCCGCGACGCGGCCAAGCACGTAGTCAGGGAGGTACAGGCCGTTCGCAATCAGATGCGAGTAACAGCCCAGGATCGTGCTGCCCTTTACCTTGAGCACTGGAACGTAGTAGGCATTCCAGACCTCGCGAGAAATCCGTACCACGGCTTCCCGCAATTGCGTGGCGTCTGCGGTGGGATTGGCATAGAGCCATCGCCAAACCTTCAAGTCCACCAGTGCGCTGCCGCAGATCGCGTATGTCGCCCAGAACTGCCGCAACTCATCCGGCGGCTGGCGCTGGCCCAGAAGCTCTAAGTCGCGGAACTGAAAGAGAAAGGCAAGCGCCTCCGTATACGCGTCATTGGGCACGCTCCGGAGGAACCAGTGATCAATCTCGTAAAGCGAGAACAACCCCTCCACGCAATGTCCGAGTTCATGGATGGCGATGTTGAACGACTTGTAGTCCATGCCCTTGGCGGTAAAGCGGGTTCGCAGGCGGGCCCTGTCCCCCTTCCGCACCGGACGAAGTGCATGGCCAGCTCCACGAGAAGGCTCGACCACGATCTGGTCTGCGAGCCAGTGAGAACGTCTACGCGAGAAGCCGAGCTTGCCCAGAATTCGCGGAAGATCTGAGGAGAACGCCTTCACGTTTGGATACTTCGACGAGACGGTTTTGTCGAGTTCGTCCTCCGCGGGCGGTGGTGCGCCAAAGGCGGCGTACCAAATGTCGAAAGGTTCGAGCCGACGGCCAAGCTTCGAGCGAAGATGGGCCGCCGCCGTCCTTGCGAGGTCAGAAGTCAGGATCGCGACGATCATTGCCTCCACCTCGGACTCCGGTATTTGACGGTATATGTCAAAGCAGCGGGCGATGAAGTTGGGCTCGGCAGCACCATTGCGGTCGAGTGCTAATTCCGCATGAAAGACCTTTAACAGCGCGACATAACGGGCGTCGCAATCGTACGCCGGCGATACGCTCGATGGGAAGACACGACTGCTCTCTGGCGACCACCGTGCTTTAGGGTTATCGACCACCGACTGGGGCACCTTCCCTTCGACCACGCGCTCGAGGGCGGCGGTGAGCGCTCGCTGCCGCGGAAGGGGATTTCGTTCGGCGTAGAGCGCAGTGATTTGATCGCGCACGCCCCAGTGGACAGCGAGTCGCTTGCTGTTGCTGAAGAGCGGCTTGCCGCTCGGGTCGACCAGCGAACCAGTGTGGAGGTTAACGCCAGCGACATAGCTTCCTGCATGAAGGTAGGCATCGGATTGTAGCTGAAGAGCAACCGCGTCAGGACGCTGGCGGAATCGATCGGCCAGTCTCGACTTGGCCCAGTCCTTTCGGCTCCAGGTTTGCCCCTGGCGAAGCCGATCGCGGAGGGTGTGGACGGGGAAGTTAAGCAACGCGACGAAGCCTGCCTTGGTGCGAAAGAGCTCCTCTTCGACCTTTGCTCCGAGATCGACTTGGGAGATGGCATCGTCGACCGGTCCAACGATAGGATGGTCGAGGTCGTAGGGCACGGCCAACGAGGTGCGTAGCTCGTAGGAGTGTCCGTCGATCTGCTCCATAACAGTTTGAAAACGATGGAAAAGGCGATCGAGACCCTTTGGTTCGGCGACGAAGTTTGTCTTGCAGAAGGACGCGAACTCGTCGAAACTGCCATCGCCTTTGCGCCACCGAGCGAAGACCTGAGCAACGCCTCGATTTGCACGGGAACGGGCGGCCTGACCGTGGGCGCGTACAATCTCCTCAACCACTTGCTGTTGGTTCTGCAGGTTTGCCGAAAACAGCACGCCCGCCAGTAGGTGAGCAAGCATAGCTCACGGTACCAGTTAGGCTCCTGGTTCGCCTGTTGGCGACCAGAAGCCTGTGGGTGCAACGAAGCAAGTTCTATCGCTGGGTTGACCGGATTGAGATCGAAGGTCGTACTGTGACGGAAAATCTCACCCAGGATCTATGCAAGCCTGTAGGACAGGATGCCCTGGGGCTTGCGCGAGCATGCTCGCGCGTTTGCCCAACCTTGAAAACCAAGTGATCGGGTGAGGAACCCGGACTGACGGAATGGGATCGAGGCTTGGCCTGGTCAGATACCATCCGTTCATCCGTCTACCGGGAAACACGATGTTTCGAAAGCGCAAACTAGGCATGGCCGAGGACCCGTGCTGAGGGTCTGGGTTGTCCCAACGGGGGCCAGGATTTTTCAATCCGCACCCTTGGGGATGACCCCGGTGCTTGGGGCAATCTGATGGTCGACTTGGCAAGGCACGTATCCCAAGTTTATGCACGTGAGGGCCGCGACGCGGCGGCAGTGCTGGAACGGATCACTGCACTCTTCGATGCCGAGCGGGCATATCCCACCAGTTCCCGCAACGGCCATCACCGATCACAACTAGGTCGCAGGCGGCCGCGACATTCCGACAACCCAACCGGCCAGGGTGAGCAAATCCATGGCAAGGTCGCTTACCGGCCATGGTTGATGCGTCGATTCACCCCGCTTCGTGCGGTAGCCACGAGGGCGAAGGAAACAAGGGGCTACACCGGCAAGAAGCGCAACCCCGACCAGGAGGCGCGTTCAGCGAAGGCCCGGAATGAGCCGGAGCCGTCGCCGGGAGCCTCGGCAGCGAGTACGACCGTCGAGGCCCCTGACCGGTGCAAAAACATGCCCTCGTGGGGCAGCCGTTCGGGGAGGAAGGCCGTCGCCCCGGGGGTGTCGAAGTCCAGGACCTCGTTGCCATACGGCTTGAAGCGGGTTCGGTCTCGGTCGACCGCATCTACGAGTCGGGTGACGGCGAGCAACAGCCCTGAAATCTCCCCGGATGGTTTCAATTTGGCGTCGTAGGCTTCGGCCACGAACGGAACGAGGCGACACCACTCCTCGCCGGCGAGGGCTTCGGCGACACGGCGCGAGACGGTAAAAGCGACGCCCTGGTCATAGTCCCAAAAGTCGGCATCGATCTTCTTCTTGCCGAGCATGTGAACCAGCGGTGGAGGCGTCCAGTCCTCAGGCATGTTGGGTCCGACCACCAGTCGCGGGTCCTTCAGTCCAAGCGGCATCTTATCGATCGCCGGCATGAGGTGCTGGTTGTCGCTGTTCGTTGCCGTGATGCGGTAGACCGTCATGCGGGCGATTGTACTGCCGCGGGGATCTTCGAGCTCCAGGCTTGGAGCCCCTATCGCAGGCGCAGGCCAGACGTTAACGACAGCGGTTCCGGTAAACCGGAACCTACCCGACGAGTTGTGCCCCCGCTCCGGCGATGCCGGAACAGGGGGCCATTCGACTCGAGCCGTGCTTCAGCGCTTACGGCGGCGACCTCCCAGGCATGCCAAACCTGCTCCAACGGCAAGGAGCGATGCGGGTTCGGGGACGATCGAGATGTCGTCGAGGGCCATGTAGCTCGGCGAGCCGGGAACTTGGCCCATCGAGGCTACGAATTCAATGTCCCAACTCGAGGCAGTGGGCGCGACGAACGAGACACTGCGCGACTCCCAGGTCAGGCTCGCAGTATTCGCCGCAAGGCTCCCAACATAGGAGCCGTTTATAAGTACGTCGATAATGCCGCGGCCAGTGTAAGGCCCGCCGAAGCCGGCCGCCTTGCCGAGATCATCGACCGCCATCTGCACGTTGAGCGTGTAGGATTGTCCACCGACCAAGGGGCCCATCGTCTGCTTGAACGACTCCGAAATCGGCGACCCGTTAAAGACGCCGGCAGCAAAGCCGATGAAACGACTGCCGTCGGCGGCAACCATACCGGCGAACATGTTGTTATAAGTCGGAATGCCCCCAAGGCCCCATCCGCCCAGCGAGCCCGAATTGTCATAGAGGTCGGGCGTGTAGGCCGTGGCGTACCACGGCGAGGGTGTTCCCGCCACGAACACGTTGAGATTGCCGCCATAGGGGTCGCCGCCGGTTTCGAAGCTGCCGTTAAGCACTTGGGCGTTCGCCGAAATGGTGACGGTGGCGATGAGAGCCACGAGGGCCGTGCGAAGACTGGTGTTGATTGTGTTTGACATTGTTTTCTCCATTCGTTGGCTCTGTGCGAGCCGTGATGGCTGAGTGGATTGGCAGGCGGCGGATTTGCCCGGAAATTGGCTCACTTTGCGGAAACACCAAATTTGCGACCCTATAATGGGTGGGTGGATACGGCCGACTACGGCTTGGCCCTCCGCGCGGCTCGGAAGGCACAACGGCTCTCGGTAGCTCGCTCCGCCAAACTCATCGGCATTTCCCCGGCGACGCTCAAGCGATGGGAAGCCGGCCGAGGTCTTCCCCACCGGTCGGAGCTTCTTGCCATCCTGGATGCTTACTACGAGCCAATGGATTCGCCGTACCGCGCCCTGATCTTGGAAGGGCGTGTCCCAACGGGAAGCCGGGAAGAAACTGCGCGGAGGCAGGGCAGGGCGGCACTGCGGCTCTTGCGGGCGAGGCGGAGGCGCCTCGGATTGACCTTGGCCGAACTGGCCCTTACCACGGGAATCAGCACGGCCTCACTACATCGGTATGAGACCGGCGCCCGGCTGCCCTCAGCGGTTGAGCTCAGCCTGGTTGCGGCCGCCCTACGGGTCACACAGGTTGAAGTCGCCGCGTTGTCGACCGCTCCGGAGCAGCTGGATGACCCTCAGGACTGCCAGGATCTGGTGCCTCTCTTCCTGGACGAGACCGGCCGCGGGCCCGTCGCAACCTACCTCGCCCTGGATAGGCTGGCCAGACAAGGAGGCCCCGACCCGAAAGCGGCGGGAAGCATCGTTCACGGTCTTATGCTTATGGGGGACCACGAAGGGCTTTCCGAGAACTGGTCCACCTTGCGACCATCCTTTCCCAGATCCTTCCAAGTCGAGCCAAACTTGGTTCGGGCGGTGACATCGCTCGCGATCGTCCGGGCTCGGCAGGGACAGGTTGTCGATTATGGCCGACTGCGGAGTCTGGCACGGTCTCTTCCTCACGACGAAGGGTATTCGGTCGCCATGTTAAACGTCATCCGAGCAGCGACCTATTCCGGCGAGCTGGAATTGGCTCTGGGCCTGCTTGACCAGGTCGAGGAATATGCGACCCGCCGCGATCCAACTCTGCTGTTCCAGACCGAGCTCAGCCGCCTCTTGCTTGAACCGCCATCGTCGTCGATCCTCGAGCGCCTGGCAAGGCTCCGAGACCAGGCACCCAGCCAGCTCCACTGCTATCTTGCCAATGTGGCGCTGGCCGATCGCGCCCATTCCTGCGGGTCTGCAGAGGTTTATCGGGAGGCCCTACAGCACTGCGCCAGGACAGAAGCCGTTACGGGTCTGGGTTCACCCTTGATCCGGGGACTGCGGTAAGGAGCCTCGTCTTTAATACCGGACCCTGACGGACCATTGAAGCGACGGTCCGCCGCAATCGCCCTCACAAAATGACCCTTCGCCAAAGTCCGGTTCCAGTGGAGGCATCCAAACGAACTGCCGCTTGCCAGAGTGCGACGTGTAGGCACACTGTTCAATCGTTCGGAAGGGGGTAGCCATAGCCAATATTGCGGCCCGCAAAGTGGCACCGGGAGTTCGCTTCACGTCGACAAGAGCAGAACCCGGGCTCGAGCGATAGCTTCCGCCAGGGTCGGACAAATGTTCTCATCACCCAGATGGCGGTGGAATTCTGCGCGTTCCATGAGTCGGGCGGGCTGCTGCTGCATCCCGCATACGATCAAATGCCGACCGGAGGCGTGCAGACGATCGGCCAGGCTTTCGAGTGCGTGCAGACCTGTCGCATCGATCGCGTTCATGTTGCGGAGCCGCAGCATGACGATCTTCGGTAAAGAATCGAACTCCTGTTCGATCAAACTGAGCTTGTCGGACGATCCGAACAGGAACGGTCCGTGAATGCGATAAACGGCCACGCCTTCGGGCAATTCGTTGGCCTGCAGGCTGTGCGGTATCCCTTGCTCGATGTACTCCTGAGTAACGCGAGAAACGGTGGTGGTGGAGGTCACCTTCTGGATATAAAGAAGGGCAGCCAGGATCATGCCGGCCTCTACCGCAACCGTCAGGTCGGCAAAGACCGTTAGGACAAACGTAATCAGCCAGACGGCGATATCAGCCCTTGAGAGTTTAAGAATCTCGCCAACCTCCGACCATTCGCCCATGTTGTAGGCGACAAAGAGGAGGATCGAGGCAAGAATCGCAAGCGGGATATGTCCGGCCAGCGGCGCCGCGAAGACCACGATCGCCAGGAGTGTGACCGCGTGGACCATTCCTGCGACCGGAGACCTGGCACCTGACCGGATATTGGTTGCCGTTCGTGCGATGGCGCCGGTGGCGGGCAACCCGCCAACCATGGGCGAAACGACGTTCGCCACTCCCTGAGCGACCAGCTCGATATTGGGGTTATGGCGATCCCCGGTCATCCGATCGGCGACGACAGCAGACAGCAGCGATTCGATGGCACCCAGCATGGTTACCGTAAGAGCTGGCGACAAAAGAGGAAGGATCAACTCGGGGCGAAACTGAGGAATCTGCAAAACCGGGAGGGAACTGGGGAGGTCCCCAAACCTATTCCCTACGGTCTCCAGAGGCAAACCGAGGCCCCAGACCAATGCAGTTCCCAGCACGAGCACGACAATAGCCCCTGGCACCCGCCTGACGAACTTCGCCATCAGCATGATGACCAACAACATGCTCAGGGAAACCGCGGTTGTCTGAATTGAAAGCGTGTGCCAACCTTGGGCCAGCGACTGGATCCGTGGCACAAACTCACCCGGCACCTTATCGATCTGCAGCCCAAAGAAGTCCTTGACCTGGGTGCTCGCGATCAGGACCGCGATGCCATTCGTGAAGCCGATGACGACCGGTCGCGGAATATATTTCACGGCCGTGCCGAGCCGCGAGATACCGAGCAGCATCAGCAGTACGCCCGCCATCAAGGTGCACATGAACAATCCGTCGAGTCCATGCTTGCCGACGATCCCGGACACCACGACAACGAACGCGCCGGTCGGTCCCCCGATTTGGGTCATTGAACCGCCAAGTGCCGAGATAATGAAACCGGCAACGATCGCGCAATACAATCCGGCTTGCGGTTGCACCCCCGATGAAATGGCGAAGGCCATGGCCAACGGGAACGCGACGAGACCCACCGTAAGACCGGCGACAAGGTCTGACCCAAATTTCTGCAGGCTGTAACTTCTCAGCGCAAGTACGGATTTCGGTACCAGCGCGTCCTCCCGGGTCAGCCATGCCGCAGCCACGCTACTCTTCGACACCCTTTAGCATCTCCATTGCTTCTTCCAGATGGGTACGGAAATAGCGTTTCATGATGTCGAGCACCTCGATCAGAAGCGGATCGCGCAGCGAGTAATAGACCTGGTTGCCCTCTTTGCGGTTGGTAACGAGTCCCATCGAACGCAGCACCGAGAGGTGCTGGGACGCGTTGGCGGCTTCGACCGGGACCTGTTCCAGGATCGCCCCAACCGTGAGTTCACCATCCCTCAGGCACTCGACAATATGGATTCGGGTTGGATGGGCGAGCACCCGAAACACGTTGGCCTTGAACTTTCGCAGGGCGTCCGCCTGGGCCGCGGCTGCCGCACCGGAAGGCGCGGCGCTGCCGGACTGCTTCATGAACTAACTATATTCGATTCTTCGAAAGTACGCATACTTCCCTATTCTTGGCGAAGCTCTTCGATGATCTGATCGATCTTCGCGGCAGGAAAGTTGAGAGCAGCCAAGGCATAGCGACCGAGCTGAAGGGCAAGTTCCTGCTCGCCCATTACCACCCTGTCGATGCCCTCATCATGGAAAAGCTCGATGTCGTCGTACTGGTGGGTTCGAGCGAGGACCCTGATTTCTGGGTTCAGTTCACGGGCTTCCCGGGCTATTTCCAGCGTGTCCGATGTGTCCGGCGTCGCGACAATGACCATGCGAGCATTGGCCGTACCGGCTTGGGCCAAGATCAAGCTTCGGGAGGCATCGCCGAAGACGGCCGGGATACCCGCCGCCGTTAATGCCTCGATCCGGTCGGCATCCAGCTCGATCACGGCAAATCGCTCGCCAACCATGGATAGGGCACGTCCAACCGCTTCGCCGACCCGGCCATAGCCCACGATGACCGCATGGTCGGAAAGCCCTGGCTCGGCTTTGTCGGGGACTTGCAGGCCAGGCTCGATGGAGGGTCGTTCCAGCAGAGCGAGCAGGCGTGGCCGTTTGCGAAGCCAGCGGTCGATCGGGTCGATGGTTCGAAACACGATAGGGTTCAACCCGATCGAGAGAATCGAGGCTGCCACGATGACGTTTAGCGCGTCGAAGGGCACGAGCTTAAGGTGGATTCCCAGGTTAATCAGGATGTAGGAAAACTCACCGACCTGGGCAAGGCTCGCGGAAACCATGAGCGCGGTACCCACGGGATAGCGAAAGGCCAGCACGATGATCGCGGCGGCGAGCGACTTCCCCACCATGATCGTAACCAGCGCCGCAAGGACGCGGAGGGGCTCGTCGAGCAAGATTCGGGGATTGAAGAGCATGCCGACGGCGACGAAGAACAGGACAGAGAAAATCTCCTGCAAGGGAAGGGTCTCGGCACTCGCCCGGTGAGAGAGCTTGGATTGTCCGATCACGATGCCGGCGAAGAATGCTCCAAGAGCAGGCGATACGCCGAACAGCGTTGCGGACCCGAAGGCGATGACGAGCGCCAGTGCGAGGACGCCAAGGGTGAAGAGCTCGCGAAGCCCGGTCCTCGCTACTCTGCCAAGGAGCAGAGGTATCACTTTTTGGCCGACGATCAGCATGAAGGCGACGAACACGCCAACCTGAAGGAGGGTCCAGAACAACGAGGAGAGGAGCCCCCCGATTTGGATATTCGATGTTCCTGATATTGCCAGCGCAGGCAAAGCGACGAGAGCCACGACGGTGACGATGTCCTCGACGATCAGCCATCCGACTGCGATTCGCCCATCGGCCGTATCGAGCTGATTGCGTTCATCCAGCCCCCGCAACAGCACGACCGTGCTGGCCACGGATAGTGAGAGTCCGAAAACCAGGCTTGCGATCCAGTCCCACCCCCAAAATCGTCCCAGTACCGCACCGAGCAGGGTCGCCACGATCACCTGTCCGATGGCGCCCGGCAAGGCGATTCGACGCACGGCAAGGAGGTCACGCACTGAAAAGTGCAGGCCCACCCCGAACATGAGAAGACTGACGCCAATCTCGGCAAGCTGGGAGGCGATCCCCTGATCGGCAACGAAGCCAGGAGTGAACGGGCCAATGGCTATTCCTGCCGCCAAATAGCCGACAATGATTGGCAATCTGAGCTTGACGGCCAGAAGCCCAAAGAGGAATGCCAAGCCAAGCCCTGCTGCCAGTGTCGCGATCAGGGTGGTTTCGTGGAGGATATGTTAAGTCTACCGGGATGCCTTCGCCCGGCACGCTCGAAGCAAGTCCCGATGATGGTCCGTGCACGGAGACTCACACCATAATCAGAGCTATGAATGCGGGATTGCAGCAGTGGCTTGGGGAGCAGATTCAGACCCTGAAGGACCAGCACCTCTATAAGGTGCCCAAGATTCTGGAGACCCCTGCGGCGGGCCGAGTCCGTATGAACGGTCGCGAGGTCGTTAATCTCAGCAGCAACAACTATCTCGGCCTGGCTAACCACCCGAAGGTTCGACAGGCAGCGCTGGCCGCGATCGAGAAGTGGGGAGTCGGTGCCGGTGCCGTTCGCTGGATCGGCGGCACGATGAGCGTCCACCAGGAACTGGAGGATCGGCTGGCGAAATTCAAGCATGTTGAGGCGGTCCTCGTCTTCACCAGTGGTTTCACCGCAAACTCTGGCTGCATTCCGGCCGTGCTGACCGACCAGGACGTGGTCATCAGCGACGAACTGAACCACGCCAGCATCATCGACGGCGTCCGTTTGAGCCCCGCGCGGTACAAGAAATCGGAAGGCTTTGTTTACGGCCACAAGGACATGGGCCACCTTGAAGACATCCTGACGAAGACGCAAAGCTTCGGCAAACGAATGATCATTACCGATGGAGTCTTCAGCATGGATGGTGACATCGCGCCACTGCCGCAAATCGTCGAGCTCGCTGAGCGTCACAACGCTTTTGTGATGGTGGATGACGCCCATGCGAGCGGGGTCCTTGGCAAGAACGGCGCAGGATCCACTTCGCATTTCGACCTCTATGGCCGGGTCGACATCCAGCTTGGCACCCTTAGCAAGGCCCTTGGGGTCGTCGGCGGTTACATTGCCGGGTCGGCTCTGCTCAAGGACTGGCTCATTAACCGCGGTCGGCCGTACCTGTTCTCGACGGCCCATCCTCCCGTCGTCGCTGCCGCTCTGATCGCCGCACTCGACGTGATGGAGACGGATCCCGAACCGATGCAGCGGCTGTGGGACAACACGCGATGGTGGAAGCAGTCACTGCATGAAGCCGGATTCGACACGATGGGAAGTGAAACGCCTATCACGCCGGTTTACGTGGGTGACGAGGCGGCCGCCCAGGAAATGGAGCGACGGCTCTTCGATGCAGGTGTTTACGCCTTGGCGATCGTCTATCCGACCGTTGCCAGAGGCAAAGCCCGACTGCGAACGATGCCCACCGCTGCACACTCGCAGGAAGACTTGGAATTTGCCCTCAAGGCCTTCGTAAAGGTTCGCGATGAGCTTGGCGCAGTAACCGCCTAGGAGGGTTCTGGAGGCGTCGGGCGGATTCGAACCGCCGAATGAGGGTTTTGCAGACCCTTCCCTTAACCACTTGGGTACGACGCCAGGTGGGACACTGAATATACCCTCATCACCTATTCAGTCGGCCCGTCTTGAAACGACCCGTAGCGAGATTCTGGGGCAAAATTGGGGTCATGCGCGGCGAGATGATCGAGTTCGATGGCAATGGCAGACCATTCCAGGGCTACCTTTCGAAGGCGGAAGGTGGGGGTCCCGGGGTGATCGTCATTCAGGAATGGTGGGGACTCGTCGACCACATCAAGAACGTAGCCGATCGCTTCGCCGCGGCTGGCTTCACCGCATTAGCTCCCGACTTTTACCACGGCCAAATCGCAGAAGAGCCCGATACCGCCGGCAAGCTCATGATGGCGCTCAATATTGGCGAGGCCGAGAAGATCCTTCGCGGCGCCGTCGCCCGGCTGCTCGCCGATCCATCCACAAGGGGCGACAAAGTCGGGGTCATCGGCTTCTGCATGGGTGGACAGCTCGCCCTTCTTGCGGCAGCGACCAATCCGCAGATTGGAGCTTGTGCGAATTTTTACGGCATCCACCCCAACGTCAATCCGCCGTTCGAGAATGTCTCGGGCCCCGTGCTTGGGATCTTCGCCGAGAACGACGATTTTACGAATGCCACCATTGTCAGCAACCTTTCGCAGCGCTTGACGGAACTTGGCAAGTCCCATGAGTTCCACACGTATCCCGGTACGACCCATGCCTTCTTCAACGATGATCGGCCGGCGGTTTACGACCAAAGGGCAGCGGACGACGCGTGGGGCAAGGTCGTTGCTTTCTTCGGCAAGCATCTAGGTTGAGGCGCCTTCCGTGCCGCGGCACGCTTCTGAACACGGCTACCGTGCTGCTTGGTGCGGTCGTTGGCTTGGTGGTCGGGCGTTTCATCCCTGCTTCAGCCCAGGAGGTCGCTCTGACCGGGCTTGGCCTCGTTACGATCGGAATGGGCATTCGCATGTTCCTGCTGTCGACGAACGTTCTGATCGTGGCCATCGCGGTGGGGCTCGGCGGCGCCCTTGGCCATCTGATGGGAATTTCGGTAGCCCTGGCCCACTTTGCGGAGTGGGCGCGTCAGCAGGTTGGTGGTGGCAGTAGATTCAACGAGGCTCTCATCACCACTTCGGTGCTGTATTGCGTCGGCCCGATGACGGTGATGGGATGCATCCAAGATGCCCTGGAGAATAAGATTGAACTCTTGGCCCTGAAGTCGACCATGGATGGAATCGTCGCCTTGTTTTTCGCAGCCGCTCTGGGTCCGGATGGGGTTGCCTTGCTGGTGACGGCCGTGGTGGTTCTGGTGGTCCAGGGAGGCATCACTCTGGCGGCCGGTCGTCTAAAGTTTCTTGCCGATGATCCCCGCCTTTTGGCCGAAATGTCGGGCGCCGGTGGCCCTATCCTTTTGGCCGTCGGATTCGGTCTTGCGAATATCAAGAAGATTCCGACCGAGGTGTTTCTTCCCGCCCTGGCGTTAGCCCCAATCATTGCCTGGGCTTTCACTCGATTCGAACGTCGGGAGGCTAAGGCCAGTTCATGATCGCTTTCCTTGGTCTAAGTTCCCATGATTGGTGGGAGCTCCTGCGATCCCTGGTGATTGCGATCCTGGCCGGCACGCTGTTTCGCGCCCTGTTTTTCGGGATTGGCCGCCTGATTTTCCGGCTGGGCGAAACCGAGGTCGACCACTCAACTCGGACCCAGATCCGGTGGAGTTCGTTCGTCAGCGGCATGACTTGGTCGCTGCTGGCGAGCAATGCCGGCTACGAGTTCCCGCAACCGGTGGAGAGAGCTATCGACATCAGCCTGCTGATCGCCAACGTTGTTGCATCCAGCTGGTTAATCGTGGCCATCTGGGAGTTGGTGTGCGACTTGGTCCGGCACAGAAAGATCACGGAAAGCAAGCGGGCAACCAACTTGGTGATTCCGTTCGCCAAAAAGTTCGGGCGGGCAACCGTCGTTGTCATCACGATCGTCGTGCTGCTCAGCTACTGCGACGTCAACGTTACGGGGCTTGTTGCCGGCCTCGGGCTCGGCGGTCTGCTCTTCGCTTTGGCAGCCAAGGACAGTGTCGAGAACATATTTGGGTCGATCACGGTTCTGTTCGACATGCCGTTTGCAATCGGCGACTGGGTAACGATCGAAGGGGCCAATGGCGTGGTGGAAGAGATCAACTTGCGCAGCACAAGGATACGGACCTTCGACGACTCCCTCGTCACGCTTCCCAACAGCAACTTGATCAAGGCGTCCGTAGAGAACTGGGGGCAGAGGCGCTTCCGGCGGCTTCAAAGCCGAATGGTATGTGACCCGGCCACGGCTCCAGAAGCCATCGAAAAGTGGACCGCGGCGTTGCGCGAAGAGATCCCGACTTGGCCTTCAGTGGTTTCGGACAAGTCGAACGTCGCCCTTTTTGATATCAGCGACGTCGGAGCCGTTGTGCAGCTCACCATTTACTTCGACATAGATGATGGGAATGCGGAATTGAGGGCGCGCGAAGCTGCGCTCCTCCGGGCGATGAATTTGGCGGCAAATTACGGGGTCGAGCTAATCAGCAGCTTTCCTCGCTCGGCTCGCGGGTAAAACCGCCTCCATGTCTATCCGTCGATTCGGTCTGCTGGCGTTGGCGATTGCTGGAGCCTGCCTTGCCCAGGATCGCCTCCCGCAGCATCCACGATACGAGCGGTGGCAGCGCTTGCGAGGTGAAATTGCCGGTTCCGTCCAGCGTGGCACGGTGCAGGGCACCTGGACCGCGTCCGGAAAGCTCTTCGTCTTCCAAAAGGACGGCGAGCGGGTCGCCTTCGATACCGCCAATGGGAAGATCACGCCCTTCACCGGTGAAGTCCCTGCCCGGCCCACGGCGCCTCCGAACCCGAACAGCCGCCGACGACGACCGGAACGCGGACGGCAGTTCACCGAGACGTTCACTACCGACGGCAAGCAACGAGCGTTTTACCGTGACGGCAATGTGTGGATTTCCGACGCTGATGGCAAGAACGAAACACAACTGACGACGGAAGGTGATGCCGCCAAGCGAGTTAAATTTGGATCGGCAAGCTGGGTGTATGGCGAAGAGCTGAACCAGGTCGAAGCCATGGGATGGAGTCCGGATGGCACCAAGCTGTGGCTCTATCGGTTCGACGACAGCATGGTCAAGGACTATTACCTGGCGATGAACGTTACCAAGGTGCAAGACACCCTGGACGTGGAAGCCTATCCGAAAGCGGGAACTCCGAACCCGACCGTTGATCTCTACGTGTACGACTTTTCCTCCAAGTCCTTGAACCGGATCGACGTACGGGAGGGCCGCCCCTTCGACGAAGAGGTCGGTCACTATGTTTATTCCATTCGGTTCTCTCCAGATGGCAAGGAGCTTTGGTACCACCGCACAAACCGGCGCCAGAACATCGTTGAGTTCTGTGCTGCGAACCCAAGCACCGGAAAGACACGCGTCATCATTCGTGAAAGCAACCCGAACGGTTGGGTCGATAACCATCCCGCTATGTGGCTTCTCGACAGCGATCCCAATATCGACAAAGCGACCAAGTACAAGGGAAAGATGATCCTGAACACCGAGAAGAACGGGTTCTATAACTATGACCTTGTCGATATTGCTACCGGAACGCGAAAGGAAATCACGAAACACCCCTTCGAAGTTTCAGGAATTCTTCGGATAGACCTGGTTAACGAGCGACTTTTCTACCGTGCAAGAAGTGGGTCGAATCCTTACCATCTACAGCTTCACAGCTGCAAGTTGGACGGAACTGGAGACCAACGCCACACCGATCCCGGTCTCCACCATGAAGTCAACTTATCGCCAGATAACTTGCACTTCATCGACATCGCGCAGGACGCTGATACACCGCCGGCAAGCGAAGTTCGGAAGCTGGATGGGACTCCCGTGGGACGGCTCGCCCAGTCCGATATCTCTAAGTTCACTGCCCTAAAGCTTCAGAAAGTCGAGCACTTTACGTTCCTGGCGGCCGACGGCAAGACGACCTGCTACGGTTTCCTAAGCAAACCCAGCGATTTCGATCCTTCTCGGAAGTATCCGGTCTTCGTGGACGTCTATGGAGGACCCGAATCCGGTACCGATGCAGCGACCTTTCGAACCCCCGATCCGGACACGGAATTAGGGATCCTCAAGGTCTGGGTAGACGGAAGGATTACGGGTGGGCGCGGAAGAGCCTTCAAGGATAGCGGCTATCTAAAGCTGGGTCAAACCGAGGTTGACGACCAGGCGGCGGCGATCATGGAACTGCGTAAACGACCCTACGTCGACGCGACCAAGGTCTGCATCCAAGGAACGAGCTACGGGGGCTACAGTTCTGTCATGGCGCTTGTGCGCTATCCGGACGTGTTCCAGGCGGCTTGCGCCAGTTCGCCCGTAACCGACTGGAGGAACTACGACACCATTTACACGGAGCGATACATGTGGACGCCGCAGGGCAATCCAGATGGCTATGAGAAAGGTAATGCCATGACCTATGTCAAACAACTCAAGGGTCGATTGATGCTCTTTTACGGCACTGCAGACAATAATGTCCACCCCGCAAACACCTACATGATGGTTCAAGCACTGATGCGCGCCGGCAAGAGCTACGACCTGCAAGTTGGCCCGGATTGGGGCCACTCGGGGATACCGGAAGCCCGAATGTACGAATTTTTCTTCGATGCCCTTGGACTCTGGGGTAGGTAGCCGATCCGTTCGACAGCTCACCACGATCCTTCTGTTTGGGCCGTGGCTCATCATCTCCTGGCGACTCTTGGAAGCTGGGCGGTTTACACTTGGCTTTGCCGCACTATGTGCCGGCCTGTTGATTGCCGTACTGAGCGTGGGCGGGAATCTCTTGGGAATCGGATGCGCGGCCTGGTACGCGTCCGTGTTTGCCCTATCCTGGCAAGCACCCGGGCCACGTCCTCTCAACCCGATCGACCACGGGGCGCTTATTCTCGGCACGGTCGGCAGTTACGTTCTCGTTCAATGGTGCTACCGCCAGGGTCGCTCAACCGTAGTCATTGCCGCTCTCTTGCTCGCCTTGGGCCTGATCATCTCCCGCCTCAGCGGCGAGGCAGGGTCACCGGGATGGATGGTTGAGTTCTTCCGCGACACCATGGGCATGAGCGAAGGCAGCGCATTGATCGCTACGGTCGTGGTTCGCAAGGCGGTGCACTTCGCGTTCTACGGGATCATGGCGTTGCTCGCCGCTGCGATCGGCTCCCGGTTGACATTCGACATACGTCGCACGATGGCCTTCGCAACCTTTTGGACGCTCGCGCATGCCGCATTCGACGAACTCAGGCAGAACCAGACGCCTAACCGGACCGGCACGTTCGTCGACGTCGTTCTTGACCTGATGGGTGTCGCTTTTGCGCTTTTACTCTGGTACCGGCACCAAAATCGCGCGACGAGCCGTTGAAATTATTAGGGAAGCTATAAATTGCAGGCTCGAATCGTAACAAACGCGATCAAAAATGCGTCATACTTTTCGACGCAACACCTGCTGGGCGCGTCCCAGCGGGTGTTTTTGCACGAAAAGGCTAGGAAATTTTGTCTTGACAATCTTGAGAAGTCGTGTTACTTTTTGAATAAGATTCGCAACGCAAGGACGGCCCGCAGCCATAGATACAAAAGCGGGCGAACAACAGAGACGGTCAATAGGAACCCTTCACCGGCGATGGGATTCATCAGTCGACCAAACGGACGTGAATTGAAGGGAATTAGATTAACGGGATGCCAGAAAACGGATTAATGACACAACCTCGACGCGGCAAAGCGATTACCGTGCGGAACCCTGCACGGCAAGCCATGTTCGAACCGATTCCAGGTCTGCACGACGACCCGTCGGCAGAACCGGGTGATGAAGACCTTCTCGAACTTCTCGACGAAGAAGAGGAGGAAACATCAACAGAAACGCCCCAGAGCGACAATTCGGAAGAACTTGAGATGTGGATGCGCCAAACTCGGCGCGCCCACCTGCTTACCCCAGGTCAAGAAGAAGAGCTCGCCAAGCGTGTTCAGGCGGGCGACATGGAAGCCAAGCGTCAGCTCATCGAGTCGAACCTCCGGCTCGTGGTCTCCATCGCCAAGAAATACAATGCTCGCGGCATTCCTCTCGCCGACCTTATCCAGGAAGGCAACCTCGGTCTGATCCGAGCGGTTGAAAAGTTTGACTGGCGGAAGGGTTTCCGGTTCTCGACATACGCAACCTGGTGGATTCGTCGCGCGATCGCTCGCGCGATCATCAACCAGGGACGGACCATTCGGATTCCGGTCTACGTCGCCGAGTTGATCAACAAGGTGATGAAGACGGCGAACCAGCTCCAGCAGGAAAAGCACCGCGAGCCGACGCCGGAAGAGGTTGCCGCGAAGGTCGAGATGTCGGTCGAGCGTGTCCAAGAGATGATGCGAGTGGCTGTCGAGCCTCTGTCCCTGGAAACGCCGGTTGGCGAGAAAGACAACAGCGCGATCGGCGACTTTATTCCGTCGAACAATATGCCGAATCCGGGGGATGTCACTTCCCTGCTGATTCGGCGCGAGGAAATCGATGGCATCTTGGGACGCTTAACCAGCCGGGAGCGTGACGTTGTCCGCCTTCGGTTTGGCTTGGACGACGGACGTGCAAGGACGCTGGAAGAAGTTGGCTCGGCTCTGAACGTAACCCGCGAACGGGTGCGACAGATCGAGCTTCGTGCGATGAAGAAGCTGCGGCATATCGGCCAGGAGCTGACTCTGCAGGGCTTCTCCATCACGCCTTCACCCAATTAATCCCCGATGGGACCCTGTCCCTACGCCCTTGGAATGCGGCGCGTGTCTTCCGCACGATGGAATACACGCGCCGACTTAGTTTTGATTGCTGACCGGCTTCGAGCGTGGATGGATACGCAGCCGGATCATCGCTGGACGCTCAGAGAGTTGGCTGCGATCGCCGGTGTCTCGCCCTACCACCTGCAGCGAATCTTCACCTCCGCCTACGGATTATCGCCGGCCAAGTACCACAAGCAGCTTCGGCTAAAAAAGGCGGATGCGATGCTTCGAACTGGCCAATCTCCGAAGCGCGTCTGCGAGAACCTAGGGTTTTCGAGCCCACCCAGCTTTGCGCGTGAATATCGTCGCGTGTTTGGCGTCAGTCCGTCCCAGGCTAAAGATCGATAGCGACCGTCGCCGTTTTGACACCGCCGATAGGTTTGCCGGATGTGCTTCAGATAGACTCCTGCCATGAAAGCGGTGGTCATGGCTGGCGGCGAAGGTTCTCGGCTCCGGCCCATTACCGCGAATGTTCCCAAACCCCTCGTTCCTGTTTGCGGCAAGCCGATCATGGAACACATCGTGGAGCTACTGAAGCGACACGGCATCACCGAAATCGTCTCGACGCTCCACTACCTGGCTGACGAAATCCAGAGTTATTTTGACGATGGCGAGGAGTTCGGCATTCAAATGGCTTACAGCATTGAGGACACGCCCCTCGGTACCGCAGGAAGCGTAAAGAAGGCCGAGGATGCCTTACGAGATGGGACTTTCCTCATCATCAGCGGTGACGCGCTAACCGATTGCGATCTCACCGCCGCAATCCAGTACCACAAGGACAAGGGCAGTCTCGCCACCCTGGTGCTCTATCGCGTGCCCAATCCACTTGAGTTTGGCGTCGTCATCACGGCTGAAGACGGCAAGGTCGAGCGCTTTCTTGAAAAGCCGAGCTGGTCGGAAGTCTTTAGCGATACCGTCAATACCGGGATCTACATCCTGGAACCCGAGATCTTCGACCTCATGGAACAGGGGCGGGCCTACGACTGGAGCCAGGACATCTTTCCCCAGCTCCTTCGCGAAGGAAAATCCCTGTACGGCTACGTCATGGACGGCTACTGGTGTGACGTCGGTACCTTGAGCCAGTATCGTGAGGCCCAGGAGCACATCCTCTCCGGAAAGACTACGCTGACTGCTCTGGGGGACCAGATCAGGCCGGGCATCTGGGCCATGCCCGACACAACGATTGATGATGAAGTGGATCTCGTGCCGCCCTTGGCAATCGGCCGACATTGCCGAATCAAGCGCGGCGCCAGGGTCGGGCCCTACACCGTTCTCGGCGACAACGTTGCCGTTGAAGAGGCCGCCACGGTCGAGCGATCCGTCATTTGGGATGGCACCTACATTGGTAACAGCGTGGGAATTCATTCCGCTATCGTCTGCAGCAAAGTCACCATCAAGAAGGACACCGTCGTCAACGAAGACGCGGTAATTGGCGACCGGTGCCTCATCGATGTAGGCTGCACCATCCGCCCACGCATCAAGCTGTGGCCCGACAAGATCATCGAGCGTGGCTCGACGGTGACGATGTCGCTGGTATGGGGCAACAAGTGGCGCGGCTCTCTATTTCGCGAACTGGGTGTGGCCGGTCTTAGCAACATAGAGATCACCCCTGACTTCGCCTGCAGACTGGGTTCGGCGTTCGGCTCGACCCTCCCGAACCACGCCCGCGTCGTGACGAGTCGGGATAGCACCCGCTCTAGCCGAATGATCAAGCGTGCGATTATCGCCAGCCTGCTTTCAGTGGGCTGTGACGTGATCGACCTTCGGTCGACACCCCTGCCGATCGCTCGCCACTTCATGCGTACAGGTGGTGGGGCGGCTGCGATAAACGTCCGCAAGCTGCCCGGCAACCGGCGCGTCACGTTGGTCGAGTTTCTCGATTCCAATGGCGCGTATCTAACCCGTGGCCATGAGCGCAAAGTTGAATCGGCCTTTTTCCGCGAGGACTTTGTTCGGGCCGATTCCGATGAGCTTGGCGTGCTCGAATATGGGTCGCGAGCCGTCGAGGGTTACCAAGCAGACTTCTTCCACCACCTGCCCAGTCAGGCATCAGGCAAGCGGCTTCGGATCGTGTGCGACTACGGATACAGCGGCATCAGCGCAATCCTGCCGGCCATGCTCGCCCAGCTCGGCGTCGATACGATCGGCATCAACGCCTACAATGACGCCCGCCTGGCTCCCAGAAGCGAGGAGGAGGTTGGAAAGCATGTCGATAACCTCCAGCAAATCGTCGGCAGTCTCGGCCACGACATGGGTGTGCTGTTTACAGAGGAAGGCGAGCGGCTCACGATCATCGACAACAAGGGGCACGTGGTCGATGGTAACTCGCTGCTGGCCATGATGGGCCTGCTGATTGCGAAGACTGAAGAGAACCCGACCATTGCAATCGGCGTTACCGCACCGCAGCGGCTGGAGGACTTGCTGCTCAAGAGCGGAGCCTCGGTGATGCGGACGCGGAGCGGCGTCAGATCTCTGATGAACTTCGCGTCGAGCGAGCGGGTTAAGTTCGCCGGCGATGAGCACGGCGCCTTCATCTTCCCCGACATGCATCCAGGTTTCGATGCCATGTTTTCACTGGCCAGGTTGATAACGATGCTGCAGCAGACCGGCCTGCTCCTCAGCGAGGTAGCAGGCGAGATCCCCGACTTCCCCGTTGCCTACGAACAGGTTCGATGTCCGTGGGAGGCGAAAGGAACGGTCATGCGCATTCTCTCCGAGGAGCAGCGGAACGGCGACCGTGTGGAGTTGCTGGACGGCATCAAGATTTTCGAGAACGGCTCATGGGTATTGGTGTTGCCCGATGCGCTTGAACCGGTTTTCCATGTATACGCCGAATCCGATTCCGAGACCGACAGCCGCCGGTTGGTGAGCGACTATGCCCATCGCATCGCAGAGCTCCAGACAGCCCAAGTCTAGAGCTTGACGCTGACCGTGGATTGGTCCAGCGATACTTGGTACCGACCATTCTGGCCGCCCACGGTGCGGTAACGAAGACGCCACTTGATCGCCGCGTCCACTGCCCGAACAAACCGCGTCACATCTCCAGGGGCGGAAGCCTCGAGAAAGGTGTCGCTGCTTCCGATCGTCCGCGTGTCAATCGTCTCCCAGTCGTTGCCAACGAAGTCGTACAAGGCCAACGATTGCTCCGCATTGGCTCGGGCTACCGAAGTCTCAAGAAAAACTCGAAGCCCGGTCGGCGTGGTGTCTGGTGAAGTCGTGATGAACTCAACTTCGGTGGTCGGATCCGTTCCTGGAGGCACGATCGAGACCCCTTGACCCACCAGGAGTTTGCTCTCGTCGGAAAAACTGAGCGAACCCAGCGAACCTCCGAGTTGACGACCTCGGGAGACCGTCATGGCCGATGGGCCGCACTCTTCGTCCAAGGGGCGAATGCGAAACACGCGACTTAGGAACTCGCTTGAAATGTAGATGTAGCCTTCTGGCCCGATCCGCATGTCGATCGTTTCCGCAAAGCCCGTCGCGATGCGATACTGGTTCCTCTCGGTCAAGTTATCGGCGACCCGATCCTCGGTTCCCGGCATATAGGCGATGCCGTCGCGAAATGCTGTAAGGGGAAAGCGGTAAACCGCACCGTTGATAAAGTCGCCCACCCAAAGGGTCTGGCGCTCAGCCGGGTAGACCTTCAGGGTGTAAGGGAAAACCACGCCGGTCGGCGCGATTACGCTTAGCCAGCTGAATTCCGGGTCGCGATACTGCGATCCAGGGAGGATGGTGAGCTGACCGGCATTCCAATCGGTGTTTCCGTTCTCGCCATATTTGAAACTCCGGCTGTCCGGCCCCATAATCTTCACCCACCCGCTGTTCATCCCGCGTTCGGCGATGTTCAACTCGTCATAGCCGTTCGGACCATTCTCGCTAAACCAGAGTTTTCCAGTTAACGGATCCCAGTCCATGCCATAGGCGTTGCGTATTCCATAAGCCCATAGCGCCTGGATCTTCGGATCGCTGTGCGAAATGAACGGGTTGTCGGCCGGGATGGAGCCGTCGAGGTTTATCCGATAGAGCCCGCCGCATCCCGCGACGGCCGACGTGCTGGTATTCATCTCGATCCGCGGGTTGGCAAACTGACCCCGGTTCAGATCGCCCGTTTGGATATACAGCTTTCCGTCAGGACCGATCCGGATGTACCCGCCGTCGTGATTCGGGCCGTTATTCTGGAGAGGGTCGTTCGGGATCGTAAACAGGATCGGCCCCAGGACGAGGTCCTTGTTCGCCATCATCGTGCAGCGCTGCACCCGGTTCTCGATCCATGCGCCCCCATCGGTTGTCGCCGCCGAATAGAAGAGGTAAATGAAGCTGTTGGTGGCGAAGTTCGGGTCTTTTGCAATGCCCAACAGACCGCGTTCCGTTTGATTGGCCACCGCCAAATTAAGGGCAACCTTGTTGAACGTCCGGTTGCGGAAATAATTCACGTGGCCGCTGTTCTTCTCAAGGATATAGAACTCGGTGGGACTGATGAACTCGAACGCATTCGGAGCGCTCGAGCCCGGCGCATACTCCTCCACGAAATAGCCCGGCAGGGAGATGGACTGCGCACGAGCCGGAACCGCCGACAAACCAACCAGGCAAAGCATCGCCAAGCGCATCAATCCAGTTTACGACAGGCAGGCTTAGCCTTAAGCCGCTTTCTTACCGCCGACCGGCGTCAAACCAATCTCATGGGTGGCCTTTGCGGCGAAGTTCAGCGTTAGTGCCTGGAAGCTCTGTCCGTAGCGCTTGACACCCTTTGTGTTTGCCTCCCGATGGTCCAGGGTCAGATCGATGCCTTCGGCAAAAAGCAGCGTCAAGCCTTCGAGGTCGCTCGCCGAACCGACGATCAGGCGGCCACCTTCGCGCGACCACTCCAAGCTGCGCCGCGCCTTCTCAAATCGGTAGATCGTGTCCGGAGCGAGCATCGGCAGGCGACGCTGATGGGCGATGGTCATGGCGTGGCGGATGCTGTCCGAGACGACCGGCACCTGCATGTCGGTGGTCTCAAAAACCATCGAGTAGCAGCCGTACTGCCGCACGACTTCGTCAAGCAGCGGTTCCAGCGCGAAGTCCGATGTGGCCGCTCCCGGCCTGAAGACGATCTGCGGCAGCTCCACGACCGGTCCATAGGCGGTGGTAGGGTGACAGGTGCCGAAGAGGAATCCGGAGGTGCCGGATTGGATGCCGCCCTTGCCCAGCGATAGGCGTGTTCCCGCGACCTCGACCATGCGATAGAAGCGGTCTAGCCTCCACCAGCGCGAGTCGGCGGGGCGAGCGGACACCAAGTGCGGGATCGAGGCGGTGCGGCTGATCGCCAAGTGCTGTACTTTGAAGCGTTCCTCTGTCCAGGTCGATCCGTCATCGGCCAAAAACAACAGTCCGACCTCGTGCCCGGACCGTTTCAACTGGCGATAAATGTCGAGCGGATAGCCAGGCGGTGCGACCAGGAACGTCGCCTGACTGCCGAGCATGGCCAGCAGACGCTGAGCTTTCTCGACGTTGATGGCGCTGCATTCCCGGCACTGGATAGCGACCGACGCGACTGCTTCGGCATTGTCCGGCCAGTGCCAGGCCAACACCGGCGACTTCCCGGTTTCCTTCAAAGCTTCCAGAATCGTCGTGATCCACGCGGTCCGGATTGAATCCCCGTGGGCGATGCCGAAATGGCCGTTGTGTCGATCGGTCTCGAAATCCAAAAGCGCGCCGTCTTCGGCATGCAGGGTGCTGCGAAAGAATTCTGCGCTGCGATCGTTGGGGCAGATGGCGGTCGCTTCCACGCTTCGACCCAGCAGCATGCGGCCTATCGTCTCGCCAACCCGAGGGGCAAAGAACGTTGCCCTGCCATGCCGAGCCCTCGCCACGTGTCCGGTTCCCGTGAGGCTGAGGACTTCGGCGCCCGCCGACCAGCATGCAGAGCCGCCAAAGAACCGAATGCGGCGGCCGTCCAGCTCGAGCTCGGACCGCGCCAGTGTCAGATTCGGATCAGGGCGAATTCCCAGCGTCGAACCGATGCCCCAATGGCAGCCGCTCGCGATGATCGGGCCACGTTGCGCAAATTGCATCGCCGCCGCAGCTTGCTCAGCGTTCAGAACACCCTTTCCCGCCAGGATCAAGGCGTCGAAGCCCTCAAGCTCGTGCCATCCCACTGGAGCCAGTTCCTCGACCAAGAGTCCGGCGTGATGGATCGCATCACGCTCGAAGCGGGCCCAAGGATCGTCCGGCGCCGTCCACAGCGCCACGCGGGCAAATGGCGAATCCATCATGGAGGGTTTGAACCTGTTCGAATTGTCGGTTCCGCTAATATCCCTCCTCACCCGATTCCCATCCAGACCGATCCGACGATCCTTGTCCCCATAAATCGGGACGGTTGCAATAACGTTCGACCCTAGGCTCGGGCCGTAGAATGAAGGGGGCGTATCAGGTTCCCTCGCGGTCGCTCCATTAGTTGGAGGTCTTAAATGAAACCGTCGATGTCCATCGGAATGATGGGCGGATTTCTGCTAGCAAGCTTGGCGCCAGTATCGGCGTCCCATCTTACCGATCTGGTGGACTTCGGTATCCACACCGGCAGGTCGAGCCGTCCCATCAAGGCCACCTGGCGCTACTACAGGCCCGGCAACACCGGCATCCAGGGCGATTTCTGCGACGGCCTCTGGATCGCACCGAACGGCGACCCGTGGATTGGCGGCTACGATCCCTCGTTCGAGGAAGGAGGCTTGGCCAAGTTTGTTCAGGCTGAAAATCGATGGGTGAATGTGTCCAACGTGGACTACCGCGAGATTGGGCACCCCAACGATACGGGCTGCACCCGAGTCCGCGATATCGAACAAGACGCCTCGGGCCGTCTGTGGATGGGGACCGGGACCGGTGTCCTCAGGTTCAACCCAGCGGTGGGAGTGCAATCGCTCAAGCGTTATGACGGCGCCAACTCGAATCTCCCCGGCGGGTGGATGACGAACATCGAGATGTCGCCCGATGGTTACATCTGGGCAAGCGGCTACTCCACCGTATGGGGCGGTGGCGGCCTGAGCCGGTACGATCCCGCAACCGATCAATGGACCTTTTTGGGTTCAAGCTGGGGCGAGATGCTCGCCGTGCAGCCCCGGCCGGGCGGCGCCTATTACCTATGGGCGGGGTCGGGCCAGGGCAACATTAGCCTGACGTCGCGCTACGACAGTGTCACGAAAACGTGGACGACCTTCCAGTCCACGAATGGGAATCCGCGCAACCTGCCCGGCAGCCACTGCGTCGACTCTGCGGGGAACTTCTGGGTGTTTCGCGTCCTCGCCAATGGCTTCGACGTGCGCTTGGACTGCCGGCGCCCGGATGGATCCTGGGTTGGCGTCGCTGCGCCTCCGGTCGGTGAAATCAGCGCCTTCCGGGCACTTGGGCCGCTCCAGGCGCTCTGTGCCGATCAGGCCGGCGGTGTTTGGAAGTTCAACGGCACAACCTGGTCGAGCCTCGGCCAGTGGCGTCCGGGCGCCAATACCATGGACGTCGACGTCGACGACAACGGCAACGTGTGGGTCTGCGGCATCGGCGGCGCGGCCAAGCGTGACGTTCAGACCGGCCTGTGGCAGCGTTACCGCATTACGAATACCAGCCAATTCGACAGCTTCACCAACGATCTCGCCCTGAATCCGCTCGGCGGCATCATCGCAACCGCCAATGCCGGCTCGGGATACGGCGGGATGGTGCAGTTCGACGGCAAGCGATGGATCGGGTTCAACGACTACCACTACGGCCTTGGCCAAGACTGGCCGTTTCCCACCGACAACAGCGCCTCCGTCGGAGTACGAGCGAACGGCAACCTGGTGGTGAACCCCATGTTCAACGGCCTCCACGAGTTCAACGGCACGACCTGGACCAACCTCAACGTCCCCCGCAGCTCGATCGTCAGCACGCTCGAGGACTCGCAGGGCCGGCTCTGGGCGCTGGGCGAGTATTACTACCTCGCGGTGCGAACCGGCACGACCTGGAACGAGGTGCCGATCGTCTCCTGGGGAACCAAAGCGAGCCTGGACCCTGACCGACCCGGGACCATTTGGGCGCAGACGCTGCACGAAGTCGTCCGCACCGACGGCGCTTACCGGTTCTCACGCACGATCGACGACTTCCACGAGCTCACTTCACAGAGCGACGTCTTCACCGGACTCGCGGTTGGGCGGAACGGCATCGCCTGGGCGGGCTGCACGGTGATGCTCGGTGCAGGCGGTTCCGGCGGCGGCCTGATCCGCATGGATGCCAACACGGGGACCTACACCATGTACCGGCACGAGGCCGGCTGGCCAATTCCCGGAAAGTACGTCTTCCCGCTCGGCTATTCGCCGGATGGCAAGGTGTGGATGGTCTACACCGACACCTGGCAGTACTTCGATGGCGGGCTGTGCTGGTTCGATGGCGTCAATGTCGGCGTCTTCCCTGGCCCGATCGACGGCGTGCCGCAATGGGGCGGCCTACCCCACACCCAGGTGGCGGATATGGAAGTCAAATCGATCCCCGGCGGCTATGAGCTGTGGATGTCCTGCAAGAGCCGCGGCATCGCCGTGCTCACCGTGCGAAGCCCGCTTCCCATCGCAGCGGCACGTTGACGTCGGGGCGGCTTCGTCGGCCCTAAAAAGGAGCGGGCGACCCTCTCGCGAGAGCCGCCCGTTATGCCCTATATCACTGATGCTTGTATTCTCGGCTGTTTTCCCGGAACTCTGGAGGCCGCTCCCTGACCATCGCGATTCCGGGCGACCTTGGGATACGAAGACCTAAAAAGGAGAGGGCGACCCTCTCGCGAAGGCCGCCCATCATGCCCTATATCACAGATGCTTCTATTCTCGGCTGTTTTCCCGGAACTCTAGAGGCCGCTTCCTGACCGTCGCGGTTCCGGGCTACCATGGGCTACAAAGCCGCAAAATGGAGGGGGCGACCCTCTTGCGAAGGTCGCCCCGATGGCCCTACATAACAGATACTAATATTCTAGGCAGCTTTCTTCGCAATCGCGAGGCTGACCTGCGAAACTGGCAGCGGACGGAACTCGGACGCCTGCCCGGTCGGCGTCTTCACGAAGAGGCCGGCGAAGGGTTTATGGGTCATCCGCCAATTCGATAGCTGACGCCAACAAACAAGCCAGAGGTGAAGCGATTGCGAGTAGGAACTGTTGAGGTGAAGATCTCGCTGCCAATATCCAGCCCCGGAGCGAGCGTCGGACGCTGACGGACGATGACACCTACGGTTAGCACGATATCGTTGAAACCTGCAGGAAAGTACGACAATCCGACGACGAAACTCTTGAATGGATCACTTCCGACCAGTTCAGTGCCGACGGTAAGGGCAAAGTCATTGCCAAGCCAGATGCCGTCTCCGAAGCGAAAGTGAACATAGCCTATAACCGGAAAGTTAAGCTTGTCGTCTCTATCCGTGCGAACGCGGTATACGCTACGACCATCCCTCAGCACTGGAGTACCGTCCGGAAAGAGCTGCTGCTCAGCTGTAAAGGTCCGGTTGTCCACGGAAGCATAGGCGATCCCCAAGCCCGCTTGGAACTGGATAATCGAATTACCCTTCTTCGCTACCAAAGGAAGCCGATACGTCCTCGGCACTCCGAGCTTCTCTGGATCTGGCGGATCTGTGGGTAGCTTGTCATAGATTCTGATGCGAAGAGCCGCACCACCAGCCGGAATCTGCGTCTGAATAACTACGTTAGTTTTGTTCCCGCGAAGAGCACGGTCTAAGGCATCCAGTTCGGCTGCGTATTTGGGCATACTACCGGAGTACTTCTCATTCACTTCCACGAGATGCACTCGTAGCTTCTGGGACGCTGCAATGGCCACAAGTAGCTTCTTGAATGCCCCCTCGACTTCCGTGTAAGCGATCTTCGCCGCGCCAACGGCCTTGGCAACCTCGTCAATGCCGGCGTCCTTCTTTGCCAGCAAACTCAGGGCCGCGCGGTTAGCACTATCCAGTCCCATAACAGCCACCATGTATTCAGCAGCGGCTTGGTCGTTCTCCATGTCTTTGGGAATCAGGTTGGCGGCCCCCGGCGGATCGCTTAACTTCGCAGCAAATGCGCCATTCACATTTGCAGCAATTACCGAGATTTTGTCGTCCAGCGGCTCAAGGTCCACTGCCACCAACTCAGTCATTGGATTGAAGTCTCTGATCATCAGCTCGACGGGCGCCTTTGCCGCGCCACGAACCGATTTGGCACCGACCACCTCACCAGAAAGGCGGCCAGAAAACGTCCCTTTTTTGACATTGAACTCGACGATCCCCCAACGTGCGTCGACGTTCATCATCCGCACGGGTGTGTCCTGCTTGTGCGCTTCGTTGGCTTGAATGGTTGTAGCGCTGCACAATGTCGCGCAGAATGCAGCGATTACGAGATTACGGTGTTGTGAAAGTTTCATAAAGGTAGTCCTCCCAGTCCTACTGACATGGATTCACTCCGGCCTTGAGCCTGACGATGGGTCCGCTTGTCGGCACTCGCTTGCCCTCTTTGTCGATAAGAGTGATTTTGTAGGTCGATTTCCCGAGATTTATCTGCTCGAAGAGGTCGTCAAAGGTACGGCGGCCAATAAGCTCCTGCTCTTCTATCCGGTCGGCGAAAATGCCATTTTGAATCGCACCATCTCTTACACGCGCATAAACCGTGATGACCGTCTGGCCATCCTCTGTTTGAATCGTCACGGAGTCGACGAGGTGATCCAGGGGCAGCTTGCCTAGCCGCACGACAGACCTTAACGAGTACTGGTTATCAGCTCCTTCGAGCGTGATTCGTGTGTATGTGTTGGGATCCTCCCCCTCGGCATCGAACTTGGTGCAGCCACCTCCCGATACGCCGCCCACGCCGCCGCGAATCGTGGTGATCTCCTCGCTGCCAGCTTTCGATAGTTCAAGGACCAGGTCGACCTTTCCGCTGGCCAGGGCAAGATAGAAGGTCTCGGCATCGACGATGCCCTCCTCTGGAAGCGCAACGAGGTTGCTTGGGGACAGCGTGAATGCCATTGGAAATGTCGGAGGAGCTGCCTTTGGATCGCGTCGATAGAGGACAAACAGAGGCACCGATTGTTCGCCTCCGGGTCCGAGGACGGCTTGCTGCTCCCCATAGAGCGCGGCGCGCTCCAAGGTGTAATCGCCGAGATCCATGACAAACAGCCTCCCGTCCATCGCCCTCTTCGGGTTGGTGGCGGTTATCTGTGCTTCCGCAGTCGCCCGTAGCCCTTCGACGATAACGGTCGCGAAGGCCCTACCTCTGAATGTGCGGGTAAAGAACTCCTCTTCCTCGTCGATAGAACCACCACACTGGGCAGTGGCTACCGACACGACCCCCAACGCTACGAATCGCCACGGAGAGACACGTGCTGTATCCCTTCGGTCGCTTGGCGACCTTGCCGAACGTTCCATCATTCCTCCTTGCCAGGCAAGGCCAAGCGCGATTGCCATGCCGGTCCACAGGAACAAGGACCCCTCCGCAACAATGCGCACCCCCCGGCAAGTTCAGATTAGTAACGTGCTAAATCGATCACCTGTGATGTTGATCACACTTGGGGAAAATCACGGATAACTGGGATTCCAGGCGTGCCGCTGCTCCGACCCACGCCGACCTCAAAAAAGGAGGGGGCGACCCTCTTGCGAAGGTCGCCCCGATGGCCCTACATAACAGATACCAATATTCTAGGCAGCTTTCTTCGCAATTCTGAACTCCGACCTATGCGGCGGCGATTCCTTCGTGGAAGCCTCTTCTGGCCGTGCGACGGCGGTGGTGGCGATTGGGAGAGTGGCGGTTTAGTCCCAGCCATAAATCCATGATCCGACCCCTACCCCGCACGCTACGCGGCGGGGACTTCCCCTCTCCTAGGGGAAGAACGGCCAGCTGCCTTCACACGTGAGATAGGGCACCGCCTTTGATGGATCCTTCTCCCCCTGAGCTTAGGGGGAGTCCGTCCTGTGGGACCGCTTGCGGGGCTAGGTGGACGGGTGGGGGTCGGATGCCGGCTTAAGCCCAATTCCCTTGCTCGAAGACCAACGCCGCCGGTGGACGGGCAAAAAATTGGGCCGGGGCGCAAGCGCCGACCGACCCAAATGGAGCCCAAGTGTTTGGGATGTCGGGGCTCCAACCTCAAAGGATGCCAATGTCTCTGATCCATCCGGGCCCAGCCGGAGAATCGGTTTCCGAACGGGGATCCGCTTCCCGAACGGTTCAGTCATCGTACCAAAGCCATAGCAATTCGACCAGTCGCCTTAATCCTGTCCATCTAAAATGAGACAAACCTTAGCGAGATGGTAAATGAACTATATGAATCTGGAATCTTTATCGCAGTAAGCCGATAAAAAAGTGGTCCCGGCATAGGGGCAGCCGGGACCGAATGGCCCTTGGTCGAGAGAAGGGCCGTCAGCTGATGTGGGGTATTGAATGAGCATTAGGCCCAGCAGGGAAAAACTCACAAATCCCCCTGTGCCCTCTGCTACCGACATCATGTGGGGCGATGTCGGCAAGGTAGTTATACCAGGACCCCGCGAACCTTCCAAGTCGGGATATTCCTGTCCATCAAATGGCTGACATTTAAGCCCGGACAGGGCCAACCTCGCCAATCCGCAATTGGCGCGGTTTCGAACCTAAAACCGCCCAAACCCCTATTCTCCTCTTGGACTATTGTCCGAAAGCGACAATAGCTGCGTTAGCCCAGACAAACGACTGAATGCCCGGGCCAAACCCCCGGGATTGCAGCATTAGAAGGTTGAGTAAAGTGTAGCAGGATACGCCGCAGTTTGTTAAGCCAGGATCCGTCGTTCATAACCTTTAGGGGCACCCAATTGAGTACCTACCATCTGTCGCCGCGCGAAGCTGAAATCGTCGAATTGGCGATAGACGGGCTGACAAACGATGGCATAGCCGCGCGATTGGGTCTCAGCCTCGGTACGGTCAACACATATTGGCTTCGCATTCGGCTCAAGGTGGGCGGATCGGGACGGACCGATTCTGTCGCCAAAGTCATCAAAGAGCGCGCGGAAGTCTCGCTTCGCGAGGCCAATTCTGACAAAGACGGCATCGTGGAGATCTTGGCAGCCCGCGAGCAAACGCTGGTCGAACTCCAAGCGTCGATCGCCCTGCTGCGGCTGGCACTCGACCAAATCAAATCGGCGGTATGGGCCGCCGACCGAGACCTGACGCTGTATCTCTTGGCCAATGGCGAGCTGCCAACCGTCCACTGTGGCGTGACCTGGGAAGTCGGCAAGACGGTTTACGAAATCTTCAAATCCACCGACCGGAATCACCCGCCCATCGCCGCCCACCTTGCCGCGCTTGAAGGCGAAGAGACGGTGATGCGCCTGGAAGACGAGTTCAAGAACATGATGCTGCGGGCGATGCCGCTCCGGGACGAATCCCAAGAGATCATGGGATGCATCGGCATCATGAATCACGTCGCCGCCTGATTCTCTGGCGGGGAGTCAGGGCCTGCGGAGGGTGATCCGCAACCATTCCTCGCGCTTTGCGCCTTGGGGGCCGGCGAGCCGGACGATAACGCGGCGAGGATGCTTGCCGACCACATGCGCTTGCAGCTTGACATTGCTGCTCGGGTGGGTGGATAGCTCCATCAGCAGATCCTTGCCCTTGAACTCGCCCCTGGCGAGCAGCAGCCTCGCATCCGAGCTCCACGCGAACGTCGCCGAATAGCCGCGCTCCTCGTAGACGCCGACGTGGTTGTACGTGAGCCAACCGGAGAACTCCACCCGCTTGGCTTCGCCGCGCACAAACTTGGGATCGGCCTTGCCCCAGCCCTCGAACCGCAGCGCGGTATGGTCGAGGTCCCATTTGACGTTCAGCTCGCCCTGGATCGTGAGGCCCTTGATCTCGGGTGGGCCGTCGGTTAGCTCGAGCTCGATCTTCCACTTGCCGAGCCAGTCCTCGATCGCCTTGAGCTTGGCTGTTCGCTGGAGTTCGCCATCGTCCTGGACGGCGGCTAGCGTGAGCGGAATGAAGGCGAGCAACGCGAGTCGCTTCATGGCTCTACTATACGGGGTTCGGGGTTGGGGCGCCGAGCCGCTTAACCGGATGGATACAATGCAGTTGCATGCGGCGGAACAAGGCATATCTTGGGTTCACGTTGATCGAGCTGCTGGTCGTGATCGCCATCATTGCAGTCCTGGCCGCCATTCTGTTCCCGGTTTTTGGCCGAGCGAAGGAAGCGGCAAAGCGGAGGGCTTGCGGTTCGAACATGCGCCAGATCGCGATGGCGCTGCTGATGTATGCCCAGGATAGCGATGACCGCTTCCCCTTGCAGCGAACCTGCGACCCTAACGTCTGCGATGTCGGCAACTATGCCGACTCGACGTTCTCGGTTTGGATCAATTCGACGATGCCTTATGTGAAGAATGCGGCCGTTTGGCAATGCCCGAGCGCGAAAATCTCGGACGTCGCGGGCCGCTCGGACAGCAACTATTGGTATAACGGCCACGCGGTCGGCAAGAACCTTTCCGCTATTGAGTTTCACGCCGAGAGCACGACCTTTGCCGAATGGGCGTACCGCACCCGGTGGACGGGGGTACGGCCGATCCCGAGCCAAAACTGTCCCCCTCCGCCGGGGCAGAACAACACCTGTCCCGATACCTACCATGCCTATAGCGAATGGGGGAACAACCACGTTTCCGGCGACACGCGCGGCACGGGTCAGGGCAAGAACGCTCACATTCGCGGCGGCAACTGGCCATATGTCGATGGACATGTGAAGTTCGTTGCCACCAGTCAGGTGATGGCTCGCTGGGTGAATTACTAGTCGGGGTTCGGGATTCGGGGGTCGGGGTGGGCATGATGCTGACCAACCTGAGACAGTCATTGATCCATCCCGAGACCCGAACCGCGAGGAACGGGGACCGCTGAGATTTTCCTAACCGACACTCAAACTCTGGACCGAAACCCGAACCCCGAGCCCCGAACCCCGGTTACCCAATCTCCTTCCACTTCCCATTCCGGGCTGACGTATACATTGCGTGCATCGCCACGCAGCGCGAGGCGGCCTCGACCGGCGATAAGAGGTCGGCATCCTTCCCCTCAGCCCAGTCCAGAAACGCGTCGAACCCCGCCGACTTGGCCGGCTGGAGCTCTGGGGTAACTGGGTCGGCCCCGCGGAGCTTCAGGGTGAGCTTCCCGTCGAACCACGAGAGGTGCCCCTCGGTGCCGGTGATCTCCAGCCGCAGCGGATTGGCCCAGTCGTCCCATGACGCGGCGAGCGTCGCGACCACGCCCGAGCGGAAGCGCAAGATTCCCTCGCCAAGCTCGTCGCAGTCGGGATAGCGGGCGGTGCCGTTGGCGAGCGCCGCCGTAACCGACTCAACCGGCCCAAATAGCCACATCAGGATGTCGAGGCCGTGAGTGCCGAGATCGCCGAACGCACCGACCCCGGCTTGAGACAGGTCGGCCATCCACCGCCAGCGGTCATCGAACCAGCCATCGAGCGCGCCATGGTGGCAGACGGCGGCGCGGGCGCGCGTGATCTGCCCAAGCGCACCGGAATCAACCAGGTGCTTGGCAGTCTGGGCATTGGCCTCACCTCGCATGCGGTATCCCGTCTGGAACACGTTGCCGTGGCGTTCCAGGGTGGCGGCGATGGCCAAGGCATCTTCCCCGCTCATCCCGATCGGCTTTTCGACAAAGAGCGCCTTGCCACTCGGCGCCAGGTGGTCGACGATGGCGCGATGGTCGACGGTATGGGAGGTCACGACCACCCCACCAATATCCGGGTCGTCGCGAATCGCATCCGGCTCGGCTACCACCGCACCCAAGGCTTCGGCAGTCGCGGTCGCCCTATCCGGATCCCAATCGGCCACGGCCTTGACGGGTGTCCCTCGCTGTTTGATCGCCTCGACGAAACCCGGCGTGTGGATGTGGCCGCAGCCAACGAAGGCAAGAACGCGCATCCCGGAATTTTAGTCGAGGGTGACGAACGGTGTGCAGCCGACGGTAACTTGAAGCATGCTTTCCGCGATTGGACTCGCCCTCGTTCTGAGTCAACCCAGCCCCACGCTGCAGGACAAGCTCACAAACTGGCTGGCATCGAGGCACCAGGAAGGCGGCTTCCCTGGGGCGAGCGTTGCCATCATCGACGGCGACGGCAAAGTTAGCACCGCTTGCGCCGGTGTACGAGAGGTCGGAAAGCCAGAGAAGCTGATGCCGACAGACCGGCTGCTCTCGGGGAGCATCGGCAAGACGTACTTTGCTGCGGCCTTTGTGGAAGCTGCGCTGGAGAAAGGCATCAGCCTGGACCGCAAGGCAGCCGACGACCTTGGCGGCCAGGCATGGTATGACAAGCTCCCCAACGCCACGACCTTCACGTACCGCCACCTGCTGCGGCACCAATCCGGACTCAGCGAGTATTTCCAGCACCAGGCTGCGGTGGACAGCATGAAAAAGGACCCGGTGGGCGCCCGGAAACCGGAAGACCTGCTCGCCTACCTGCACGGCGACAAGCCGCTCTTCCCGGCGGGAGAGAAGTTCAGCTATGCCGACAGCAACTACCTGGTTCTTGGCTTGGCCTTTAAAAAGCTGTTCGGCGAGGATGGCTATGACGCCGTGACGAGGCGGTACCTCAAACCGCTGAAGCTGGAGGGGACGGTGCCGAGTCGCGAGCTGCGCGTCAGCGGTCAGATCCCCGGCCACTCGAAGCCTTTACCCCCGTTCTGGTTCACCGGGCCCACGGTGATCGACGGCAAGAACGTCCTCAACCCGCAGTTCGAAGGGTGGGGCGGTGGCTTTGCCAATACCCCGACTGCGCTGGCCCAGTGGGCGAAGGCACTGTACGGTGGAAAGGCGACGTCGATGCTGGCTCTGAAGGAGATTGTCGATGGCGTGCCCAGCAACCTGGGTGGGAACCAGAAGTATGGCTGCGCGGTCCAGATTCGAACGACTGAACATGGACCCTCCTTTGGTCATAGCGGATGGTTCCCCGGCTACCTGAGCGATATGGCGTACTTCCCCGATCTCAAGTTGGCGGTGGCCGTGCAGTTCAATACCGACGACTTTTCGAAGCTCAAGGGATCGACCTTCAGCTACCTGCTCCAGGGGGTGGCGGTCTACCTCAAAAAGTAAGTCAGGCCGCTTCGAGCCTGTGTCTCAGTAGGGACGGTCGGGGTACTTCGGCTCCCTAAATGTCTGGATGAGATTCCGAATGCTGAAGAACAGCAGAGCGAGCATGATAACAGTCAGGCTGCCTGCCGCCGCTCGGGCACGGTAGCCCGGCCTTGCGAAGCTGAGCCATTGCTCGTCGAAGAACCATCGCACCCCCACGTAGATTCCGGCCGCTCCAAACAGGATGCCGAGTATCCAGAACCACCGATCAGACCGCATTGCCGCTCGCTTTGGATCGCATGAATCCTTCGTATTCCGGACCCAGGAAGAGAAGGGCGATATGGGCTACGGGAAAGATGATGGCAGCCACCCCCATCAGAGGATAGAGAAGGCCAAACATAGCCACCCAGGAAGCCATCACGCACAGGGACAAGACCAGCGTGGTCACCGCAGACAGGGCCGAGCTTAAAGCATGAAAGGCCCAGAACCGACGGTGCAGCCGGTCCCAGTCGATACCGTCCAGGTCGGCGCCCTCCGCTGTATCTTCCTCCGTCTCATCCCCGGTGTAATCGGTCTCGTCAGCGACGTCCTCGTCGCAATCGCCGCCACCTCACGTGAAGGGCATCGACTGTGCGTCGGCATGCCGTCGGCGGACCATGGCCAAGGCGCCGATCGCGGTGGCGAATCCCCACAGCCCGGCCATCCACCACCACTTGGTCCAGAAGATGATGGCGACCGGAACCGCTGCCCAAAGGCACGCTGCCGTGAGCTGCCCTAGGGCCGCATAGGTCCCATTGATCGCCGCCATACGCATGGCGACGGTGGCAAATCTGGTTGCGTCCGCCCCAGGCAAGCTCATACGCGTCATGATACTGCACGTTACTTGCCCGATCCAAGGCGGTAGAACTGCACCATGAGCAGCCTGACCCGAGAAAAACTCCTGCAAGCCGTTCGACTCTTGGACCGATCGGGCGTCGATGTCTGGATGACGTTTGTGCGCGAGACGGCTGCCGGCGGAGATCCCGTATTGCCACTGATCCTGGATGGGGGTCTCACCTGGGCGTCAGCCCTGATCGTTACCGCTACCGGAAAGAGAATCGCGGTAGTCGGCAACTACGACGCCGATCCACTCATCGCTTCGGGTGACTGGGACGAGGTGGTTCCGTACGTTCAAGGCATCCGCGACGGCCTCCTTGCCGCACTGGAAGCATGCGTGCCACCCAATGGAAAGATCGGCCTCAACTACTCCGTGGACGATGACAAAGCCGATGGCCTGTCCCACGGAATGTGGCTGCATCTCAACGAGGTCCTTGCGGGCACTCGCTTTGCCAACTCCTTAGTCAGCGCGGAATCCACCGTATGTGCGCTTCGGGCAATAAAGACGCCCTCGGAAATCGCTCGGATGCAGAAGGCGATCGAGGCGACTGACCGGCTGTTTGAGGACATCGCCGGCATCGCCAGAGTAGGCGTTACCGAGCGGCACATCTTCGACCAAGTCCATCGAATGATGAGGGAAAGGGGGCTCGGATGGTCTTGGGATCCCGAGGGCGATCCGATCGTCAACTCTGGACCAGAGTCGATGATCGGTCACGGTATCCCATCTTCCACGATCTCGATTCAACCTGGGCACGTCTTTCACGTGGACCTCGGCGTTTTGGTAGAAGACTATTCCTCCGACCTTCAGCGTTCGTGGTACGTGGGGGATGAAGTACCCGAAGACGTCGACGCTGCATTCCGGGCCGTAAAAGGTGCGATCATGGCCGGGTACCAAACCCTCAAACCCGGGAGAGAGGGCTGGCAAGTGGACGCCGCGGCAAGGGAGTTCCTGGTAAGCCAGGGATATCCCGAGTACCTGCATGCGCTAGGGCACCAGGTTGGTCGCTCGGCTCACGACGGTGGGGCCCTGCTCGGGCCGCTATGGGATCGATACGGCAGAAGCCCAACCCTCTCCATCGAACCGGGCATGGTGTTTACGCTGGAGCTCGGAGTGACCCTTGAGGGCAGGGGCTATCTGGGCTTGGAGGACATGGTGGTGGTCACATCCGATGGATGCGAGTGGCTGTCGGTTCCTCAGGAAGAGATGTGGCTACTTCCCCTCTGACCAAGCCGCTAGGCACTGTTGAATCGTCTCGTGGTTTTTCGGAAGCAGTTCGAACTGAGGCATCACGGGAATGCCTACCACGGCTGGAACTTCCGTAATGATCAGCGGAGCGCTGGGGGAGCCTAGAAGGTCGCCGATTTGGAACTTGGCGCCACCGAGATAACCCTGCGCAACGCTGAGCAGGAAGATACTCGCCGTCTCCAGGTCCTCCTGCGTCAGGCCGGTCATTCGAAACTCTGGTGACCCGAATTTGACGAGCCCGGCGGTGGTCATTGTCGGGACGGCGGCGTGGACGCCAACGTGCTCGCGAGCATCGACGGGTCGGATCCGATCGGATGCGAGCGCCTGCTCGGAAAGGTAGCAGGCATGCATGAGAGGATCCGCGATAATGCCGTCGGTAAGACTCGCGGCACGGATCAGGATCGACTGGAGAAAGTCGAGTGCCGGATAGACCATCGCATCGTGGCTTTCGAAGGTGAATTGCAGGATGTTCCAGGTTGCACGAATCCGGTTGACGACCTCTTCATCCCAGTTCGCCGAGAGCGGGGAATCGAGAATGCGAGTTGGATCCGCACCGGTTTCTTCCTTCGGCATGACCATCATCCGGAGGACCGTCTTTTGATCGAGAGAGCTAACCGCGTAGTTGCCACGAGTCATGGGCCGTCCAAGCTCTTCCTTGTCACGACCCTTATCAAGAGGCACGCCAAACCCTGGTACGGCGCCACCATCGCCCTTCGGGTTCACGAGGGCGACGATGGGAGGAAGGACGGGATGGGTGGAATACACGAGCATGTAGTAGCACCGGTCGATCCCAAAGCCGGGGTTTTTCGGCCTACCGAAAGGCCAAATGCTCTTTAGTGTCGGTTTTCGGCTCATGTCTGACTCACCTATCCTTCCCGGTCAGACGGCCGCAGAATCTGAAAGGTAGCAATCTGTCGCTTGTGTACGTGGGATCCGACGATCTGCCTCGCCGCAAGATCGGCCAGCGCGTCAATGTCGCGGTCTTTACTCCCTGGCTCAAAGCCAAAATAGGCGCGCCGCCTGGTTTCGGGAAGATCGGCAAGAACCGTGAAAACTTTGGTGCCCTGTTCGTCGAGACGCCTAACGGCCACGTTGATCGCGTTGCTCACCTCTCCACGGAATTTCGGCTGAAGTCCCACGACGACAACCACTTCACTTTGGCTCTGCTTGAGGCGATGGGAGAGCTCATCCAACTGCGATGGCTCTTGGAGGACGACCTGCTCGGTCGCGTGGGTTGCCTTTAGCTCGCCCATGAGCGAGTCTTCCAGCTTCTTGGCGAGATTCTTGCTTTCCGCGTCCGGCCCAGATTGGATCTCGATCGTGTCAGCCAGATCCTCGATTTTGACCCGGTCGTGCCCGCAGGCGAGAAGCACCGGCACCATGGCGAGGCACCAAGCCACACGAAGGCCCAACATGGGCTCAAGTTACCTTGGGCTAGCCTCCGACGTCGAACCGGACCAACCGGTTATCGCTGCCAATCAGAACCTTCGCCGGCAGCGTTTCCTTCTCTGCGACGACATCGATCTCGTACCACGTGTCCTTGCCTTCCGGACGCTGGCTATAGGCTACGATCCTCACGATTCGGCCCAGCGCAATCCTCATAAGCGGTCCTCCTGCGCGTCCGCGTGAGGTTTTCATCATTGCTGTGATCTCTGGATCCAAGGCGGCTGACGTGGGTTTGCTGTCGCAGATCGCCTCAATGCCCGACTGGATGGCGGAAAGTCGGAATCTGTCGATCTCAATGGGCTTTGCCGGTCGGACCTGGAGGGTTTTGGATGGCAGGAAGGACTTGGCGACCTCCCAGGTAAGCGCGCTGAGATCCTGGCCAGCAGCGTTGGCGAGGGCGATGACGGAAAGTCCGTGCTCGGGCAGCTTGGTGATCATCGACGAGAATCCAAAGGTGTTGCCGCCGTGGGAGTAGCACCGCTGGCCTTGGCGTTCCTCCACCGCCCAGCCAAGTCCATAAGGGTATGGGCGGCCGCTATTTAGTTTGATGGGAGTCCAGAGTTCGCGCCAGCTCGCCGCGCTCAAGAGCACGCTCGACCCTTGGGCTGCATCCCACTTCGCCAAGTCGCCCGTCGTCGATAAGATGGCGCCGGCGGAATAGGCGGTTGCATAACGAAGAGTCTCACTATTGAGCTTCTGCTGCTGGCCGGTATATCCCGATGCTCGACCCTTCACGACCTTGAACGGCGACTGTATGAACGACCGCTTCATGCCGAGCACATCAAAGATGCGGCTTTGGACGAGCTCCTTCCACTCCTTGCCGGTGACCTCTTCCAAGGCCATTCCCGCGAGGAAGTAGCCCGTATTCGAATAGGACCAGGTCAAACCAGGTTCGAAGTCGAGGGGTCGTTTACCGACCTTCTCGATGAGTTCGGCACGCCCATAGTCGGAACGGAGGCTGATTCCCAGGGCCAGGTACTCCGGCAAGCCGCCGGTATGGGTCAGGCACTGCCGTAGCGTTACGGCCTTCCAACCCTCAGGCAATTCGGGCACCACCGAGGCGATCGATTCATCCAGCTTGAGGGCGCCCTTCTCCACTTCTTGCATCACAAGGACGGAAGTGAACTGCTTGGTAACCGACCCGATTTCAAACACCGAGTCGGTAGAGGCAGCGGCATCCACTTCGAGATTGGCCATGCCATAGGCCTTATGTTTGATCACCTTTCCTTGCCTGGTGACAATCACCGACAGCCCGGGAATTTGAGCCTCCTTCATCGTGGCCGAGACGATGTCGTCGACCCTGTCGGCCGAAACAAGCCTTACCGATAGAAGCAAGACAATGGTTGCGCCAACGCGTTGAAGCACTTTCACAGTAATACGGTCCTCCATCGATTCGGTTGCCCGGCCTGGCTGGTGCGGCGGCCATAAGCCCATTGGAAATCCATCAAAAGCTGGCTATGAGCCAAGCCATGGTCAAACGTGTGCGTCAGAATCCTGTCGTTCAATTCTCGTTTCGGGCCCGGCTGTTTTATCCGCAGTCGGGCTTCTCCGTTTTATTTGGAGCAAGCGGCCGATAGACACTGCACCCCGTGCGAGAACACGAAGCGCACCTCCACGGGCCGAAAGCCCACATGCCCGAGTTGAGCCAAGAGCCGATGGGCGGTGAATCCCCACTTATGGAACAGGCCATCGTGGTGCTGGTCCCCCCAAATGCCCTGGGCAAAGAGACCCCACTTGTGGTGCGTCGAGTAATCGCCGGCAGGATCCGTATAGTCACCCATCTCTGGTGCACCAAGAAACTGGGCCATACACCAGGCGATATCGGGCACCTCGATCAGGGCATGGCCACCAGGCTTTAGGACCCGGTAAATCTCATGGCACAGGGTCAATCCGTCCCGGTAGCCGAAATGCTCCAGGACGTGGCTTAGGACAATCTCGTCGGCAAAGTCGTCGCCGAACGGGAGGCTGGGAAACGAGGCCTGAACGACTCTGGGATCTGAGGGATGCAGGTCAACGTTGATCCACTCCTGGCGAATGTCGGATCCACATCCAAGGTTCAGCCGAACGGGCGTGAGGGCAGGGGCTGCCATACCGGCATTTTCGGCAGGCTTCCATAGAAACCCCAGCCCTGCGCACATCCAGCGCTAGGGCTGGGGGCTCCCGAGATTCGGCTTTATCGGCGTAAGGTCCCAAACAATCTGATCGCAGCCTGACGTGATCTCCGCTCCGGTGGCCTCGCGCTTCCAGCGGCAACGCACCGTCATTACCCGGTTACCATCGAGCAATCCGGCCGTCGAACCGAGCTCAATGACACGGACCGAATCGGCGCCATTGATCGGCTGCCCGTTTCCGATCACGATCCACTGATCGGTCTTATGGTTCAGTGCTTCCACTTGCAGGATCACATCGGCATCGGCGGAGCTGGATTCAACTCGCAATTTGGCCTTTACCGGCATGTTTGGGAATGGTTTGGAAGTCACTTCGAGTGTCGTTTCGGGCGATCCCACGCCGCCCGATGTCGAAACCATTTCGACCTTCTTGTTGTTGCTGGTACCCAGATCTGCCGCCACACCACCGGTGACATTGCCGTTGATCGCTGACATTGAATCAGCGGCAACGTGCGCCTTGACTCCGCTGACGACAAGCGCGAAGTCGACGTCGTTAACGCCGTTGGTCTCCGTGCGGGCATCCTGGGCCAGGAGGGCGCAGTTGACCTCGATCGTCCAGATGCCCGGAGTGGGCGCTTTAACGAAGACGTTCTCGACCGTGTTCTTGCCATCGGGTGCGCCGCCGGGAGCCGTCCAGATAGAAGATGTCGCCCCGTTGTTGCCGTGGTAGATGGCCCCGTTGGGGGCTATCACTTTGAGATTCAGGTCATTGATGCGCGTCGGATTGGAATTTGGCGCAGCCCAAGGATCCATGTAAGCCATCGTGGCCCTAAGCTCCGGCGTTCCAGCGAGGACGATCATCTGATAACGTGCGGTCTGGAGATTGGTGAGAACTGTCGACTCGTTGTCGACAAACATCGCTTCCCTTCGGTCAAAGATGTTTTGCACGTTTGGAAGCCCCCACCCTTGGACGTACCGCGTAATGTCCGCAAAAGGCAGCGCGCCGTTATTGTTGTACGGGTTGGCGGTATTGATGAGAAACGCTTTGGCCGTGGTCGACTTGCAGCGATTCGCGAACACCGATGATCCAAGGTTTGAGTTGAAGAACGCGCCGTCGCCCCACATCTGGAAGAACAGGCCGAAACAGCCGGCCACGATCGGGGTCGCGGCACTGGTTCCACCGAAGCCCGTCGTGTAACTGGTATCGCTTGAGTTGCTCGGACATTGGATGCTGTCGTACCAGAAGCACAGCTCAGGTTTGATCCGACCGTCTGCCGCTGGTCCAATGCTGCCGGTTCCTTGCCAACGGTCATCGGCGGTGTTTGCGTTATTGAAGTGGTTTACGGCGCCAACGGCCACGATGTTCTTTGCCCACGCTTGGGGACGCACTTGCTGGTTGTTGCCCCAGTTGCTCATCGAATTGCAGATGAGAAGGTCGGTCTTGAAAATAATCTCGTCCAGGCTGGAGGAGATCGTCGTATATTGGCCGGTAAGCGTGTCTCCCCAGCTGTTGGATTCGAGGACGCAGTTGTAGGTGTTCACCGTGTTCTGCGTCCAAGCCAGCCGTGAGGCCGTGCTCCAGTTGGAAACCATCACCGTAAACGCCAGGTTGCCCAGCGGCAGCATGCCCGTTCCGCTCGACGTCCCGGCGCCGTTGCCGGTAACGATGCCCGAGGTCGACGTTCCGTGACTCGTATCCCCGGAGTTGTTTCTCACCGTGAGCCGGGTGTCGATGGCGTCGTGTGTTGCACGCACGCCGGTGTCGATAACGTGGGCATTGACGCCTTGCCCACGGTACGGCGTATTGTTCTCAAGAAAGAGACCGCCATTCACGGTTCTCACATTGCTCATATCGACACCGGGGGTCGACCATTCGTCCACCCAAAGCACCCCGTTGCAGGCAACTGCCAGCGGTAACTGTGCGGGCGTCAACTCAACGATCATCAACGTGCCTTCGGGTGGACAGTCCTCGATTCGGCCTCCCACGAGGCCGATAGCAAACGCCGCGTGGCGCTTCAGTGCCGGATCGTCGCCACACGTTTGGATGATGTACTTCTTAGTATCGAGCGATCCCGATCTCCAGGCCGAAAGAAGGTGCGGATCGATTCGATAGGCGGGCTCAAATCGGGCTACGGCACGCACCAAGGGCAGGGCCCTGACCGCCTTGACAGCCTCTCCTGGCAAACGGCACACGTAAGCGGTCTCGGGAAGAAAGTTGAAGACGGTTCCACCTGCCTGGGCTACCGCTTCCGTGAACGCGTCGAGCGGCTGTCCGTGGAATTGAACAATGTACATTTCGTTTGAGGGCGCCGCCTTCCACCCTGTCGGAAGGTTCCGGGGCGGGGTGAGTGGCTCGATTTCCCCATACCGTAAGGAAAGGCGTTCTTGGGACGTTGCGACACGGTCAATCGTCTGGCCGTCGAGAGAAACCGCATACCTAGGCTTGTTGATGCCGCTTCTGTCCGTCTCCTCCCAAAGAAAGACCATGCTGCTGCCAATGCGGATCGTCCGAAGGCGATCGACCCTTGCTTCGGTGCGATAGAAAGCCCGTTTGTTCCAGCCAAGGGTCGTCTCTCGTCCCACACGGTCGATCTCGATGTCCTGCGACACGACGCCGACCCCAACCCACCACATCGTCAATGGCAGCAAATTCATCTTTAAAACACCTCCACCCCAACCCCGGGGCTAATGGGTTCATTCTACAAGCTTCGGAGCGTTTCGCCTAACGAATTCGATGCCCTGGGATATCCTGCAGGACCATGGTTCTCGGTCCATACGACATAAGCCTCCATGTTCATGGCAGCTTTCGATTGGACGGCGGGGCGATGTTCGGCTCAGTACCGAAGCCGCTCTGGTCCCGCGTCGCGCCTCCAGACGGACAGAACCGTATCGAGATGGTTGCTCGATCCCTGATCGTGCAGTGGAACGACCGAAAGCTACTTGTCGACGTCGGATGCGGCGACAAGTGGGATGCCAAATCGCAGGAGATTTTTGGATTCGAACCAAGGATGCCTCCAGCTGTGGATGGCGTGACCGACGTCGTTATCACCCACCTGCATTTCGACCACGCAGGCGGCCTTTCGTTTCGGGATCCGGCGGGGGCTCTGCGACCCCGCTACCCTGCTGCCCGCCACTTCGTTCCGGGTGCGAATCTCGACAATGCCCGCAACCCAAATCTGCGGGAACGGGCAAGCTATCTCGCCGAAAACTTCGACGTGCTTGATCAAGTTGATCTCACCTTGACGTCCGACGGGGATGAGATTTGGCCGGGATTGAGGCTACATCGGGCCGATGGCCACACCGCGGGCCTGCATTGGTTGACCCTGGAAGCCGGCGGACAAACCATCTGTTTCCCCAGCGACCTGATTCCGACTTCCGCCCACTTGCCGATCCCCTACGTCATGGGCTACGACATCTGTGCGGCAACGGCGATGGTAGAAAAGGCAGACTTCATCAATCGGGCCGTGGAGAACGACTGGCTTGTCGTGTTTCAGCACGACCCAAACATCCCGGCTGCGAGGCTAGAGATGGCCGAAAACCGTCCGATGGTTCGAGAAGCGGTACGGTTGTAGCTGATAGGCTTGCCGGTTACGGTGAAATTGGGTGTTGGCCGTGATATAGTGATGGTCAGATGAAGAGCCGGGCGTTCACGCTTATTGAACTGTTGGTGGTCATCGCCATCATCGCCATTCTGGCTGCTATTTTGTTCCCAGTATTCGCCCAAGCCAAGGAGTCGGCCCGGCAATCCACCTGTCTGAGCAACCTGCGGCAGGTGGGCGTTGCAACAGCGATGTATGCGGGAGACTCGAACGACGTCTTGCCGGCGTGGGCGGCGCGAACGCCTCCGATCAACGGCGGAAATACGGACTATCTGCCGCCCGACATGCAGCTGATGCCATACGTGAAGAGCGACCAGATCTGGAAATGCCCGAGCGACAATAACAAACGGCAACATGTGGATAGCGTCCCGTGGTGGGACGGCAACTACAAAAAGAAGGCGCTCTACCGCAGCTACGCCTACGTGGGTGAAATCAACACGGTCGAGGCCGGCGGCAGGGACACCAATACCGGTGTCTACAAGAAAGTGGGCCCTGGCAACTGGGACATGGCTGGACGCAAGAACTCGGAGTTCGATCAGCCAAGCAACACCGTGGCATGGGTCGAACAGTGGTCGATCAGCGTGGACGACCAGTACGTCGGCGGCATCTGGGGTTCCGGCTTCATCAACTGCGACACGTGCAAACTCGCCGGGCGAAACGTGCCGGCACAGGGGGCGGCCGATCAGGGACCTCCGGGCTGCGCCAGCTGGTACAACGGCAAGCCCACCCCTGGCCATCGTAACAAGGGCCACTACGTGTTTGTCGATGGCAGCGCCTCTGTCCGGACTTGGAACAACATCCGCAGCAGCGACTTCAGGGCCTTCAAAGCCCGGAAGCCAGAGACTGAGTTCGTCCCTTAAAGCCGTTCCCGGCTAAAATCGCAGCATGACGCTTGCGCCCTTCGCGTTGCCTGCGGTTCTCAGTCAGGCCAAGTTGCCCACCGTGCAGTTCAAGAATGGCATAACTATCACCCGGTCCTGCCGGATCCTGGGCGGCAACTACGCTCCCTCAAACGCCGACGACGCCGGAAAGTCTGGCGTTATCACGATCCGGGGCGAAAACCTGGTGGTCGACTGCACCGGGCTTCGCCTACAGGGCACGCCGATCGCAAGCCCACCCGATCAGAGGAAAGGCACCGCGGTCATCGTTGCGGGCAAAAACGTTACGATCAGGGGGCTCCGAACACGGGGGTATCGATTCGGCTTGGTCGCCCGGGATGTCGAGGGCCTGCGGCTTTATAACTGCGACTTTGGTTACGGCTGGAAGCAGCGGCTACGGTCGACGATCGAGCGGGAAGACGAAGCAGACTGGATGAGCTACCACCGCAATGAGAAAGACGAGTGGATGCGCTTTGGCACCGGCATTTATCTTCGAGACTGCGATAAATTCGAAGTCAAAGGATGCACCGTGGAGGGCGGCCAAAACGGCCTCATGCTAACCAATTGCGACGGAGGCTTGGTTTGGAATAACAGCTTCAGCTTCCTGAGCGCCTGCGGCCTAGCGATGTACAACAGCAGCGATAACCGGATCATGCATAACAACATCGACTGGTGCGTAAGAGGGTATTCGCATGGACGGTGGAACCGGGGGCAGGATTCAGCCGGCATTATAATTTATGAACAGAGCCACCGTAACATCTTCGCCTACAATTCGGTGACGCACGGAGGCGATGGATTTTTCCTCTGGGCAGGTCAAACCACCATGGATACCGGCCAAGGCGGGTGCAACGACAACTTACTCTATGGCAACGACTGGAGCCATGCGCCAACGAATGGTATCGAAGCCACGTTCAGCAGGAACCAATTCGTGAACAACTTGATCATGGAGTGCTGGCACGGTATTTGGGGAGGCTACAGCTACGACACTCTGGTACTGGGCAATGTGTTTGCCTATAATGCCGAAGGCATCGCACTGGAACATGGGCAAGATAACAAGTTTTATAACAACCTGTTCTTCCGCGACAACATGGCACTGTCGATCTGGCAGAACCCTTCGCAAGATCCCAATTGGGGCTATCCGAAGAACCGCGACACCCGGAGCCGGGACTCTGAGGTTTCTGGCAACCTGTTCTTTGGTATTGGCCAGACCGTAGCATCGGTTCGGGATACTATCAATTTCAAGTTTCTCGGCAATGCGGTAATGCACAGCGATCCTCTGCTCCGGCTCCAGGGAACCCTAACCGGCTTTGACTGGGGCGATGTTGCCGCAATCGGCACGGCGCGTGCCGTGGAAGAGCTGAAGGCTGTTAAGTTTGATTCGAAGGTCGATGCGACGATCCGAACGGGCCAACCTGCCCGATTTCCTCGAATCATGCAAGGCAGTGGAAATCTGATCCTTCCCTACCCCGACCGGTACGACGACCGATTCGTGCACAATTGGAACCCCTATCCCGGTTCAAACCCAGGATCCTTGTCGCTCGGAAGGGACCCCCTGGGCCAAAACCTCATGGCGGTTCCCAGCCAGGTGTGGAACTATGCGCCCAAGCCTTTGCCGAACGGACGCAACCCCTTTCTTAAACCCGGGCAAGCCCGTGGCCGCAAGTACATTCTAGTTGACGAATGGGGACCGTATGACTTCAAGTCACCGAAGATCTGGCCCCGGGGCCTCGCCCCCGACGATGTTCAAAAGAAGACCGGAGATACCGACCTCCTCCGATTCGAGGTACTTGGCCCCCCTGGCAGGTGGGTCGTGCGCGAACGGCGTGGATTTGAGCGGCTATTTGCCGATGACGACCGCATACCCGGACACTTCGATTTGCGCTTGACACCCGGGCAGGTCGTGAATGTCGTCGTCGGCCTCGACTACATCGGCGACCACACGCTTGTTACGCCAATGGGAGAGACGATTCCCAAAGGGAAGCCCTACCGCTTCGAATATCGACTCTTCAGAGCTCCGATCGACTGGACGGTGTCTTGGTATAACTATGCCCCCAAGACCCAGGAACCTCGGAGTCAACCTGAAGCCTTTCGCACCGTTATCGGTGGAAGTCCGGTAAAGACCGAAAAGACGACCTCACTGGACTATTCCTGGGGCGGCTCCCCCGCCCAAGGTGTCGGCAGCGATCATTTTGCAACGGTTGCGGAGGGCCGATTCACGATTTTCGACTGGGAGTATTTCATCGACGTGACCACGGACGACGGGTGTCGGGTCTGGCTCGACGACAAACTGATCGTCGACAGCTGGAAGTGGCAGGTTCCTACAACGTACACCGTGAAGGTCAAGCTTGGCGGCGATCACAAGCTTCGGGTGGAGCATTTCGAGATCGACGGCTTCAGTACGCTGAAGGTTGGCTTGCGCCCGGCAAAGGACTGGCCGAAACCCAAGCGATAGCGATCTGAAACGGGCCGCGCTACCCTAGCACCTTCCCAACAAAAGAAAAAGCCCTTCCCGTGAGGGAAGGGCGATCCAAAGGAGGGACTAAGCTATGAATGTGGGATTAGCGCGAAGACCACTGAGCCAGGTCAATCGAGATGCTCCACGCTGAGAAGCTCGGCGAGTTCACCTTGTACTTGGCCAGGGCGCGAACCGCGTTGGTTCCCTGCTGGACGAATCGAGCTGCGTTGGTCGGAACGCTGACTTCGACAATGCCGTCAAGGGTCCCGATTGTGCGGGTGTCGAGCGTCTCATAAGCGTTGGTCTGCCAGTTGAACAGCTGGACCTGCTGGCTGATTCCGGTGAGCGATCCCTTGGATTCGATTTTGAATCGCAATTCGTTCGGAGTTGCGGTTGGAGCGGTACCGTCCAGCCGCACTTGCACAGGGGCTTCGGCGCCGTTCAGGACGAGACCGATCGACACGACCAGACTGCTGTCATCGCTGGTCTGGAGCGAGCCGAGATCTCCGGAGACCTGGCGACCGCGAACCAACGTGAACGATCCCGGTCCAAAGAACTGGAACGCAGCTGGAGCGAGGTTCTCGAACAGAGCGACGTTGTTGGAGCTACGATTCGGAACGGCAATGTCGATATCGCCATCGCCATCGAGATCTGCACCGGTAACGCCCGTGGGATCCGCACCGGAATTGCGTACAATCGCTGCCCCAAAGGTTGCTCCACCGAGCCCCGGAAGGAATGCAACCGTTCCAGTGTCCTGGTTGTTCACAATGGCATCAAGTCGCCCATCGCCATCGAGGTCGGCAAGAACGATTTGGTCCGGATTCTGACCACCCGTGAGAAAGCTGCCTGCATTCGAGTAGCCGCCGGTGCCGTTGTTCAGCATCACGCCCAGCATGCCGGTGGTGCCGTTGCGATCGAACGAAACCATCAAATCGGCGTCATTGTCACCGTCAAGGTCGCCAGCAGCAATTCCGGATGCCTTTTCACCGAAGTGAACGCCAAACGTGCCGCCCGATACAAAGGTACCAGCGCCGTTGTTGAGGAGTACCTGGACGTTGCGATCATCACTGTTCGTTACCGCCAAGTCAAGGTCACCGTCGCGGTCAATGTCCGCGATGGCAGCCGCTCTAGGGTCGGTTCCGACCGCAACCGATGCCGCGGATAGGGTGCCGGCAGAGTTCATCAGCACGGTAACCGAGTTACTGTCGCGGTTCACCGATACATAGTCATTCAGGCCTGAACCGCCGAAGTTGCCTTGTGCCAGACTTCGGGGATTGCTGCCGGTCGCGACAAGTTGCCCCAGCGCAAACACGCCGGCTCCATTGTTGGTAAGCACCCGAACCGAAGCCGAGTTTTGTAGCGCGACGAGCAGGTCGGCGTCAAGGTCGCCATCAACATCGGAGGCGATGATCGATCCTGCACCGACTCCGGAACCTACCTGGTAGTTTACGGCCGCACCGTAGCCCGTACCGTTTCCGAAATAGATCTGGACCCGGTCAGGTGCATCGACGGTAACCGCCAAGTCTGCAAACCCGTCCCGATTGAAGTCTCCAGCGGCTACACCAGAGGGTTGGGGTCCGGTTCCAAGCAGAACGGCCTCGGACATCTGAACATCGGCCTTTGCCGAACCGACGATGGCGGTTGCCATCACGATCGAAAGCGCAATGTGTGCGCAAGTTGGTCTGGTTTTCATTCTTCTCCTTACCACCCAATTTCAAGGGGGTCTGCTGTAAAGGAGAATCTAGACCTGAGTTCGATACACGGATCTTAGAAAATGTAAATAAACTTCTATGGCAAAAACCCGAATCAGTTCAATGACCGAATAGCAAGGTCGAGATTAACGAAGTCCAACTTGGTTCCCAGCTGATCCGCGTAGGGAAGGTTCAGGTGGTTGATGTTCTGGCCAGAGGTTCGCAAGGCATCTTCCAGGTCCCCGGCATCTTTTGGCGTGGTACGGCGCAGGGCATTGGCAATCCCGGCTGCAGCCATTGGCGAGGCAAAGGAAGTGCCGGACCAAATGGCGTAGTACTCGTCATCCCACCAGGGACCGACCAGTCCCGTAGCAGGGGCGCAAGAGTCTGTCGAGCCATCCCAGTTGCTAAAAGGCGCTTTCGTGTCGTCAGGCAAGAGCCCGGCGATGGCCACCACCTTGCCGATACGGGCTGGGTACCGGGCTCGATCAGCGTCGTCGTTCCCCACGGGAGCAACGACGAGAAGGTTCTTCTCTTCACACCAATTCATGGTGTCAGAAAGCGCCACGATCTGTGGAATAGACCCGAGGCTGATGTTGGCAACTTCCGCACCGGAGTTCACCGCAAACGCAAGTCCCTTCACAACCAGCCACGCGGAAGAGTGCCCGTCGCTGTCGGCTATGCGTGCGATCGCAAGGTCGACCCTGGGGGCGAGAATGCTAAGCAAGCCGGCAACCATCGTCCCGTGACCCGCGCCCTCGTCCAGGAAGCCGTTGGCATTGGAGTCCGTTCCGTACGGAAGGTCATAGGCTTGGCTGCCCTTCTCCACAAAGTTCGCTGACACCACAACCCTGGTCCAGAGCTCCACTTGATGGGGAGACAGACCCGTATCCAACACGGCAACCGTGACATTGCGGCCCGCAGCGTTGGCCAGAGCCTCGCTCCAATTGATCTGATTCAAGAAGCCATCGTTCATTTCGTACAGGCCATCTATTCCGCCGACGGCGGCAATGGTGCCTCCCTTGGCCGCTTGTCCCTCGGGGGTGTCGATAACGGCGTCATCTTCGACCCACAGAATCTCTGGATCCAGTCGCATTTGTTCCTGGACCGGATGGTGGTCTCCGGTGAACTTAGGCTGAAAAAGCGCAAACGGCGCGTTCTGAGTTCGATCGACCAATGAAAGCCGATAGGTACGAGCGATGCGAAACACATCGGCGCCATCCTTGAGCCGGCAAATGAACCTTGGGGTGGGTAGGGTCTTGGGTTGACTGAATGAAATTTGGGCTAATGCTGCAGCCGACACCGCCAGAAGACAGGAACAACAAATGGAACGGAACTTCATCATGGCCTCTCCCGGGGATAGCCTGCGAACAACGCAAAGGCTCCCCAATAGTATACGTGCGGCTTCCAAGCTTTAACTTTTCGCCTGGCTCCCCGCAGACTCTCAGTGATCTCGGCACCTTGCAAAAGGGCCTGGTAAAAACTCGCACTCATCACAGCGGCAGCTTCGTCGTCAAGCTGCCATTGGCTCCCGATCGCCGCACGGCATCCTCGAGCAAGAAAGGCTCTGACGAGCCCGGTCGGCTCCGCGGCATGATGGGCGGACATCTTTGCGGTTTCACAGGCCGACAGAACCGCGAGATCACACCGCACCCCACTTCGGGCGATCTCCGTGGCGTAGATTCTGCCGTCGGTGAACTCAACGTGGGAAAACATCTGATTCTCGGGGTTGTGCCTGGCATGTGCAGCAACATGGAGAAGGCCGAGATCTGCCGAATCCAGCGAGCGACGCGCTTCGCGCGCGCTATCGATCACGCGCAGCTGTGGAAACTGAGCTCTCAGGAAGGCTTCTTCGGCCGACGTCATGGCAATCCCTGGCTCACGACTGATCCATAGAGCGGCGGGCTTCCTCTTGAGGTCCGTGAGCGACTGCGTTGGGAGTTGAGCTGACGGGTGCAGGCAATACACGGGCTCCTCGTCGAACGAGGCCGCATCGAACATAAACGCCCAAGGGAGATTCCACAAGCTGCCGGTCAGGCACAGGTTGGACGGCCATCTCGGGTCCCAGTTCTTCAGGGCCCCTGCGGCAAGTCGGTTTAAGGCGCAGGTTGCGACGGAGGGCGAGCCTTTTGCCGGACCGAGAATCTCGTAGTCCAGCCACGGCAGATCGCGCATCAGCTGCTCAGGCGTTAGCCCGAGAGGAACTGCATCGGACCCGTGCAAGCCAACGAATCGATTGCCGGCTTCAACCACGACAACCGAGCCGCCAGAAGGTGCCTTGCGAACCGACCTTGCAGCCGATTCGATATTGCGGGCCGTCTCGATCCAGCGAGTGCGAAGTTGGGCCGCACCAATCTTGCTGGCCACCGAGCCGCGGAAAGGAGTGCCGATCATGGTCTCGGGTTCTGACGCGGCAAGTTCAAGCCGCAAGTCGGAGAGAGCCTTTTGCTGCCGTTCAGAGAGGATCGCGGTGGCAGATGCAATCTCGTCGAGCAATGCAACGGCACGGGTGTTCGCAACGACCCGAATCGCCTCACGAATGCTGGGCGCCGATGGATTGAGAAGCAAGACGCGCAGGAACTCCTGAAGAATCTCCTCCTTATCGCGAAGGTAGCTCATTCGCGACGTGATCGAGGTCGTGCGGGCACGGTCCCGAAGAATCGACCGATACGCTCGACGCAAGAGCCGAAGGCGCTCCGGTCCTTGAGCGGCGAGTGCCTCGAGAGACTGCACTTTCCACAAGTGGCCCCTAAAAGCGTTTCGGCGTTGAAGCTCCTTTGCCGAGCGAATGAGTTCCCGGGCATTTTGGCCGGCATCAAGCGCCGTTCGAGCCGAAACGATCAGAGCATCCAGGCGGTGGTAAGCCGAGCGGCCTCTGTCCGAAAGGTCAAGAGCTTCACTGGCAAGCGCCGCAGCGACAGAAAAACGACCGCGCCGCCGCTCCAGTTCGGCCCGTTGCGAATAGACAGATGACGCCCAGGCGAACAGACCCAGTTGTTCGTAGAGACGTCCCGCCCGAGTCAGGCACCTCAGCGCGGTAGCTCGATCGCCGGACGCCGCTCGGGCGATCCCGATGCCAAGGTAGCAGTTTGCGACATTGGCCTTTGGAAGCGGGCCCGGGCATTCCAGAGAGCGGGTGAAACTCTCTGCCGCTTCCTCCCAAAGGTTCAGCCGGACATACGCGTCACCGAGAAACTCGCGCACATTCGCCCCGTCAACGACAGATTCGGCGAGTTTCGGCTCAGCTTCAAGAAGCAAATTGATGGCTTGATCCGGTTCGCCGAGCAGAATTCGAGCATGCGCGATGTTCACGTCGGCGATAGCGGCATGAAACGACATGCCCAGTTGCTCGAACTCGCTTCGCGCTGACTCTGCTTCCTGCAGGGCCTCGCGCGTGTCGCCGGCAAAAAGGTACGACGTGGATAGCCCAAGGCGGGCAGACGCGGCCTCTACCATGAAGCCACCTTGCCCAAGGGGACCGATCGCCTCAGACAGATAGAATCTGGCTTCCTTGTGACGATCCTGCCACAGCAGAGCGTTGCCAATATTGAGGGAGACTCGCGCGGCCATGGCGGGCTCACCCATCGCAAGCAAGCTCCTTCGAATCGACTTCCCCAATTTAAGTGCCTCCGGCACCCGTCCAGCCCGAGCGAGGCTATCAACGGCGCCGATCTTGAAAGTGAGGCGTTCCACGTCACGGTCAGCGAGTCTCGCGGCCGCGAGAAAGCTCTTGGCACTCCTTTCCCACTGGCCGCGGAGCCGCTCGCCCACCGCCTTCGCTCTCAATGCATAAGCCGGCTCGTCTCCACCTTCACGGACCGCGCGCCACAGCGACGCCGCACGCGAAGCGGCTTCAGGGCTCGATCCCTGGAGGCTGGCAACCTGCTGAAAGTAGGCTTGGGAGATGCCGGCAACACCTTCCGATCTCAGGATTGCAAGAGCCTCGTCGGGAGTTTCCGCCGAAACGATCCGCTCAGCGAGAGCCTGGGGAGTCATCCTCAGTCCACTCATCGGCAGCAGGCACGAACACTGAACCGGCAGGCCCCTGCAACGTAAAGTCAGTCTCGCTAAGTCCCTTTGTTCGCAGCACGAACCCGCCATCCCGATCCAGGCGAACCCGCTTGCCTCCGCGCACGATCGTCCAGCCAGGACTCTCAAGGCGTCCCCGGACTTCCCATCCAGCCTTGGACTGCCGATACAGGAGCTGCACCTGCGAGCCTTCTGCGTCGATGACGGCAACAAGCGTATCGGCTTGTGCCGAGCGCGCTCCGGAGCCGGCAAAGGTCAAGCTCAACAGGCGGGCCCGTCGAACGGCCTTTGGCAGCGCCATCGCCTTGACCGTCTTGAGCAAGGACGCCGGTGCATCGTGGGTGGGTTCGGCAAGCCGGTCGGCGATTTTTCGAAACTGGGACATAAGAAGGCCACATCTTGGACACGCCGCGGCGTGCCGTACCACTTCCGGACCATCCGCGCCAAAGGCGACCGCGATGATCTCAGACTCCATCGATGCGCACGTCTTAGCCATTTCAGTATTAAGAGGACTCTACATTCATTCCGATACACTGCTGTCAAAAAATCCGCTTTCGATCAGCAGCTTTCTCAGTTTCTCGAGGCACCGGCGCCGGGTCGGGCCAATCGCCCCCATGGGCATCCCGAGCTTCTCTGTGGCGGCTTTATAGCTCGAATCGTCCTTGACAATCAGTTCGCCGAGCAATGTCTGGCACTCGGTCGAAAGCCTCTGGAAACACTGCCGGACCAGCTCAGCTTCCACGGCGACAACGGCGTTCGATTCAGCCGAGGATTCCTCTGAGGCCACAACTTCCTCGAGCGTCAAGCCGGCGTCTGATGGAGCCTGGACAGTCCGAGCCGAAATGCGAACCGTGCGTGACGCGATGCGCGATGCCGTGACCGCCAGCCACTTTGGAAGCGATTCGATCGACTCGATCCGGTCGAGAGACTGGATTAGCGCTTGCCAGGTCGACTGGAAGACGTCGGCGCAATCTTCGTCCGAAAGCCGCATGCGTCGCGGGACCGAATAGACGAGTCGCTGATAGCGGTCGATCAAGGCATGCCAGGCATCCTGATCTCCGGATCGGCAACGCTCAACGAGCCTTCGATCGGGAACTTGGCTGTACCTTTTTTCCATCGACGAAGTCCGGCATTCAGAATCTTACCGACTCCGGCAGCCTTCAGCGTGGAGGGCCATGGGAAACGTAGACTCTTGGCGAAGCATGGCTTATCGTGATTTCCAGCACTTCTTGCAGGTACTCGAAGAAAAGCGGGCGTTGAAGCGGGTAGCCGAACCCATCAGCCCGTATTTGGAGATCACCGAGGTCGCAGACCGGGTGATGAAGGCCGATGGTCCCGCTCTTCTATTCGAGAATGTGGTTGGGCCTCCCCACCGGCTCGGGACGCCAAATCCGACCAGTGCCGTGATGAACCAGCCTTCGATCGATCCGGGCGCCAGGCCCACTGGATCCGTTCGGTACAGCATGCCTGTTGCCATCAATACGATGGGCTCGAGGCGCCGCATGTCGATGGCACTTTCCTGCGAGGACTTCGAGGAACATGCTGAGCGGCTCCGAGCGCTCTTAAAGCCCGAGGTTCCCAGGGGCCCCATCGAAGCCTTTAAGAAGCTTCCGTGGCTGCTAGGGGAAGTCAAATCAGCGCCACCCAAGACGGTGGAGCGCGGTGTTTGCCAAGAGGTCGTCATGCAGGGCGACGACGTGGACCTCACCACCCTTCCAATCCTCACCTGCTGGCCGGAGGACGGCGGCCCTTATATCACGCTGCCACTCGTCTTCACCTATGACCCTGAGACCGGCAAGCGAAATGTCGGGATGTACCGAGTCATCCTGTACGACCGGAAGACTTGCGGCATGCACTGGCAGATGCACAAGACTGGCATGCGGCACATGGAGGCGGCAGGCAGCCAGGGAAAACGCATCGAGGTCGCAGTGGCCCTCGGCGGGGATCCCGCTTACACGTTCTCGGCCATTTCCCCCCTCCCACCCGGGATCGATGAGATGCTGTTTGCCGGTTTCTTACGACGCGAGAATGCCAAGCTCGTGAAAGCCAAGACGATCGACATTCATGTGCCCGCCGATGCGGAAATTGTGATCGAGGGCTACGTCGACCCCGCCGAACGTCGGCTGGAAGGTCCCTTCGGAGATCATACGGGCTACTACTCCCTCGCTGAAGATTTCCCGGTTCTCCATGTCACCTGCGTAACGATGCGGCAGAAGCCGGTCTACCCAGCGACCATCGTCGGTATTCCCCCGATGGAGGATGGTTGGATGGGCAAGGCAGTTGAGCGCATCTTTCTCCCACTTATCCAGTTAACAGTCCCTGAAATCGTGGACATGAATCTTCCGGTCGAATCCTGCTTTCATAATGTCGCCTTCGTTTCGATCAAGAAGAAGTACCCCGGCCACGCCTACAAGGTCATGAATGCCATCTGGGGGCTCGGGGGCTTGGCCTTCACCAAAATGGTCTTCGTTTTCGACGAAGACTGCAACGTTCAGGATTTCGGCGAAGTTCTCTTCCGGCTTGGCGCAAACTGCGACCCCGGAAGGGACCACTTGCTCAGCAAAGGCCCGGTCGATCAATTGGACCACGCTGCGGTTCAAGAGGGTTTTGGGGGCAAGATCGGCTTCGATTGCACCCACAAGTGGCCGGCAGAGAATGGCTTTTCTCGCGACTATCCCAAGCTCATCCGGATGGCCGATGATGTCAAGGCCCGTATCGATGGCTTGTGGGACAAACTCGGTCTATAGGGGTACAAAGTAGCCTCATGCTCGACCGCCAGCTCCTTCGCGAACAGCCCGAGTTCGTGCGACAACAATGCCTTCGAAAAGGGATCGAGGCACCGATCGACGAGTTCACCCGCATCGATGCCGAGTGGCGAACACAAAAGCATGCTCTTGATGAAATGCTAGCCCGGAGCAATGCGATCAGCAAAACGATTGGTCATCTGATGGCGCAGGGCAAGCGCGAGGAAGCCGAAGCAGCGAAGGGAGAAACTGCTGCACTAAAAGCCCAGATTCAGGCCCTGGAGCAACAGGTGCGTGACTTGGAAGCCGCGCTCTCGGAGATCGAGCTTAAGTTTCCCAACCTTCCCCATGAATCGGTTCCCGACGGCGCTGATCCAGAAGACAACGTCGTCGTGAGAACTTTTGCCGAGCCACCAACCTTCGAGTGGGAGGCCAAGCCGCATTGGGAAATCGGCGAAGAGCTCGGCCTGATCGACCTTGCTCGGGGCGCCAAGATCGCCGGAAGCGGATTTCCTGTCTACACGGGCTGGGGAGCACGCCTCCAGCGGGCGCTTATCAGCTTCATGATCGACCACCAGACCCAAAACAACGGGTACCGCGAGGTCTTTCCACCGTATATCGTCAATACGGCGAGCCTGGTTGGAACCGGCAACTTGCCGAAGTTCGAAGAGGACCTTTACAAGGTGGACGACGGCTTATATCTGATTCCCACCGCCGAGGTACCGGTCACCAATCTCTATCGCGACGAGATCCTTGAGGCCTGGCAGCTGCCGATCAATCTCGCCGGCTATTCCGCGTGCTTCAGAAAGGAAGCAGGTTCCGCAGGAAAGGACACGCGCGGGCTGTTAAGGATCCACCAATTCGACAAGATCGAACTCGTCAAGTTCACCCTCCCAGAGTCGAGTTACGATGAACTTGAGCAGCTCACCGCAGATGCGGAGTCGGTCCTCCAGACACTTGGATTGCATTACCGTGTCGTCCTGCTTTGCGCGGGCGACATGGGTGACAAGGGATGCAAATGCTACGATCTGGAGGTCTGGTCCCCCGGAGTCGGGCGGTACCTCGAGATTTCAAGCTGCACGAATTTCGAGGCGTACCAAGCGAGGCGGGCGAACATACGCTTCCGACGGGAGCAGGGCGCCAAACCAGAGCATGTCCATATCTTGAACGGTAGTGGACTGGCGACGCCTCGCCTATTCAGCGCAATCGTTGAAACGCACTATCATCCAGACGGATACGTCGACGTGCCTGGTCCGTTACGGCAGTATGTGGGTACGGATCGAATCGAAGCCGGAACACTCTAGAATTCGGCATCATCGAAGACCGGGCGACCCTGCAACTCTCGCAGTTCGGTAGCCCGGGCCAGATGATAACGCTCGCGAAGCTTGGCCGAGAGTCCCATATGCGGTCCGGGTCTGGTCAACGGAAACTCAGGGTATTTACGCCGCATTCGGCCATCCCAATACCAAGCAAGGGAGTACACCACGACCAGGACGAGAACTCCCATCTGCCATCCATAGAGCCAGGCGGCCACGATACTGAGCACCCAAATCGAAACCTCGGCTGTGACGCTCAATCGAACGTCCCGGCGATGCCCCCAGGCGACCTGTTCGGTCCGATCAATGGTTGGTGACTCGAGCCGCTCAATCCAACCGATCACCTCATTCAATTCCTGGCGCAGAAGTTCGGCTTCACCTTGGGATACCGACGAGCCCGCTCCTGGGGCGATCAGCAGGTTCAAGGAGACATCCGACTCGAGGCCATCTCCACGGCCGATCGAGACGGTCAGGGTGGTCGGCATCGCCAAGAGCGAGGGCATGAACGTGCGGTTGTCGCCCCGCATAAAGACATAGTCCGGATCCTCGTAGATCAGCTCATATCCGAGCCACTCCGCGATGGCATACAGCCGGTCCTCAATATCCTGCCATTCCAATTGCGTTCGGAACGACTGCTCGATTCGTACTAACGCCATCGGACCTCCATACTACTTCAGACGCAAAATGCCCCCGGAACCAGCCGGGGGCTCGAGTAAGGAACGCCTAAGCCTGGGCAATCAGACTAGGGTCCATTGGTTATTGCCCGGCGACAGTTGATTCGTCCCTTTGCGACCCACGTCCCCACGTTGTCGCAGTTGTTTTCAATGCGGGATCGAATCGTACTATTCGAAGTACCTGTGCCGAGGTAGCTGTACAAAAGCCCTGCCAATCCGGCCACATGCGGAGTCGACATCGAGGTGCCGCTCATGATGACGTACTGGCTGTTTCGATAGGTGCTGGCGATGCTGCTGCCGGGAGCGGCGACATCGACCCAGCTCGCGCCATAGTTGCTGAAGCTCGATCGGGTATCGGTGCTCGTCGTCGAACCGACGGCTATACAGCTGCTGTAATAGGCTGGATAGTTTGGCGTCGTGTTGCCACTATTGCCAGCGGCCGCGACGATAACACATCCGCTGTTCCAAGCGTTGGTGATCGCCGTGCTGAGCGTGCTGCTGCCACTGGTTCCCCCGAGACTCAGGGAGAGAACTTTGGCGCCGTTGGTTCGGGCGAAATTAATGCCGTTGGCAATAGCGGAAAAGCTTCCGGAACCTTGACTGTTCAAGACCTTCACCGGCATGATCCGGCAATTAAAGCCGACGCCGGCAACACCGGTCGCGTTATTCGTCTTGGCAGCGGCGATTCCAGCGCAGTGCGTGCCGTGCCCGTTGTCATCGTTGGCGTTCGTGTTGTTGCTGACATAGTTGTAGCCAGCGGTCACCTTTCCGGAAAGATCGGGATGATTGCTTTGAACGCCGGTATCGATAATGGCGATCACAACGTTGGATGAGCCTTGCGTGTAGTCCCAGGCCAAATTCGCTTGGATCTTGGGCATGTTCCACTGGTAGCCCGCATAGTACGTGTCGTTGGGAGTGAGACTGGCTCTGGCGATGTAATTCGGCTCGGCAAACTCAACCTCAGGTCGGCTGCCCAGAAACGCCACGGCCTCCATGACGCCAGTACCTTCTGCAAGCTGGATACGATGGACCTTAAGATCGGCAAGCTCCTCGACGACTTGGCCACCAAAAGAGGTGGAAACCAAGCGACCGATCGCCTCGCGACCGGCGCGGAACTTGACGAGAACCTCGTTCGCTACGAACTCAGGAGCCGTTGGGCCTCCACTGTGTCCGATCGAAGAAAGCTGAGCGGAGGCCGGCACCCCAAATGCAGCCAGGGCCACCCACGAAAGGGCTCGAATATTCATTTGTACTCCTTACGAAATGTGATATGGAATGCCCGTTTTTGCGAACCGACACCCCTCTCCAACAACTTTTATACAACAGGTTTTTCTGGGCTTGGCATATGAAATTTCGGCGCCTCGGCAAGTGTTCAGGTTATCCAGGCGATACATGGGCATAAATGCGACTGGAGAAGAGAAATATTGCGGGGACTATAGAAGCTTGCCCTGATCGGCCAGGCGGTCAAGCACTTCTTGAAGCGTTAAGCTATCGATGGAGAGGGTCTTGTTTCGTGACGCCTGGCCCTTGCTGACAATGACCCTAGACTTGCTTATCCCCAGCCGCTTGGCCACCAGCTCTTCGACCGCAAGGTTGGCTTGCCCATCGACGGGAGGAGCTACCACGTAAACCCTGACGAGTCCGTTCTCATCGATGAGAACCCGGTTACTGCTTGAGCGTGGGGTCACCCGGACGTCGATTGTTGCCATCCAGGATTCACGCGGCGCGGGCTAAGGAAAGGTCGATAATTTCCAGGAAGCGATCGATCTCCGCCTCAGTGACTGAGAGGTTCGGCCGGGTTCTGATCGATCTGTTTCCCGCGCCGAGGAGCAAGGTATCGAACTCCTCGCGAGCGATCCTAATGAGCTCGGCTTTTCTAGCCGGGCTGTCGAGCGAGAAGCCTTGATAGATTCCCATCCCTCGGACGTTCCCGGCGATGAGGTGCTTCGCTATGACCCGCTTCAATCCTGCCGCCAGTCGTTCGCCTTTGGTGACGGCGTGTTCGATCAGCTTTTCTTCGAACACGATCTCCATTTCCCGCACCACACGCACCATGTCCACGAGGCTGCCGCCCCACGTGGAATCCAATACGCCGATATCATCCAGCGGAGAGACCATGTAGAGGACGCCATTTCCGAGCTTCTTGCCGCTCGCAATGGCTGCCGGTGGATGGGGCAAATCGAACTGGTCCGCCGCCCACATCTTTCCCGTGGATCCGCCCCCCGTTTGAACCTCATCGAATCCTAAATCAACGCCATACCGGTGCGCCAACTCCGACAAGCCCCGAAAGAACTCGGGCAAGGCGACGCGGTGCCCCCCGGCTCCCTGGATCGGCTCGACGATGATGCCGACGATCTCGTCACTCATGAGGGCAAGGGCTGACTCCACCTGTTCCAGTGCTCGCAGCGCGCTCCGAAGATTATCGGCGTGGGGCGCATCGCTATCGAAGGATGGGAATGGCAGTTTGATGTTGCCGCCAACCGTCAGGCCGTGGAAGTCCTTGGTTGCCACCGTGTCGATGGTCTGCGTTACGCCCAACGCGAAGACGGTGCGTCCGTGGAATGCCTTGTCGAAGTACAGAAACCGGCGATTGGTAATCGGCTTCCCTTCGGCCAGCCGCCGGCCGTTGAACCGAGCGACCAAGTACTTCATCATGTTCTCGACCGCTTCCGCACCGGAGTTAACCGTATACACCTCGAGATTCCGGTTACGCATGCACTCGGGGCCAATTTCGTGAAGGAGACGATAATAGGCCAGGCACTGGGGAGTTAGAAAGTCAGGATTGGCGGTCTTGTTGTTTGCGGCCGTCAGGAGGCGGCAAGGGTAGTCCCCTTCATAGAGACCGGGGTGGTTGTGACCAATGAGCTTGCTCCCGTAATAACCTGCCCAGTCGAATAGCCGCTGCCCATCCACAGTAGCGAGGTACATGCCTTGCGACCGTGCCAAATCCACAACGAACGGTTGGTTCTTGGCAACGACATAGCCTTCCATCTCCTTGAGCATCCGGCTGGAAATCGGCCCCGGGTAGGGGGTTCGGGCAGGCGCAATGGAGGGCGTAGCGTTCATAGCGGCAAGTCGAATTATGGCAGACTCGCCACCCTTGAAACAAGTCAAGGGCCCCTTCCTCGAACCAGACCGGAAGACCCCCGAGCCTTAGACTCCTTACCTTACAAGCTCATCTTTCAGGTTGCACAGCGAACGAGCCCTGATACGAGGCAAACTGGGTCTTATGTCAGGTAAGGGCTCTCGCCGGGACTTTCTAAAGGCCTCCGCTGCAGGCGTGGCGGGGCTCAACTTGCTCCCATCTCAGCGACCACAATCGGCTCCCGATGTGGCCAATACGGTCGAGCGAATCCAGAAGCTACTGGCGACACCGCTGGATGGGCAGGCTTTGGAGATCATGAAGCGTCAAGTGCGGGGAAACGAAGGCGCCTCCGCCGCTCGGCTACGAACCAAACTTCCTGAAAACAGCGAGCCTTGTACGGTTTACCGGCCTGCAAAGCCTGGGGGGAAGGCGTGAGTGACGCCCTCCACTATTCGTCGATCGCCCAGCTACGTTCGAAGCTCGATCGCCGAGAAGTCTCCTCCTCCGAACTGACGGACCACTTTATGCAGCGTTTGGGCTCGGTTGGCAAGGACTACCGGGTTGCGATACAGCTGACGCCCGATCTGGCCCGCCAGCAAGCGAAGGCAGCTGATGCCCGATTGTCGGCCGGCAAGAAGCTCGGACCCTTGGACGGCATTCCGTTTGGTGTCAAAGACCTGCTGGCTACGAAGGGCATTCCGACCAGATGGGGCAGTCCCGGCCATGCCGACCAGGTTTTTGACTACGATGCAACTGCAGTGGAGCGACTGCAAAAGGCAGGTAGCGTGCTCGTCGCCAAGCTGGCGATGATCGAATTGGCCGGTGGTGGCAACTATGATGTTGCTCATGCCAGTGACGTTGGCGCGACGGCTTGTGCTTGGGACAAACAGCGATGGGCAGGCGGATCGAGCAGCGGTTCGGGCTCGGCAACGGCGCTTGGCTGTGTGCCGTACTCGCTTGGCAGTGAAACAAGCGGCAGTATCACGTGTCCCAGTGCCTTCAACGGGGCAACCGGCTTCCGGGCAACTTACGGCAGGGTCTCCCGCCACGGTGCAATGGCTCTGTGCTGGACCCTTGATAAGATTGGCCCAATCGGACGATCAGCCGAGGATTGTGCGGAGGTGCTAAAGGTCATTGCCGGTCACGATCCGAAGGATCCGAGCACGTTGACCGAGCGGCTCGACCTCAGGATGGCCGCAAAGAAGCCGAGAATCGGCCTTCTGAAGGAGAATTTCTCGGGCGCCCAGGCAAGCGCATGCGAAAAAGCCTATCAAGATGCACTTGCCGTCTTCAAGAAACTGGGCTGGGAAACGGTTGACGTGTCCTATCCGAGCATGCCCTATGGTCTGGCGGTCGGCATCATCGTCGATGCAGAAGGGGCCAGCGCCCACGAGCACTTCATCCGAAGTGATCGCCTGAAGCATCTCGCGGACATTAATCAAGTGGCCGGATTCGCGGCTTCGCTCGACACCAAGGCGGTCGACTATCTTTGGGCCATGCGGTTGCGGGTTGAGGCCCTCAAAGCCAACGCGATCTGGGACAAATGCGACGCCATCTTCACCCCGGTCTTCTATCACGCCGCTCCGGCAATCGACAAGCCGTTCTCGGAGACGTTCCGGAATATGGGAGGAGACGGTGGACCCGCCAACCTACTGGGTTGGCCCACCGTGGCCCTCCCCATCGGCTTTGAGAATGGCGCCCCGCTAGGTGGGCAGTTCATTGGGCCCGCGTACGGTGAGGGAACCAGTTACCAGCTTGCCAGAACCTTCCAGCGAGAGACTGACCACCACCTCAAGCGGCCTATCCCTTGACGGCGCCCGCGAGCATGGTTTCGTGGATCTTATCGCGGAAGAACCAGTAAACAATCATCACCGGCAGCATGACAATGACCAGACCGGCGAATAGGGTTCCCCAGTCGCTTTGGTAATGCTGGGTCATCACCAGGTTCGCAATACCCAGCGGCAGCGTGCGGTTGCTTTCGTCGCTGGTGAGGACGAGCGCCAAACCATACTCGTTCCAGAGGCCGATCGCATTAAATATGGCTACCACGACGATCCCCGGCTTTGCGAGCGGCAACATGATTCGCCAGAAGACGCGATGTTCGCCACAGCCGTCGATCATTGCCGCCTCGCCAAGTTCGTTCGGCAGGTTCTGAAAGAACCCAGTTAGCACGAAAATCGTAAACGATAACGAGTAGGCCACGTAGACCAAGATAAGTCCAGTTTTGGTGTCAAAAAGCCCTAGATTCCGCACGACGAAAAACAAGGGGACGATCACCAGGAAGTTGGGAAACATCAAGCCTCCCAGAAACGTGCCAAAAAGGAACTTGGACCCAAAGAATTTGAACTTTGCAAAGGCGTAGGCAGCCATCGCCCCGATTGGTATGAGAATGGCCAGGGTCCCTATCGTTACCAGGAGCGAGTTGACAAAGTAGCGCCCAATCCCTGCCTCTTTCCACGCACTGGAATAGTTCTCCCAAACCAACTTCTCGGGTGGTGCCCATGGATTGGCAAATATCTCGGAGCCCGGCTTTACCGAGGACAGGAACACCCAAGCCAACGGCAGGAGAATCGAGAGGCCAAACGCAACCACCACGATCGACAGAATGGCTTTTCTCAAGCGCGCGAGACCTCCGGGTTGCGACGAAACCACCAGAGGACCAGGCCGCTAACGGCCATTGCGACCAGGAAGTTGACCACGGCCATTGCCGTGGCGTACCCAAATTGGGAGTTTCGGAACGCCTGTTCGTAAAGGTAGGTCAGCATGACCTCGGTGCGGCGATCGGGACCACCCTGCGTCAAAAGGAAGACCAGCGCGAAAATATTGATGACGTTGGTGAGAATGTAGACCACCGCGACCCGCTTGACCGACCAGAGCATCGGCCAGGTAAGGCGCCAGAACTTGCTCCAACCGATCGCTCCATCCAGTTCGGCCGCTTCGTTAAGCTCGTCAGGTATCTGCTTGAGGCCGGCGGAAAAGAGCATGACGTAGAACCCGAGCGCGTACCAGATGAAGGCAACCGCCACCGCCGGCAGAGCAAGAGCTGGATCGCCGAGCCAGCCCAAGGCCGGGCCTTTCACCCCTACCGCCCTCAATCCGGAATCCACCAAACCGTCGTTGGGCTTGTAGAGGAACATCCAGAGCGTGGCGACGACGACCATTGAAACCACCTGGGGAAACAGGTAGATTCCTCGGATCGCGGTCGTTAGCCTGCCCTTCCCTTGCATCACATGCGCGAGGGCGACGCCAGCGGACAACAGCACGGATCCCGCAATCACGAACAGCCAAAAGCTGTTTCGAAGCGACTGCCAGAATGCGGCGTCCGACCACAGTTGCCGAAAGTTGTCGAAGCCTACGAACGTCCGCTGCGAGGACACGCCACGGAACCTAAAGAACGAGAGGACGAACGATTGAAGCAATGGCCAGACCACAAACACTGCATAAATCAGTGTCGCCGGCGCCACGTACAGCAGCGCAAATGCTTGCGAACGTCTCTTCACTCGGAACTGCATTTTGCATGATGGAACGGGATAGCTTCAGCAACCCGGAACGGTAGACTTGACGGGAGTTTCTAAGCATCGCCCCCAGCGCTGCAATTTTCCAGGAAAACCAGCTATGAAAATCATGATTAAATCAGCGGCAATAGGCGTACTTGCCTTGGCGATTGCCGCAGGAGCAACCGCCCAAACTCTCAAGGTTGGCGACCCCGCCCCGGACATCAAGGTCGCGAAATGGGCAAAGGGCAAGCCAGTCAAGGGATTTGAAAGGGGCCAGGTATACGTCGTCGAGTTTTGGGCCACCTGGTGCGGACCCTGCAAACAGTCCATACCGCACCTGACCGAGGTAGCCAAGAAGTTCAAAGGAAAGGCGAACGTGACCGGGGTCAGCATTTGGGAAACCGAACCCGGCAGCACGGATACGGCCTACGTGAAGAAGGTCGAGGACTTCGTCAAGGAGATGGGTAGTCAGATGGACTACAACGTGGCGATTGACGGCGTCGACGCCCATATGGCCAACACTTGGATGAAAGCTGCCGGCGAGAACGGCATTCCGAGCGCCTTTATCGTTGACCAGAACGGCAAGATTGCCTGGATCGGCCACCCGATGTCAGGTCTGGACGACGTCCTCGCGAAAGTCGTCGACAAGAAGTGGGACATTGCCGCCGAAGCCGAAAAGATGAATAAGGCGAAGGCGGACGAGGGCGCCCTCGAAGAAGCCATGCAGAAGGTCATGGCGTTGGCGGAAGCCGGCAATCACAAAGAGGCCGTTACGGAGCTCGATGCGATCATCGCCAAGCACCCGACCATGGAGGCCCAGTTTGGTGGCCTGAAGTTTAACTTGATGATGGAGGCCGAGGATGCCGGCGCGTACGACTATGCGAAGAAGCTCGCGGCCGGCCCTTTGAAGGGCAACGGCATGATGCTGAACAACCTCGCCTGGATGATCGTCGATCCGGAAGCCAAGTGGAAGACTCGGAACGTAGACGTCGCCCTTGAAATCGCGAAGCAGTCAGTCGAAGCCCAGAAGGAGAAGGATCCCTACAGCTTGGACACCTTGGCCTATGCCTACTTCCTCAAGAATGATCTAGACAAGGCCATCTCGTGGCAAGAAAAGGCCGTGAAGGCACTGTCGGCAAACGTGCCGGAAGCAACTCAGAAGGAGATCAAGGATCGCCTGGAGATGTTTAAGAAGAAAAAGGGCGGCAACTAACGCCCGATTGGAAGGGAGGCTCGGATGGCGAGCCTCCTTTATTATGCCTCAGTCCAGTACAAGCGGACCCTTTTCGTCGGGTCGGCTATCGCGAGGAAGCTTTTCCTCCACGGGAGGATTCTTCTGGGCTTCGAAGTGACCCGCGATGAGAATCGCCATGGTCAAGAAGGAGGCTATGACGATAATCAGGTGGGGATAGACATTGCCAGAGCTGATGAATGTCATCAGGAAGCGGCCGAATACAGCCAAGCATACGATCGCGCAAGTAATGTAGGCGATCCGGGGCTTCGACGCCACGAGAGCGGCACAGATCAAGACGATCAGGCCGGCGCCGCCACCGGCATAGAAGGAAACCGGACTCCTCTCCAGCCCCAGCAGCCCCATCACGATCAAAAAGACACCGTATACGGCCATCAAGATGCGATTTCGTTGGGTGGGGCTCATAGGGTTAGCGTACCCGGCTTGCTAGGTGCCCCTACGATTGCCGAAGAGCTCGATGTGGAGGCGCGGAGCAAGTCGAAATCCGTGTCTTAAGCAGATCGACACGAGCTCGCGGAGGTTGCTCCGGAGCAGTTCCGCATCCGTACCTTCCGGCATCAAAAACACTTTGTCCCGATTCACTGCGGGTAGCTGGGCTAGGATCGATTCGATCTCTTGGAGCTCTTCCTGCGACTTGTCTGGCTGTACAACGAACTTCAGTTGGTGATCGTATTGCTCGGTCAGACGTTGTAGGACATCCGGTTGCAGCCTCAACGCATCATGACGCTCCGCCCATCGGCCAGGAACGTCCGTTGGCGGGGTGCTGTTTGCCAGTTTTGGGCTGATCGACATGAGGTCGCAGGTCAGGTCCCGGTAAACGGTTCCCGCGGTTTCGATGGTGATGTGCTTTCCAGCAGCTTTGAGCCCAGCGGTCAGTTCCACCAGCCCGTCAAAGATCATCGGCTCTCCTCCGGTTAGCACGACGTCGGTGCAAGTGGCCTCGCTAGCTTTGGCCAGCAATTGGTCGATCTCCAGCAGGTCTCCTTCCGGATTCCAGCTTGCATAAGGGGTGTCACACCACGTGCAACGCAGGTTGCAGCCCGCAACGCGAATGAAGAGCGACGGCGAGCCGATCCTCGACCCCTCGCCTTGGACGCTCACGAAGGTTTCGGCGATCGGGAGCTTAGACATTCGCCATTGCCGGATCCGTCATGCCAAGGTCCGAAAATGCCCGCAATCGAATGAGGCATGCATCGCAGTGGCCGCATGGGCGCCCCGAGGCACTCGGGTCATAACAGCTGCAGGTCATGCCGTAGTCCACCCCCAAACGCAGTCCTTCCCGGATAATTTCGGACTTGGTCATGTTGATGAGCGGTGCGTGGATTCGTAGCCTATGCCCTTCGACGCCCACACGCGTTGCCAGATTCGCCAGGCGCTCGAAGGCCTCGACGAACTCCGGACGGCAATCGGGGTAGCCCGAATAGTCGACGGCATTGACCCCGATGAAGATGTCATTCGCTCCGACGACTTCGGCATGGGCGAGAGCGACGGACAGCATGATCGTGTTCCTTGCCGGCACGTAGGTTGCCGGAATCTGACCCTCCGTCAGCGCGTCCTTTGGAACCGCGATGTTGTCGTCCGTAAGCGCAGAACCTCCTATTCGTGCCAAATCCACTCCGACGACCACATGGCTGGCCGCAGCCAGTGAGGCAGCTACGCTCGCGGCCGCTTCCAGCTCGATGCGGTGGCGCTGCCCGTAGGCGATTGTCAGGGTGTGGACCACGTAGCCGCAATCCCGCGCCATCGCCAGGACGGTTGCCGAATCCAACCCACCACTGAGGAGCACAACTGCCGACTGCATTCACGGGGAAGGTACCTGGCATGTTGACTGGCGCACTTCGACCGCATTACTGCGGTAGAATTCGGCTAATAGGTTGGGGGTCATAAGTCCCGATCAAGCAATGAAATTAGGGTTGGTCATAGGACCTTGGGCATGGATCGCCCGAGCCAGGCTGTACAGTGGACGTCGGCAAAAGCCGGTACTTTGACCCGAACTTTTGGCAAAAAAAGGAGTCCATACGATGACGCGGCCGATCCACTTTCCATTATTCCGGTCGAAAATGAGCGATTGCCAAGGCTTGGCACACGGTGTGCTAAGTCGTAGAAAGGCAATATCGTTTGCCGCCACATCGAGGTGGCGTCCAGAGAGGAATAAGTAATTGCTTCACCGTGAATCCGCTGATTTTGATGAAGGCCTGCCGAGCTACCTTAGCCGGCTGACGCAGGAGCCACTGCTTTCCGCTGATGACGAAGGCAGTCTGGCCAGGGCTGCTCAGCGCGGTGACCATGACGCCCGCCAACGCTTGATCGAAGCCAATATGCGGCTTGTGATCAACATCGCCAAAGCCTATCGCAGCCGGTCAATTCCCCTTGAGGACCTCATTCAGGAGGGCGCAATCGGCCTGATGCATGCCGTCGAGCGATTCGATCCCGAAAAAGGATTCCGATTCTCGACCTACGCCACCCACTGGATCAAACAGTCAATCGGCCGTGCGATCGACAATAAATCCAAGGCCATTCGACTTCCCGCCCACGTGAGCCAGTCGCTGCGGAAAATCGACAAGGAGCGAGCCCGTCTCATGCGAGAGTTCGGGCATGAGCCTTCGATGGAGCAGCTCGCGGCCGCAATCGGGATCTCCGCGAAGCGGCTCCAGCAGATGATGCAGTCCGCCCAAGACCTGCTCAGCCTTGACATGAAGGTGGGAGACGCCGAGAATACGACCCTTGGAAACCTGTTGCGGGATGTTCAGGCAGGCGACCCCGAAGACGAAGTCATCTCTCGTGAAATGATCGACGAGCTGAACCTGATCCTTAACCAATTGCCCGACCGCGAGCAGCGGGTGATGCGTCACCGGCTACGCTTGGACAACCGCACCGACGAGGATTCAGAAGAAGATGCGGCCAAAGAGCTCAAATTGTCCCGCGAGCGCATTCGGCAAATCGAAGTCCAGGCTATCAAGAAGCTACGCGCACTCGCCCAGCGCCGCAAGCTCAAAGAAATGCTCGGCTAATTCAGGAATCTCCAGGGCTTCCGCTTTGAAGAGCTCAGCTTCTGGCGGATAAGCGTCATCCGAACCGCTTCAATTGGGATCGCGTTGAGCTGCAGAATCTTATCGTGAAAGGCCTTCTCCGATAGCTTCCCCGAGTTGACAAGCTCACGGCGAAGGGCGCGAATCTGCATGCCGCCGATCATGTAGGCGATCTGGTAGAGCGGAGGATAGCCTCCAGCAAACGAGCGTCGAACCTCGGCTGCGGCATTTTCTCGTTCGTGCCCCACTTTGTCGACCAGTAGATCGATGCACTCCTGCGGGCTCATCTTGCCAAGGTGGAAGTTGAGGCTGAAGATGATTCTCGCGCAGCGGTGCATGCGCCAGAAGAGCATTCCAATCCGGTCCTCTGGCGATCTGGCGAAGTTCTTATCCCACAGCACCATTTCCCAGTACAACGCCCAGCCCTCCGTCCAGAACGGCGTATAGAAAGCCTCCCGGTACGGCCGGTGGCGCGCGTTCATAAATGCCTGCAGGTGATGACCGGGAATCAGCTCATGGTGGACCGTCGCCCGGGCAAAGTGGCGGTTGTTCCCCCTCAGGCTCATCAGCTTCTGCTCGTGTGTCATCGAATCAGTTGGAAAGCTGACGAAGATCGTCGGTCCGCCTAGAAAGAAGGGGCTTTCGAGCTGTTGTTCTGGCGACAGCATCGTCATTCGCCAGCTCTCCCTTGCGAGGGGTGGAATCGTGATGAGGTCGTTCTTCTCGAGAAACTCGATAGCTTCGAAGGCCAGATCCTTGATCATTCCGGGTTGTTCACCCGGTTCCACATGCTGCTTCTTCACGTGTTCCAGGGCTGCCTTCCAATCTCGACCGTGGCCCAACTCCTTGGCTGCCTTTAGCATTTCGGCCTCGCACCAGGCGAACTCTTGCTCCGCAACCTTCACCAGTTCCTCTGGTGAGTATGAGATCCACTCGAATTCAAGGTCGGCAAGCAGCGCTTCCCTGCCGATTGGATCACCGATGATGGTCTCCTTATCGTCAGGCTTGATCCCAACCCAATGCTCCCTGATCGCATTGCCGTACGCCTTGAGGCCTTCCTTGACTTGCCCATATGGCTTCTTGCACCACCACGTGAACATTGGGTCGTAGCCTTCGTAAAACTCGTACCATGTGTTCAAGTGTCCCCCGAGCGCTTCCACTCTTCGAAGCGTTCTCGCGGCGATCGAACGTGCAGGAAGCTTTGCCTTCTCGCTCGCCTTGGCCGCCCTTTCGGCCTCCGCAAGCTCGCGGCGAATGGTATCCAGGGTTGTGGCGCTCGCGCGGCCGGAGGCAAAATTTAGCAGCCGCAACTGATCGCAAAGTTCCAGGATTTCCTCCTGGAATGGAAGGTAAGCGCTCATCTCCGCGTCCCGCTTCTCGTCGAGCTCGAGTTCCCGCAGCCTTCGACGAATATCGTTATCAAGCAGCAGCCAATCGACTTGGCCATCGATTTCCAGGGCCTTGAAGTCGATAGCCGCAGCTGCCTGATGTTGGGCTTGGAGGAACTCCTTTAGCAACTTCCGGCTACGCCCAGCAAAAGGGACGCTACCGAGCCGCTCGACCGAATCCATGTCCCGGCTGTAGGACTCGATCACAGTCCGCATATCGATGCTATCCGTCCCTAGGGGCATACCGTAAGAGAGAATGCCACAGGCGATCAGGGCTAGGCTTGACACCTGATCAGCTTAGCCGAACGAAACTGCGGAAACCCGGGCGAGGCAGAATCTGGTACGGATAGCCATGCGTTCGACAGTGCTCATTTGCCTCTCCCTCGCCGCGACCATGGTCGGGGCCCAAGAACGGGGAGAACCCCTCAAGCGAAAAGGCTTCTTCGGCGCCCAGCTCGCGCCGCTGAGTCAAGAAGCGCGGACAGCAAACAAGCTCGAAGGGGTCGGGATATCGGTCGGTAACGTGTTTAGTGGTTCCACCGCCGAGGCGGCAGGGATCAAGTCAGGGGACATCATCACCGGAATCAACGGGCAGAAGGTGACTTCTCCCCAGGACTTTGTGCGTATCGTCCGAAACCTCAATGGCGGGGACGAAGCAAAGATCGAGTTTCTCAAGGCCGGAAAGGCCGAAAGCCTTAACGTCAAGTTCGTACCGCGTCCGATGCAAAAGCCGGACGGCTTTGCCGTCAAGTACGACCAGGTCGTCAGCAAAGGCAAGCGGATCCGCATTATTTCCACACATCCCGACAAGCCCGGCAAGCACCCGACGATCTTCCTCATCGGAGGAATCGGAGGCTACAGCGTGGACGGTGAATTCGGGACGATCCCCTACGGAAACGTCCTGGCCCCGTTTGCAAAAGACAAGTTTGCGACCGTTCGAATCGACAAACCGGGCATGGGCGACAGCGAAGGGCCGATTTACCAGGAGCTGGACTTCGAGACCGAGCTCGATGCCTATATGCAGGCATTAAAGCTTGCCAAGACGTTCGACTTTGTCGATGCCAACCAGATTACGATCTTTGGGCATAGCATGGGAGGAGCATTCGGTCCCATCGTCGCCAGCCGGGAGAAGGTGGCCAAGATAATCGTCTGCGGTACGGTCTGTAAGACGTGGACGGAGTACTTCCTCGAGAACACGCGCCGCCAGTCCGCACTCGCCGGTATGGGCTCCGATCAGCTCGGCCGGGAGCTTTTGGGACTGGCTCCGGTTCTCCACTACATCCTCTATGAAGGGTTAGGACCGGAGGAGGTCAAGGCCAAGCACCCAGAGTTGGCTTCCATCGTCAATGACTTCACTCCCGACGGTAAGACGATGTCGGGCGTGGGGCTGCCATTCTGGCGTCAGCTTGCGAAGTACAACTTCGAAGAGCTTTGGACGAAGATCGACGCCCCCGTCCTGTCACTGTGGGGCGAGAACGACTTCATCTCCACTGAAATCGACCATGTCATGATCGCGGATATCGCCAACAAGCGGAAGGCTGGGAACGGCAAATACGTCAAGCTGGCAAAAACGGATCACGGCTTCTTCACCACGGAATCGTTTGCCGATAGCCTGGCCAAATGGGGCAAGGGCGGGCAAGCATTTAATCCTGCCGTTGTCGACACCATGCGGGACTGGCTGAAGTAGTCAGTCCAACTCGATCCGGCGACGCCACTGGATGTTCGGTACCGGTAGCAGGGTCTCGTCCTTGCGTATCGGTACCGCACTGTTTGACATGAGCTGCTGAATTCGCTTTTCCGCCTCTAACCGGTACTCGTCCATTTGCTTTTCCAGGTCTTGGCGAATGTCCTCCATATCGTCGAGCAGCCGAAGAATGATCTCTACACCCGCTAAATTGACGCCAAGGTGCTGCGTCAGCCGTTGAATGCGACGGACTCGCCGAATGTCGTTCTCGCTGTATAGCCGGTTCTTGGCTCCGACCCGGGACGGCGAAACCAAGCCCAAGCGCTCATACTGGCGGAGCGTTTGGGGATGAACTCCGCAAAGCTGTGCAGCGACGCCAATCATGTAGACCGGCTGCGTGTCCCGGTTCATGCTGCATCCTCCTCGAACTTCCTCAGTTCCTCGACCAGCTTCTTTGCCTTCGCGTCCAGTTGCTTCGGCACTTTGATCTGAACCCTGGCGAGGAGGTGAGAGCGACCGCCCCCAAACTTGGAGATGCCCTGGTCCGCCAGCCGGAAAATCTGGCCGCCCTGAGTCCCGGCCGGAATGGTCATATTCACCGAGCCGCGGAGGGTTGGGACACGAATATTGCCGCCCAACGCGGCGGTGGTGAACGGAACCTGGACCTCAACTTCGAGATTATCGCCCTTGCGCTTAAACTTCGAATGCTCGATTTCACGAATTACGACGAACAGATCACCGGCCCTTCCGTTAGCTCCCATGGCGCCACGCCCTGGCACCCGCAATTTCTTGCCGTTTGCCACACCGGGTGGGATCGTAACCTCAACCGACTTGGTACTCGTCGCAGTGCCACTCCCCTTGCAGGTCGGACATACATCGTAGGCGGATTGCCCGGTCCCACCGCATGCCGGACATGGCTGGTTGCCAAACACGCTCCGACGCACGCCACTTCCGCCGCACGTGGCACACTGGCCGGCGTTCCGTAGCTGAACTTGACCAGTTCCCTGGCAGCCTTTGCAGGCGTCCCGTACCTGGTACGTGAGCTTCCGCTTGGCACCGGTGTCGATTTCCTCAAGGCTGACATCAATCACTTGCTCGACATCGCGCGGCTGGGCTTGAGGTGTTGGCTGTCGGCCACCGCCAAAGCCACCGCCCAAGAAGGTGTCGAAGATGGATTCGAAGCCGCCGGGAAACTGAAAGTCGAAATCCCCAACGCCTCCCTCTCCGCCTTGTCCGGTGAAATTCTGGACGTTCTCCCATTGATGGCCGAACCGATCATAGAGCTTGCGTTTCTCCGGATCGCCAAGGACTTCATAAGCTTGGCTGACCTCCTTGAACTTGGCTTCCGCAGCTTTATCGTTTGGATTGACGTCGGGATGGTATTTACGGGCTAAGCGCCGATAGGCGGATTTGATTTCCTTTTCATCCGCCCCGCGCTGAACCCCCAGAAGCTCGTAATAATCAGTCGGCATCGCTGTACCCACGCTCAATGCTATGAGTATATAACGCTCAAGTCAGCAGCAAAGTTTCGGCTAAAATGTATAGTCCAGTGGGCGTCCTGGACAGCCGAAAATCCAGCTAATGGACATCGGTGGCTTAGAGATTCGCGTTGCCCGGAGCGAAAACCTGCCGGTGCTCCCGCAGGTCGTAACCAGCGTTCTCCGAGCAGCGGACAATCCAAATACGACACCCCGCGACCTTGAGCGGTTGATCGAACGAGATGCCTCCATTTCAGGGAAGGTCATGAGAGTGGCCAATTCCGCATTCTATGGGAGCAACAAGGTATCCACTATTGGCCGCGCGATCAGCATCCTCGGCATCAACACCCTCAAGAGCCTGATCGTTTCCATTGCCTACCAGCAGATGGTCGGCGAACATCCCAGCAAAAGCAGCTTTGACCGCATCGCATTTTGGCAGCACAGCCTTGCAGTTGCGGCTGGCTCACGGATCATCGGGAAGCTCAAGATGCCGTCAAAGGCCGAAGAGCTTTACGGCGCCGGGATGCTCCACGATGTGGGCAAACTGGTTTTGGAACGCTTTGCACCGAACGAGTTCGACGCAGCACTTAGACAGGCCAAACAGGATGAAATGCCTCTCTACCTTGCCGAGCCGCTTGCCCTCGGCTTCACCCACTGCGATATCGGAAAGATCCTCGCCGAGAAATGGTGCCTGGTACCGTCCATGCGGCAGGCCATCGAGTTTCACCACAATCCATCCGGTGACGGCGAGTACTTTGAAATGACCGCCATCGTCAGCGCAGCAAACACGATTGCCCACCGAGCAGAGATCACCGAACACAAGAACGAGCCTTCAAAGGAACTTGATGCGTCGGTTGCTAACTGGTTAGGCCTGGATGAGGAGCAGCTGGCGACGATTCAGGATCTCGTCAGTCAGGAAGTGGCCTCCGCGCAAGCCGCATTCAACTTCTGATCACTTGCCAATCTGCCCACGACCAAGCTTGACCAAAATGTCGTAGGCGATTGGATCGAGCAGGATGATTCTCACGAAGAAGCGGAGCTTCTCTTCTTCGGTCATCTTCTCTTTGTCAAGGCTTGGATCAATCAAGCTTGGTTCGAGGGCGTTAGCGACAGCCTTCTTCTGACCACGATTGAGCGTGTCGTCCAGGACCCGAAAAACGTGATCGGCGTTTTGGCTGGCAACGATCAGCCGCTTAAGAGTTAGCTCCTTGATCAATTTAGCGGCTTCCCCAAGCAGCTCCCGAGTCGGCACTTGTCCCGTTGCATAGGCTTCCTTCACCGCTTTTTGAATCTTCTCGTCGAGCTTTTTCATGGCTTCCAGCTCGTTCTGCTCAGCTTTGGCGACCTCCTTTCGAGCTCGCTCGACCGCGGGCAGGATCTTGGTCACTTGCTCTTTGGTGAAAACAATCGGAAGGATCTGGTTAAGGAGGTCAAGCTCGCGAATGCGCATCAGTATCTCGTCGGCCTTTTGCGATTCCTTAGACCCCGTTTGGGCAGCTCCCACTGCCGCCAACCCCAGTACGAGTGTTACAAGAAGCGAATAGCGTGCCAAGAATCTCATGATATTTTGGTGTCCTGATGAACTGACGAACCGGAACCGGACCTTGTTACCGGGGACTGGAGCAGAGTGATCATTGCCGCCGCTGAAACCACCTGCATATGGATGAATCCAAGGCCAAGTGCGGTCACCGCAACCCACCCCCAAAAGGTCATGCCGCGATGATCAAGACCGCCGAGAGCTGCAACCCCCCATAAACCCAGGAAGAGGAGTACGAGCGAAAGAAGGAGCCCAATCGAGGCCACGAAGACTCGACGCGAACGCGGCCACTGAATGAGGCGACGGTGAAGGCTGGCAGAGGTCGCACGCAACCGCCAGCCGTAGAGAATCCAAAGAACAAAGGAAATTGATCCCTGGATCCAGATCATCGATGCAAGGGTACCCCTGAGGCGATCTTATGCCTTGGGTTCGCCTTCAGTCTTCTCTTCTTTTTCTTTTCCGCCAAAGAGTCCCTTGACGCCGTCGACAACCTCTCCTGCCATCGCCTTTAGATCGTCCACAACTGCTCCATCGTCATTGCGGTCGAGGGCGTCGTGGGCCTTATCGTAGGCTCCGGTGGCCGCATCCTTCGCACTCTTCAAAGCTCCAGAGACACCGTCCTTCACGTCATCCATCACATTGCCGTCTTTATCCTTGTCGATGGCCTCTTTTGCCTTTTCGACCATGTCTTCTGCTTTCTCTTTCAGGCTTTCCAAAAATCCAGGGTTATCGGTCATATCTTCTCTATGATGGCTTGTTTGTGCAACGACATTCCGTGCAAATCGGGGATATCATGGCCAATGTGAGCGACACTTTTTGGCAAGCGATATCGGATGGCGACCTCGACGCCGTCCGCAGGCACTTGGACGACGATCCGTCGCTGATCAGCGCTCGAACGCCAAGCGGCGCCCTCCCAGCCCAGCATGCCTACTACTACGGTCATCCGGAAATCGCCAAGCACCTTGCGAGCCAGATGCAGGAGTTCGACCTTCACACCGCCGTCGTAGTCGGTGATTGGGGCACGGCGCTTCAGCACCTAACCGTCAATCCGGAAGCGATCGAGTCGCTCTCCCAAGACGGGGGTACTCCGTTAGGTTTTGCCAGCTACTTTGGGCACCAGGAGATTGCGGAGAAGCTGGTGGAACAGGGTGCCGACCTGGAAGCACGCTCTCCCGGCTTTGGCAACGTAACGCCGCTTCATGCCGCTGCGGCAGGACGATGCGTCGAGGTCGTGCGACTATTGCTAACCCGAGGAGCGGATCCAAACGCCCGCCAAGAGGGCGGTTTCACCGCTCTCCACAGCGCTGCCCAAAATGGCGATATCACCATCATCGAGATGCTGATCGCCGCCGGCGCCGACCCATCGGCTACCACCGACGATGGCAAAACGGCTGCCGATGTGGCCAGGGAAGCCGGCCACGACTATCCTGGCTGACGAATCAAGGCATTGAACACGAGTTTGAAGGTGCCATGGGTTTGAGCCCGGAACAGGACCTCAGGACCATAGCCGATCACCCTTCCCTTGCCAACCTTAGCCTCATAGGCTGCCACCTGCCCGGCGATCTTATCCTGGCCGATGGCCCACCCGCTCCGCAACGGTTTATCGGCATAGCGAGCGAGAACGGTAACCGGTGCATCCGGTGCGATGGAAAAGGCAGTATTGTCGTCCTCAAACATCGTGTCGATCTCAGCCGACATACCGGCCGTTAGCGCGTGCTTCTCCACGCTCAGTCGGACGACTGATCCCGGAATGAAGAACTCGGACCGGGGCAGACGACGATCCTGGCCATCAGTTGTTGCAACGAGAAGGTCGCGCACCGGCAAGCCCAAGCGACCGGCGAGCGCATTTGCCGAGCCGATGGTAACGACGGTCCCACCCTTTTCAATGAACTCCTTGATGCGAGGCAAGGTCTTTTCCGTTGTCATCGAACCCATGCGGTTGCGCCACTCCTGCGGCACCGTAGGATCGTCCGCGAGACCAGAGGACGGCCGTTCGCGGTCCGATAGGGTTGCCCCGCTCACCAGCACGAGCACGTCGTAGTTGGCCAAATCCCCGCGATCGATCTCCGGCGCGAACACCAGCTTATGGGGAATCGAGAAGGTTTCGAAGATCCACCGCGTCCAACCGGAGGGCATCGATCCGCCATAGGTATCCCAAAGCGCGACCCTTCCAATCGTCAATTCGTCGCCGAGAGCAGCCTCCGTCAAGGGCTGCATCGACACTCCGAGTTGCTCGGCTCGCTCCTTGACGAGATTCCAGGCCTTCCACCTTGCCGATTCCACATCCGTAGCCGGCGCAGGCAGGATAAAACGGTCATGGTCATACAGGACGCGCAGTCGCATCCGCTCCAAGTATTGAACGAGGGCAAACGAGTTGTTTGCTGCCCGGCTGAAGCTATAGCCGAAGAACGGCTCAACTCGGTCGGGAATGGTCGGTTTCGGTGGAGATACCGTCTCGCCTAGCGCATTCGCCGGGGCGTCAAACCCTTCCAGGATTCGATCGAACTGGATGCCCATCGTATACGCGAGAGTCCATCCGGCGCTGTCATAGGGAGCCACCGGAGGCCCACCCGGATACTGCAGGTCCACCGGATGGTCCTGAGGCTCGAACATGCTGAGAATGTGCGGACGAAACGCCTGATCGCATCGAACGATGAAAGAATTCGCCGGATACTTCTTCCCGGCTACCTCGAACTCAGAAGGAGCCTGAAGGACCTCGACCCCCGTGTCCAGGAGCGCTTGAACGAACTTCGCCGCGGTGGGAAAATCGGGCTGATCGGCCGGGATCACATAGCCACGCGGATCCCGATTCTCGGGTTTTCGCAGGTCGGCAAAGGCCTGGGCAGCACGGACCCGCGAAGGCGAAGGCGTCCAGGTGTCGCGGCTGCCTTTTTCGATCGCATTCTTTCCTGCCCGATAGAAGTTGTAAAGAAGTGGCGAGCGGTATCGGCTGGCGTAATCGAGAATCGCCATATTCGCCGTGATTGAGTACTCCACGGAGTCGCGCATATGCCAGTCGCGGGGCTCGATCGGAAACGGCAGGTTGCCCTTTGGCAACAGCCGGTTAGCCACGAACGGTATCTGCGAGGGGTTCGGGCTGCCGATCGTCTCGGTGAGGATTCCGATCATGTTGTGGTAGTAGGCCGTCGTCCGCAGTCCGCCATTCCACCACGCCGAATAAGCCGCACCGTCGCGCATCGTGACACCGGGTTTGTTCTCGACGACGAACCGGTTATGCATCGCCGCACTCACCATGTCCAGCCCAACCTGGGTGAGCGGATCGCAGTGGTAATTGAACGGATCGCGAAACGGAGGGGCAAACATCACGCAGCCCGCCGGACCCGTCTGGTGGTGGTTGTACACGATCGCGGGAAACCACTCGCGGTACATCGCTCGATTCATGTTCCTGGTTTCGGCTTGCGTGCTTGCGAAGAAGTCACGGTTGTTGTCGTGGCCGATGTACTTCTGATAAAGCCGCGGCACGCCGGCCAGGCTCCGCGATTCCGGATGCTCCTTTCGCATGTACCAATCCGCGACTAGGTCGTGGCCGTCCGGATTGGCGTGCACAAGCAGGATGACGTTGTCGTGGACCACGCGCCGGATCTCCCCGTCGTTCCCCGAGGCCAGTCGGTAGCTCATTTCGATTAGCGCCTGCGCGCAAAGGGTCTCGCTGGCATGCAGTCCGCCGTCGATCCAGATCACCGGCTTGGCTGCGCCGGAAAGGTGCCGTGCCTGCTCGTCGGTCAGCTCTTTGGCCAGCGCAAGCTTGCGGTTGTCCGCTTGGATGGTCTTCAAACGGCGATGATTCTCCGCCGACGTGATGATCGCCATCAGCTGCGGGCGACCCTCGGCCGTTTTGCCGATCTCGACGACCTTCACCCGATCGGAGGCCTCGTCGAGCTTCTTCCAGTAGTCCGCCATCGACCGATAGTTGGCCAGGCAATAATCAGCCCCCATGTCGAAGCCGAAGTGGCTCTTGGGTGTGGGTATGGCCGTCTGAGTTAAACCTACGAGTGGAAGCAGCATCGCCGTCAGCATTGCCGCCAGATGTTACATCGAATCGGGATTCGGGGTTAACGGGTTACGGGCGTGGGTACGCCGAGCCGTGCGCGGATTACTCGGTCGTCATGTTGAGGCGGCATGCTTCGTAGTTCCTGCGAATCATCGCGGTAGCCGGCACGAAATCGAAGCGCTCGTAAAAAGCGGCCATTCCCTCATCGCAGGCAAGATCGAAGGCGTAGCGACCGGCAAACGCATCCAAAGCTGTCGCCAAGAGGGCGCTGCCAATTCCTTTCGCTCGAAGGTCGGCCTTGACCTCCATTGCAGTCAGGAAAGCGAACGCAAAACCGTCGCCGATAACGGCGGCATACCCCACAACCTCGTCTTCGACCTTGGCGATGAAAGCGCCTTCGCTTCCTTGCAGCATGGCAAGAAGGAACCTGCCGTATCCAGTACGCCCGCCGAGCATGTCGAAGGCGTCGAGGTCCGAGGCGGCCACCCCCTCAAGCCCTCGCTGAATCGAGATATTCATTCCTCCAACAGTTTGCCCATCCTTCGCTCCAGTAAGCAACATATCCTGCTCCTTTCGTAATCCTCCCATGCGTGAGCGCCAACGTGGCTGCAGGTTATGCGAAGGCTGCAGGGCCCGGTGACTCGACTGACCCTTCCCGGTCAGGGGGCTCAACCGGCAGCCTCTCCGGCGCGAAGCCAGACTCCAGGCGCGATGAATCCCGAAACAGGAATGCAATCTCTGCGGGCAGCCATCACCAGGTTCATCAATGTTGCAGGCGTGATTTATGATGACCTGCCCCTTTTGATCAACATCGGAGCCCGAAACACCCAGACACTTGCTTTCTATCATTAGCAGTTAACACCACATCCTTATGAGAACCAATGGTCACTAACTAGAACTCCCAAGTGCACGGTCTCTGCATACATCGGTACAGCGTAATCACTACTAACTACTACGCACAAACAGCTTTTACGGATCCCTCTGTCTTGTGATACTATGTCGACGAGGCGAGCCCGAGGGGGGTTCGTATAACGGAGGAAATCATGAGAATGAAATTCGCGCTCATCCCGATCGCTCTCGTGGTTGCCATTGCCGCCGGTTGCGGTGGCGGTGGCGGCACGGCAGTTGCAGGCAATAATTCATATGCTGGATCCTACAGCGGAAACTACGCAGTGCAAGCTCTGGGCGGTAGTGGAACCATGTCCCTGACAATCTCGGCTGCGGGAGCCATATCAGGAACAAACGTTGACAACAACTCAGGCAACGGCACCATCACGGGCACTATCAGTGATACCGGAACCGTTAACGCCCAAGTGGTCTATCAAACTCGAACCGATATGCTTTCTGGGACACTGACGAAGAACAACCAGGGCCAGATTGTCGGCAATCTAACGGTCGTGGTCAACGGGCAGAACGCAACCTTGTCCGTTACGCTGTCTCCAACAGGAGGCGGAGGAAACTCCCATGCCTTCTCGGGTTCTTATTCTGGCTCGTTTGTAAGCGGCGCGGGAACCGGAACAGTCAATTCCTGCACAATCTCCGCTGATGGAACCGTGGCGGGAACCTTAACCGATGAAATGGGTGAGAAGGGCACGCTCTCGGGCACCATCCAATCGAACGGTGTATTCCAGGCATCTGGCACTTATCCCACGTACTCCGTCACGATGAGTGGCACTCTAAGCAAGAATGCTCAGGGCCAAATCGTAGGAACGATAACGGTTGTTTACGAAGGCCAGAGCATGTCGACAACCATCACATTGAACCCAAGCTAGACCAAGGATCGGAATCTGTCCTTTATGTGAAGGATCGGAGGGGCCAGGTTAAGGCCCCTTCTTTATTGCCAGTTGAGAAAGCCCTTTCACGCTCTACCGACGAGACGCCAAAAACATGCTATGACGCTGTGGCCCATTCAGCCCGGGGTCTGAAGTGGAAGACTGGCCAAAGTGCATGGTTAGGCGATCCTGCGCGTGGACTGACCGACCCTTATAAAAAAATTAGCCCCCGGGGGTGGGGAGAGAAGGGGGCTAATGCTATGTGTATTGCCAATGTCCTTAGTGTGGGGCTAAGAAAATGTCACGGTCACTGTACAACGGTTTTCGCCCAGAACCGCGATCCACCATGGCGTTTATGCACAACATGACCGCATTTATACGCGTTGCTTACGTTCCTGCATTCAGACGGGGAGGACGGCGAGCGGCAATCCGCTACCTACATGACGACCATGTGGGGAACGCCGTCGGTATCGCCGTTGGAGGAGGCGTAGTCGCGCGCAAAGGCGACCGCCTGGGCTTCCGAGATGAAGCTGAATGACTCCGTTTCGGACGATCCGTCGATGGCGCCAACCTGGACCTCCCAGGCGTCTTCGCCATCCTTGTTTGTGGTTTTGACGACTCTGACCTCGACCAACAAAACCTCAAAGCCTCGCCGGGAGAATTCAGATCGCGCTCAACGGCGCGTTTTGAGGCCACGATTGGCTCCGTGACTCTCCCGGTCTGCCGGTCACTTTAACTCTAGCGTATTTTTTGCGATGGTTGGGCTAAGAAGCGTGTATGAAAGGATCGGGCTTCAACGAGTTCACCTGCCCTGGTGACTCGCAAGGAAGCCACTTCTCTTCGGACGGCGACTCGCTGCGGAGCCATGCTCAGCCGATCAGTTCGGGTTCTCACGCCGCAAAAGGCGAGGCTGGCTTGAGGTTGTAGGCCCCGAGGGCGGAAGCCAGGTCCACGACATCCGCTTCCGACAATCCAAACCGAGCGGTTAGCTCAGGGGAGAGAGGAGTCGCGCACTTCCAGTCTTCCACCGGCCCGACCAGTCGGCCGGCGAGTTGCGACGCATATTGGATGATCGCGAGGACGTCATGCTGTTCCGGGGCGAGGTCGGGTCGACCCACCCACCGGATCACGAGCGAGAACTGCGGGCTCAGCGACCACGCTTCCGCCGCCTGGGCGGCCAGTTCGTGCAGCGATCCATTGAACATCGTCTCGAAACCCTCGTAAAAGGTGTGGCCCTTCATCTGGCACCAGTCGCGCGTGCGGCGATAGGCGGGTTCCGAGAGCCGCGCCAGCATCGGCAAGCCCAGGCCATGCAGTAGAGCGGCCGAAAAAACGTCGTCGGCGTTCCAGTGTGTCGCAATCGGTTCCACTTTGTCCCGCTTGGTGAACAGCACGCGCGCAAACGCGGCCGTGGCCAGCGAATAGTTCGAATAGCGTTCGGAGGGAAAGTGGCTCGGTTGCCCTTCGGCCAAGCGCTGGTGCAGGACCAAGCTGGAAACGAGGCTGCGAAGCTCGCGCGTGCCCATCGCCATGAGCGCCGTCCGTAGGCTGTAGCCGCCGGAGCTGGAGGGAAACACGAACGAGGCATGGCGCAAGACCGCCGCCGTCAGGATCGGGTCCTTGGTGACGTAGATTTCCAGCTGCCGCATCGACGTCTGGTCGCTGCCCACCGCTTGGCTCAACTCCTGAAAGTCAGCCGGAAGCGGCATCAGATGCCCCGCGCGACGAAAAAGCAATGACAAATTGTCGTAATTGGTACATTCGATTGCCATAGATGTGACAGGGAATGCCGGTGCGCTCCCCTGAACAAAGTCGGCCACCAACGGCGGCGTCTACAGGTTCTCTGGAACCTGCGGTGGCAAAAATGCGCCAACACTTTTTGCATCCAATAAGTTTGTCCATGTTTCTGACGAGGGCTCTTTTAGACCCGAAGTATCCATCCGGACGCCGCGCCTGCAGTCGAGTGGCTGCAGACGTTCCGCTGTCGGGCGGACCTGTTTAGGACGTCCCTAATATTGATCTCCGCCCTGTGGGATCGAACCTTTCCTCCAGCTGGATTCCGCTCGGGTCCGGCTCTTCCGCGCTCAACCCCAGACAAGCTTATGGAACATCTCAAGACTTCACCCATCTCTTCACCGCAGCCGGAACATCGCGAAGGCGACCTCGCTCGAAGCATCGAGCAGGAAACCGCGAAGCTGCCCTCCGACACCTTTTTGTGGCTCGCCGGCGGCGCGATGGCGGTTTCGCTCGCGTTAAAAGTCAGCGGCAAAGACGAGACCGCCAACTTCATCGGACAGTGGGCCCCGGCGATCCTCATCATGGGGGTGTACAACAAGCTGGTGAAGCTCGAAGGGTCGGACGGGACGATGCGGCACTAGCGGCAAAACCGCTTTTGCGAAGCGATCCAGGACGGCGGCTGGCGTAACGGTCAACCGCCTCCGCGCTACTCCCCTGCCTCCGACCGGCCGATGCGCGAGTTCCAGCCCCGAAGGACCAAGCGCTCGTTCGGGTGGGTGACGCCTGGCTCGATCGCGTCGCTACCGCTCAGCAGCTGCACCAGCACCGTCTTGCGGGTCTCGCGCGAGCGGTTGGGCAGCGAGCCGTGGATCGTGAGGTAGTGGAAGAAAACCACGTCGCCCGGCTCCGCCTCGACCGGCGTGGAACCTTCGATCGGATACTGGGCGAGCAGCTCGTTGGCGGCCCCGCCCCAGGTTCCTTCCACCCGGCCCAGCCGGTGGCTGCCGGGATAGACCCGCAGGCAACCCATCTCGTCCGTCGCGCGGGAAACATGGATCACCCCGGCGATCATCGTGTCGCGCTCGGCGGGAAAGTAATTCCAATCTTGGTGCATGGGGAAGGGTGCGCCTTCCTCCGCCGGCTTTTGAAACAGCTTGGTGTGGTGGAGAACGACGTCGGGACCGAGAATCGCCGCGCAGCAATCCAGGAAGGCGTCATCGAACAACGCCTTCGCCCACACGGACGAGAACTTCTGTACATTGTGGGTGTGGATCACGACGCTTTTGCCGGCATCGAGCTTGTCGACCTCGCCCCCTGCCCAGCGGGCGTTGACATCCTCGCCGGATGCGAGCAGCTGGGCGACGATCCGATCGAAATCGGCCTCCAGTTCCGCGACCTGGCTGGGAGAATAAACGCCTTTGGCGATGGCGTATCCATTGCTGCGAAAGTCGGCGGCGAACTGGTTGAGGTCGGTGGTCATCGGCGGACAGCTACAATCATAGCGTGCTTGTCCTTGGCCTCGTCTTTAACCTCGTTTCCCTCGACGCAGAGCTCACCCGACTCGCCCAGGCGCGAGATGTCGAGGGGCTAAAGGCCCGAAGCAGCGCGGAGGCGGTGAAAGCGACGAACGGGTTCCGCTTCATCACCCAGCCCGGCCCCTACGGCACCGGCAGCCAGGGGGGTTGGCGTGTCGAGACCACGACGTTCGGCGGCAGCACCTACGCGGTCTTTACGACCAAGCTAACGAGCGAAGACATCGGCGAGATGGTTTTCGAGATGGCCGGCAGCAAGCTGGACCGCTATTTGCCGGAAGCCGATACCCTCGGAGTCGCTCCCACTCACCACGCGTTCGATATCCGCTTCGATCCGCCCAAGAAGCAGGTCTTCATCACCGACATCGTCCAGTTCAAGGCCAGCTCCGCAAAGCCGAACTTTCTGATCCGCATGTCGCCGCATTATCGAGTTCGGAAAGTGGAGGACCTGGCGGGAAAGGCGATCGAATTCGGGCAGGCCGGTGGAACCGTCGTGCTGCCGACACCGCCGGCTCCGATGTTCTCCTACAAGCTGACCTACGATGGCGTTGTGGATCTTCGACAGTATGCGGGAAGCATCGATAGCCGCGAGGCGATGCTCACGAACGACTACTGGTACCCCATGAGCGGACGCCGCCCAGCGACCTATACCGCGAAGATCTCCGCGCCCTCGGGATGGGTTTCCATTGCGCAGGGCGAGCTGGTCACACAACAGGACAACGGCAAGGAGTCGGTGTTCAACTATCGGATGGATCTCCCTTCGGTGTACTTCAGCCTCTCTGCCGCTCCTTACAAGCTCTACTCGAAAATCATCGGGGACCGCCGATACGCGGTGGCGTCGACGACGATGACCCAGGATCAGATGGACCTGCAATGCGAGCTCAATGCGCCGGTCATCGAGTTCTTCGACAAGATCTACCCTTACCCCTTCACAACATGGATGTCGCTGGTCAGCGATGCTTATGGCGGAGGTGCGTTGGAAGCCTATTCCTTCGCGACCTACGGCACGGGCTGGTTGCCCGACGAGGACGGACATGAGCCCGCCCATACATGGTTTGGCGGCGTCATTCCCAACAGCTATCTCAAGTCGTTTTGGAACGAGTCGTTCGCCTCGTATTGCGACGGGTTTTTCGATCGCGAATGCCCGATTGGAAATCAGGAGGACCGGCGCAAGGCGTATGCCGCTCAGGCAGGTGCGAATGCAAGCTACGACACCGCTACTTGTGCGACGGCCGGCGCCTTTTCGGGCGGCATTGCAACGACAATGGGCTATGGGAAAGGCGCCCAGGTGCTGGGGATGCTTGAGAACGAAATCGGACCGGACGGCATGAAGAAGGCGCTCCGACAATGGCTGATCGACCACCGGCAGGGCGAACTGGGAGAATGGGAGGACTTTGAAGCGGCCATCGCCAAGTCCACGGGCGAGTCCTACAAGTGGTTCTTCGACCAGTGGATTCGGCGGCCGGGGTATGCCCGATTCCATTTCCGAAATTGGAAGTGGGCGGGCGGAAAGCTTTCCGGCGTCTGCGAATTTCAGAAGGCGGGCTATCGCATGACCCTCGACGCCCTCGTTCGCACGGCCGACGGAGAGGCTTTTGCGAGGGCCGAGCTGAAGCCCACCGACGACCCGTTGCGCTGGACGATCTCCTTCCCCGTTGCCAAGAAGCCGAACCGGGTCACGATCGACCCGTGGCAGAAGGTTTTGCGTGATGCATCGGCCGAGGAAACTCGTACGACCCTGTCCGACGCCATCCGGAAAGGACGCAATTTGTACGCCGATGAGCGGGGCACAGCGTGGGCCAAGGTACTCGCCCCAAGCCGGACGCCAGAGTCGAAATTCCCGAGCGATCCCAACGGCTGGACGATTATTGCCCATCCCAAGACGACCCCCAAGATCGCGTCGTGGCTGGCAAAGATGGGAGTATCCGTTACAGAGACCAGCATAACTTACCGGGGAACGACAGTCGATCTGCGGCGTGGTGGTTTCGCCGGCGTGGTCGATTTGGGGGGAGGCAAGAACTGTGTCGTCGCTCTTGGGCAGGCACGCCGACGACCCAGCACGGGTTCAGCTCGAGCGATGCTGTTTGACGATTGCGGCCGATGCCTTCGAGCCACAACTGACCCCGTTCGGACAGGCCCGTTAACCTACGCGCTCTAATTTGTCGGCCAGTTAGCCTATTTGACGAGGATGGGTCTAAAGTCCTAGTGGCAGGAACCTTGACCATGAATCAGCCGTTGAATGTAGTGACACATATCCTCCTTCCTCTCAGGGATTGAAAGAATTCTCTCGAAATCCCACCCCCAAAGAAACCCCGCTATCCCCGGCGGGGTTTTTCTTTTGCAAATCCACCACTTCCCGGAACCAAAAGTTCTGTGGGCTGGTTGAAAGACACCGTAAGTCCTCCCTCTTTTGGATCGCCGAACTCCGAATCGGTGTCCTCTCCAGAACCGAGCCCCGCCCATCCGGCGGGGCTCTGCGATTTTAAGGGAGATCGAACTGCTGGTGGTACTTGGGTATGGTCACTTCCCAGCCGAACCTTTCGACTATCTTCCGGTGCAAAGATTCTTGGGCGGGCGGGTCGCCGTGGACGATAAACGTTCGCTTAGGAGCGGCTTTGAAGTGGCCCAGCCAGGTGAGCATTTCCTCGTAGTCGGCATGGGCTGATAGGCTGGTCATCTGGCGAACGCTGGCGCGTACGGTGACACGCTGGCCGTGGATTTCGACTTCGGGTGCCCCTTCGATCATCGACCTGCCCAGGGTTCCTTCGGCTTGGTAGCCGGTGAAGAGAACGATCGTGGTCGGATCGTCGAGTCGCTGCTTCAGGTGGTGAACGATGCGGCCACCATTCGCCATCCCACTGCCGCTGATGATGACCATGGGGCCGGTTCGTGAGTTGAGTGCCTTGGACTGGTTTCGGTCCCGCACAAACTCCAGGTGCTTCGGGTGGATCGGCGACTTCCCTTCGTCCAGCAGGATCTTCATATCGTGGTCGTGATCTTCCTGGTGCTCCATCGTGATGAGCGAAGTCGATGTGGCCATCGGGCTGTCGACGAAGATGGGCATGCGCGGGATTCTATCGGCATCCTCAAGCCGGGAGATGTAGAACAGAAGCTCTTGGGTCCGTCCGATCGCAAAGCTTGGGACGAGCACCACCGATCCGTTGTCCATCGCCTCATGGAAGAGCGCCTCGAGCACGGCTTCGGGATCCTCCTCGCTGTGCCGCCGATCCCCATAGGTGCTCTCGATGACGAGGTATTCAGCAAAGTCGACCAGGGTTGGGTCCTTGATGATTGGCATATCCCAGCGGCCCAAATCGGCCCCCATAAGGATGCGCTGACCGTCTTCAAAGTAGATTTCCGCGAAACCCGCGCCGAGAATGTGCCCCGCCGGCAAGAACCGAAAGGTCGCCTTACCGGGCAGGTCATGAAACTCGAAGTAATGCAGGGGCCGGAAGAGTTTCAGGGAAGCGTAGGCTTGCTCTTCGGTGTAAAGCGGCAGAGCAGGACTGTGGCGCGAGTAGCCGTGCTTGTTGGCGTGCCTCGCCTCTTCTTCTTGGAGCCGGGCGGAATCGGGAAGCGAGACTCGGCACAGCGCAATCGTGGCACGCGTCGCGTAGATCGGGCCACGATACCCATGCGAAACCAGTCGGGGCAAATAGCCGATGTGGTCGGTGTGGGCGTGGGTGATGACAACGGCATCGATGTCCGATGGGTTAACCGGAAACGGCTCCCAATTCCGCTGCCGGAGTTCGCGACTCCCTTGAAAGAGGCCGCAGTCGACCAAGACGAGCTTTCCGTTTAGGTTGAGCAGATGGCGCGAACCGGTGACGGTCTCGGCGGCGCCATGAAAGCCGATGCTTTGCGGCATGCGGCACAGGATACTGCCTCGAAGCTAAATCAGCTTGATCGGCAGGATCCTAACCCGGCGCTGGGGATCCTCACCGACTCCTTCGCCGGCAAGTTTCTTGCTCTCGATCAGCTGGAGCTGCATCTTGCGCGTTCTCGCATCCTGCGGCGCCAGCTCGATCGGCCGTCCCGAGTGCAGTACCTGTTCGATCGCCTGCTGAGCTTCCGCCATCGCCGCACCGACCTTCTCTTGGTCGTCGCTGGTTCCGTTGACGAGCTCATCCAGAGCAGCCGCGATCTGGCTGAACGTGTTGGATTTGACCACCACCGTTGGCAGCGGCCTATTCAACTCCCGAAGCTTGCCGGGTCGGCTCTGGTAGGTCGTTCGAATCGCGATCACGGCATCGGCCTGGCCGATATCGCTCACGATCATTGCAGGGGCGCGCCGCTCGCGGATCGCTCGCTCCAGTCGGGTTCGGGCAATGCCGTACGGAAAGATACGGACCATCGATGGCGGCGCCTTGGCGGGACGAGGCTCCTTCGGCGTACTCGACCGCTTCTCGGTCGGCTTGGGCTCGGGCAAGGCCGACTCGGAGCGGGAGATCGAGGGAAACCGCTGGTTGAAGCCAGGCTCGTCCACGTCCCGCGACTCCTCCTGCTGGACCACCTCGACGTCGCCTGCTCCCGTGCGAACGCGAATCTCTGGCCGGGGCGGAACGCCGCGCAGAATCAGGTCCACCGTCTTCATCACGTTGTTATGAACCGCCAGCCGGTCGTAGTCGACCAGTTCGATCACAACGTCGAACGTAGGAGGCGCCTTGCGTTCGAGGATCGTCTTCTGGGTTCCCCGCCGACGGGCTTCATCGTCGGAGAGCGTGACTGCCTGGATGCCGCCGATCAGGTCGCACAGCGTCGGGTTCAGCATCAGGTTCTCCAGCGTCTGGCCGTGGGCGGTGCCGACGAGCTGGACGCCGCGCTCGGCGATCGTCCTTGCCGCAAGCGCTTCCTGCTCGGTGCCGATCTCGTCGATGACGATGACTTCCGGCATGTGGTTCTCCACCGCTTCGATCATCACCTGGTGCTGCTCGATCGGGTTCTTGACCTGCATGCGCCGGGCATGGCCGATGGCTGGATGGGGGACGTCGCCGTCACCGGCGATCTCATTGCTCGTGTCGACGATGATCACCCGGCGGCCGACCTCGTCGGCGAGGACCCGCGCAACCTCGCGCAGCTTGGTCGTCTTGCCGATGCCGGGGCGTCCGAGCAGCAGAATCGATTTGCCGGAACGGACGATGTCGTCGATGATGTCGATGGTGCCTTCCAGCGCGCGGCCGACACGGCAGGTCAGGCCTATGATCTTGCCGCTGCGATTGCGGATCGCGGAAATGCGGTGAAGGGTGCGCTCGATGCCGGCCCGGTTGTCCTGCCCGAATTCGCCGAGCTGCTTCACGACATAGTCGATGTCGTGCTCGGTGATGATCTGGTTCGGCATGCGCTCAACCCGGTCGCGGTAGCGCGCCTCGGCCGGCCGGCCATAGTCCAGCACCACCTCGATGAGGCGGTCAAGGTCATCGCCCACCTGGAGCTTCTCGCGAATCACCGGGGGAAGAATGTCTAAGAACTGGGGGAGACCGTCGGCAAAAATGGACATCAAGTCGCTCGAATTATCCAGCGAGGCCACGTTTTATCTGACGTTTGCCAGCGACACGCCGCACCGCGGAAAGCAATTAAGGTTTAGCTAAGGGAGCTGCCACCCCTGCCGCGCATGAGGATACCGTTTGAGCCGCCGAGAGGTCAATTTCGAAGGGTATTTGTGCCTACTGGCGGTGCCGGATCCGGATTGGCCCGGGCCCGTGCATCCCGTATTTCTGGAACCACGACAGCGTCCATCGGGTCAGGGTCGAGGAAGTACAGCTCTTTGACTGGGTCAGGCCGGAGTTGCTGCCATAGCGCGAAGGTGACGAACGCCGCGCACACCGCCGCTGCCTTTCCAATGCGGCTCATCGCTTGGCGACCGCCGATTGGGCAATCCTTGGCGATCACCGTTCCATCAGAGCGGCGAAGCAGGCGTCCCAGGCGCCTTTCCGGACAATCGACAAGCTTGGCAACCTCAATCTGGCGCAGGCCCGAGGTGCGGTAGACCTTCCGGTTGCAGATGGGACAGGTGCGGCAGACATCATCCCCCTCCATGTCGTTCCACAAGGCCGGACACGGCGAGGCCCGTCGCAAATCACGAGCGTCGAAGCGAGGGTTGATGTTCATTCGACCTTGTTCGTAACAACATCGATCATGTCCGTTCGGTTTCGGTGGGAGTTACATGTCAGCCAGCAGGTCAGGTCACGGTCTCAACCGGAGGTTTTTCACGTCGACGGCGGGCCAAGATGGCATACCTGGCGATGGCACCCAAAATCGCTAATCCCGCTACCGGAAGCATAAGGTTGGATAAGAAATTGGGATTGTCCAACTTGACCTTGATCGTGTCCCACAGACCCGGCGCAGGAACCACGTACGACGGCACTGGCTGGTAACCATCCCAAAAGTCCGCGTGGGTATCCGGATGCTTGCCTTCGCCGATTCGATCAAGGATGAACCTGGTTCTTACCTCCTGATACCGGTCTGCATTGGCTCGCATGCCTCGAAAGGCCTCCTGGGCCAAGCGATCCTGCGTCCCCAACGTTGCCGAATGAACCGCCTCTGCCAGACGGCTACCGCTCATGCTGGACTTCCCCCTATCCTCGAGTTCTGCGATTCGATATCGAATCAGGAGCCGGACGGAAGCCTCACTATGAAGTGAAGCTTCGGCAAGCGCGTACAGGATGTCGACGCTCTCCCAAGCGGTTCCGAGCATCATGAGGCCGATGAGCCCCTCCTGCCGCCTCTCTCGCGGGATGCTGGAATGCCGGGCAATGTAGTAAGGCAGCTGGACGTCCAACGCATCGACCGTGCCGGAGGTGTTTTGCAGGGTCCAATCCATAACCAGCAGTTGTATGGCTTCCCGGCCAAAGTGGGCCTCGGGGTTGATCCGAATCGCCTCGGCAATCTGATCGCGTCCTCGTATGGCGTCGGGCCTGGTCTCCTTGGAGTGACCTTTCGCAAGCCACCGATGAAAGCGTATCGTTCCCTCATTGGCCAAGGTCTTATAGAGCGCATCGTCGTCGGAGGGATCGAGGACGGCGCGCTTCTTGGCCAGCCATTGAAGCCCTTCGTCGTGAAGGCCCAATCTGTCGCATGCGACGGCCGCATCGTCGTAGGCAGCCACATCCCGCGGATTGCTCTTAATCTTGGCTTTGACGATCTCGAGGCGGAGCTCGTAGTACTCCGGCGGATTCCGATCGATGCGTCCGGCGATCGCGTTCTGGAGCGTCAGCTTGCCATTGATCTCGTCGTGAATCGTGTCGGAATCCCAAAGGCATGCGCCGACTCTGCTCATCATAGCCAGGCCCACGACAATTGCGTACCATCTCACAACAAGGTGGACGGAACCAGGGCCGGAATTGGTTGCAACGGTCGGTACTACAGGTCGACTACCGCTGCTCGTCCGGACACCACTGCGGTTCGGCACCGCGAGCGATCTCGCCCATGAACGGCCGCGTTTTACAGTCTGGGAAGGCCATACCCGTCTCAGGCTGCGCGGTGTCCCGATCAGGGGGCGGCGTCGAGGATCGCGCAAGCTTGCCCGTGATCGGTGACGCCGTTTCGGCTCGCTCCCCCATCTCTTCCTTCCACTTCGAATGGATCGTCCAGCCGATGGCCGAGGCGAACATCGTCGAGCAGACCGCCAACGAGCGGGCAATCCGCAACCGAATCGCCCTGGCGCCGACCGGGCAGTCCTTCGTGACCACCGTCCCATCCGCCCGCCGCAGCAACCGCATGCAGAGCCGCCCTTCGCGCATCCTCACCGCGTCTGCCACTTCGTTTCGGGTCATCCCGGCGACGTTCAGCACGCTGAGCTTGCAGGCGGAACAATAGCGGGACCGCTCGTCACCCTCCATGTGCTCCCATCGCATGCTGCAGGGCGATGCAATCCGCAAGCGGTTCACGTCGAATGGTCGTTCCACCATGCCCATGAATGTCGGATACATGCGCAGACGTTCAGGCTGTCTTGCATGCACTTTACTTTTTATTGTAAGCTGCTGCGAACCATCCGTTTCGGGACGTAGGAATCATCAATGTCCATTCGACCGGTCAAGAGCATCACCCACGCGGAACCGACCCTGGAGGGGGCCGGCGTCCATTTGCATCGCGCCTTTGGCTTTGGCAAGACCGAGGCCTTCGACCCCTTCCTGCTCCTTGACGACTTTCGCAACGAGCGGCCGGAGGACTATCTCAAGGGCTTTCCCTGGCATCCGCATCGCGGCATCGAGACGATCACCTACGTTCTGGCCGGCACCGTGGAGCACGGCGACAGCATCGGCAACCATGGCGTGATCGAGGCGGGCGACATCCAATGGATGACGGCGGGCAGCGGCATCATTCACCAGGAGATGCCGCGCGGGAACGAGGCCGGCCAAATGCACGGCTTCCAGCTTTGGGCCAATCTGCCGAGCTCGCTGAAGATGACGAGCCCGCATTATCAGGAAGTGAAGTCGGCCGAGGTGCCGGTCGTCGTCGACGACGACGGGACCCAGGTGCGGGTCGTCGCCGGCGAGTTCTGGGGCAAGCGCGGCGCGGTCGACGGCATCGCCGCCGATCCGATCTATCTGGACGTGGCGGTTCCGGCCGGCGTGCGCAAGACGATCAAGGTCGATACCAGCCGCCAGGCTTTCGCCTACGTCTTTAGCGGCGACGGCACGTTTGGCCACGCCTCGCCTCCGCAGCCGGTACCGACCGATACCGCGATCGACTCGCACGATGCGACGCCTTCGTTTGCCGGCAACCGGTCGCTGGTGCTCTTCGATACGGGCGACGAGGTGACCCTTGAAGCGGGTGAAGAGGGCGTGCGATTCCTCTTTGTCTCGGGCAAGCCCCTGCGCGAGCCGGTCGCCTGGTACGGGCCGATCGTGATGAACACGCGGGAGCAGATCAACGAGGCCATCGCTGACCTCGACCGCGGGACGTTTCTGCGGGAATCCTCGCGCTAACGATCCGAGCCTGACGATCCTGGGTCCGGTAATATGCCGCCATGGAACCTGGACTTTCGCGACGAGAATTCATGATCGGCGCCGCCGCGTCGTACGCGGCGGTAAAACTCGGAATGCCAACCATGACTCAGGATCCACCCATTCTCGGTGAAGGCTCTCACCGCTATCGCTGCCTCCACGATTGGCTGCAGGCTCCGACCGGAATGCTCTTCGGGGATACCCATGGCCTTGCTCAGGACGGCAAGGGCAACATCTACGTCGCCCACACCGTCCACCCCGATTCGCAGGTCGCCGATGCCGTCTGCGTGTACGACGAGAACGGCAAGTTCCTTCGGAGCTGGGGCGCCGAGTTTCGCGGCGGCGCGCATGGGCTGGACCTTCGCAAGGAAGGCAACCAGGAGTTCCTCTACCATTGCGACATCCAGCGGAGGCTGGTCGTCAAGACCGATCTCGACGGCAAGGTGATCTGGAGCGTCGGCGCTCCGGCCGAAAGCGGAAAGTATGCGGCGGGCGAGCCTTTCATCCCCACGAACGTGGCGTTTGCGCCCAACGGCGATCTCTGGGTCGCCGACGGCTACGGCTCAAACTGGGTCCATCGTTACAACGTGGAGGGCAAGTATCTCTCCACCTTCGGCGGCAGCGGAAAGGAAGCCGGGCAACTGACGCAGCCGCATGGCATCTGGTTCGATAGCCGCCGCAAGGATGCGTTGGTCGCCGTCGCCGATCGGGGCAATCGCCGCATCCAATACTTCGATCAGGACGGCAAGCATCGGGGCTTCTCGACGATGGGCATGCGGCTTCCCTGCCACTTCTCGATCCGCAAGGGCGAGCTGCTGGTTCCCGACCTCGAAAGTGTGGTGACGATTCTGGACGACAAGAACCGCGTGATCGTGCACCTCGGCGACGGCGCCCCCAGCGGGCTGCGGGGCAAGCCACGAACCGACTTCATCCCCGGCAAGTTCATCCACCCCCACGATGCGATCTTCCTTCGCAACGGAGACATTCTCGTTGCGGAATGGGTTCCCATCGGCCGCGTCACGCTCTTGAAGAAGATCTAGCGCACAACCCGAAACTCGTCGGAGAGGTCCCAAACCAAGGGCGCCTTTGGCGCTGCCCCGGTGACTGTCGCCGTACCGGTGCCCTGGCGCATGAGGAGGCCAAGCTCGGGCGGAATCGCGTCCGGTGGCTCCCAATCGTCGTACTCTCGTCCAAGGTAGCCGGTGTCGTGCTCGGAATCTCTGAACTTGGCATCTGCCAACAGGTCGAGCAGAAACGGGATGTTGGTCTTGACGCCCAGGACGTGAAAGTCCCGCAGGGCTGCGGCGAGCCGATCGATCGCTTCCTCTCGGGTTTCCGCGGCAACGATCACCTTGGCAATCAGACTGTCGTAGAACCGAGAAATCTCAGAACCTGGGCCAAACCCGGTATCCACGCGGACGCCTGGCGCGGTCGGCAACGCCCATGCAAGGATGCGGCCAGTTGAGGGAAGAAAGCCCTTGGCGGGATCCTCGGCAACGACCCGGGCTTCTATACTGTGGCCCCTGATCGCTCGCCGGTCACCTTCCATCAAGTCCTCGCCGAGAAGAAGGCGCTCCCCACTGGCGACCCGAAGCTGCCATTTGACGAGGTCGATTCCCGTTATCGCCTCGGTAACGGGATGCTCCACCTGGAGTCTGGCATTGACTTCGAGGAAGTAAAACGCGCCTGTCGCGCCATCGACCAGATACTCCGCTGTGCCGGCGCCAATGTATCCCGCCGCCATAGCCAGACGTTTGGTGGCTCTTTGCATGGCCGGCCATAGCGCGGCCATGCCATCCCACCGCGAGGACTGGTCCTTGGAGAATGTCGCGGGCGCCTCCTCGATCAACTTTTGGTGGCGCCGCTGGAGACTGCATTCGCGCTCGAACAGGCAGGCGACCTGGCCATGGGCATCCGCCAAGAACTGCACTTCGACGTGGCGCGGCCTCTCGACCAGCTTCTCAACCATCATGGTTCCGTCGCCAAAGGCCTGTAACGCCTCGCTGCTGGCCACGCTCAGCTCATGGTCGAACTCCGCGGCCTCGCGAACCACTCGCATGCCGCGACCGCCACCGCCGGCACTGGCCTTCAGCAGGACCGGAAAGCCGATCTGCTCGGCGGCCGCTCGCAGCTCAGTCGGGCTCGCTCCCGGCTCAAAGAAGCCTGGTGTAATCGGCACTTCGCTTGCGACGGCGAGGGTCTTTGCGTCGATCTTCGACCCCAAGGCGCGCATGGCCTTGGCCGGGGGGCCAACGAAGATCAGCCCGGCATCGGCACAAGCCTGGCTAAACTCCCCTCGTTCGGATAGAAATCCGTACCCAGGATGAATGGCATCGGCTCCGGAAGACCGGGCTGCGTCAAGGATCGCGTCGATTCGGAGATAACTGGCGCCGGGCGCCGATTCGCCGATCCACACAGCTTCGTCGGCAAGAGAGGTGTGGACTGCGTGGGCGTCGGCATCGCTATAGACCGCCACCGTTCGAATCCCCAGTTCGCGCGCGGCACGAATCACCCTGACCGCGATCTCGCCTCGATTGGCGATGAGCAGCTTCTTGATCATGGCTCGGCCACAAATGCGGCTGGACGCTTCTCCAGGAACGCCGCAACTCCTTCCCGGCCTTCTTCGCTGGCGCGTGCCTCGGCCAGCCGGTTGACGCATTCACCGAGTGGGAGCGGTGCATCCAATACGAGCCGCTTGGATTTGGCCACGGCTTGGGGACCATTCTTGAGAATGCTCGCCACTTTGGTCCGGACGACTTCCTCCAACTCGGGCTCGGGGACGCAGGCATGCACAAGCCCGATCTCGTAGGCCCGGCGGGCGTCGAACGCTTCGGCGGTTGCAAAGAGGGCCCGTGCCTGTCCGGCGCCGATCTTGTCGATGACGAAACCCGAGATCGTGGCCGGAATCAATCCCAGGCGCGCCTCGCTGAACGAGAATAAGGTGCCTTCCGCCGCGACCGAAAGATCGGCGGCTGAGACCAACCCCGCACCCCCTCCAAAGGCCGCGCCGTGCACTTGCGCGATAACCGCCGCCGGACAGTTGGCTACGTTTGCAAACAGCTTGCCGATTTCCATCGCGTCCCGACGGTTTTCGTCTTCGGTGTAGCTCGCCGCCTTCCGCATCCAGTTAAGGTCGCCACCGGCGCAAAACGACTTCCCTTCGCCACGGATGACGACGACGCGAGTTCCTTGCGGGAGATTCGAGAACGCACCGTTAAGGGCGGCGATCAGCTCTTCGTTAAGGGCGTTGCGGACTTCGGGCCGGTTAAGCACCATGTGCAGGACCGGACCTTTCGAAAGCACCTCGAGCATAGCGCTCAGTATTCCCCCGGAACTCATGCCACCGCTCGGAAACCCGAGGGGGGCGAGGTTGGTTTATAGAAATGAGAAAAGAGACGTCAAGTGGCTCTTTTTTGGCGTCTAAATGCAGAGGTACCCTAGGAGGGTCACCAAGGATGGCTGACAGCGGCAAACCCATGTGGATAAAGATCTTTGGCTGGACCGGTTACGGCCTGCTTTGTGGTGCATTTGGCTTGGCGGGAACCGCCATGGGATTCCTCGGCAAAAGCCCGTTCCTCTCGGAAATGGGCAAGCAGTATTTTGCGGGGACGCGGCCCCAGGAGGTCTTCAACGACCGGGGACATATCAACATCCTCATCTTGGGTTGCGACGAAGATCGGACCAAGGGGGGCAAGCGCATCACCAACCCGAATGCCCGAAGCGACATGATGATGGTTGCCAAGGTCGATTTCGACCACAAACGAATCTCAGGCATCTCGATTCCGCGCGACCTTGAGGTATCCCTCCCCGGCCACGGCCGGAGCAAGATCAACGCGTCGCATGCTTTCGGAGGCAAGTTGCTAGCCAAGCAGGCAGCGGAAGAGGTTCTCGACATCACTATCGACAAGGTCGTCGTGCTGAACTTCAAGGCCTTCCAGGAGATGGTCGATTTGGTCGGCGGCATTGACGTCTTTGTCAAACGGAACCTGACCTATCACGATCGAGCGGGCGATCTTTCCATCGAGATAAAGTCCGGTCGCCAGCACCTTGACGGTCACGATGCGATGGGTTACGTCCGTTACCGCCACCGCGACAGCGATTTCGCCCGCCAAGATCGCCAGAAGGAGTTCATGCTCGCCTTTAAGGAAGCGGTCAAGAAGGATCCCACCGTCATATCTGCTGTCGCCGAGAAGGCGGTCGAGATGATGGGGAACGAGATCAACGACCAAGAGATGGCAGCACTCGCACTGTTCGCCCAGAGGGTCGGCAACGACAATATCAAGATGGGGATGGTTCCGACATTCGAGCAACGCTATTCGAGCAACTTGCTGTTGGATCCCGTCGGCCTGCAAAAGGAGCTTGTGAAGCTCCACTTCCGAAGGGCGCCTGGAAAACTGAGCGCGGATCGGAGCTGAAGAAGCTTGTCGGACCCCTTCGCGCCAGATGAACCGGAAGGTTCAGCACGTTCAGAGTACGTCTCCAAGAAGGACCTCGTCCGCCTTCTAATTGTAATGGCGGTGCTTGTGCTCGCGCTTATTCCGATCTACATGGTCTTCAAGCGGCAGAGTGAGAAGCACCTGTGCCAGCAAAACATGGTCTCGATCAGCAAGGCGATCCAGCTGTATGCAGCGAGTTGGAGCGATCGCCTACCACCTATCTACTCCACCATCGCCGAAGGCGATACGACACCAACCCTTGACGAGAACGGCCGGCCGTATACATGGGTGTCACTCGTCCAGCCCGGGATGTCGCCGCGCGCGAGCTTCAGATGCCCCTCCGCAACCGACGCTGAGCTCGTTCGCAACCAGCATTCGGACTCTCGGAGCAAGTCACTGAGCTCGGCATACGGTATGTATGTCTCGATGGCGACTCGCCAGCTATCGCTGATTCCATCCATCAACCAGTCGGTCCTGATCAGCGAGACCTCTAACTTTGGCGCCGAGTCTTCCTATGATCCGATGCCCTTCGTCGATCCGGGCGGCAATGCGGTTCCCGTCGATGGATTTCTCATTGGATACGACGACAGCAACCTGCGTCACACGATGAAGACCCAGTTCGTTACGCGCCTTGCCTACCGAAACTCTGCCAAAGGCGTGTTTTCCAAGGCGAACGACTCGCGCCATCCCAACGGGATTCACTACCTGTTTGTGGATGGCCACGTCGAAACCCTGGGTCCGAGCACCGCACGCGTCGCGCGCATCGGCGATGAGCTTTCGGGCATTTGGTCAACCCGGTAATCCGAGATCTGCCATCGTGGTGCCGAGCTGGATCAGCTGAAGTGGGTTTCCGTCTGGGTCGGCTATCGTAAGGGTCACGCCCGAGGGGATCTGGTGGTAGTCGTGGACGGTGCCGACGCCCGATTCGCGCACACGGCCTTCCAGAGCCCGGATGTTATCCGTAACCAGTCCAAACATCCAGCCCTTGCCAACTTCTCCGAGTGGTCCCACGCCATCCGTTAGCGCTAGGTGAAGGGCGAACTTCCCTTGTCCCATTTCGAACTCGGTCCAATGGGTGCTCTCGAACAGGCACTTGAGACCCAGCACGTTTCGATAGAAGGCAACCGCCCCTGGCATGTCGCGAACTTGGCACCACGAGGTTCCCGCATCGGTGATCACGAAGGGGTTTTACCTTGGCCCCGGGCAAAGAGAAAACCCCTGGCCGGAGCCAGGGGTTTGAATGCCAACTGAATCCGAGAAGATTAGTTGTGCGTGACCGACAGCTGAGCCATGTCGACTCGGAGTCGGTGCTTCTGGGCCGGCATAACGCCAACCTTTCGGCCGCGAGCGGTGGTCTTGACGGTTCCGTCGAGAGCGACGACCGACGAGATCTGACCCGCATCGGTGAGCGAACCAGTCAGAGTCTTGTCGACGTTCGGAGTGGTCTCCACGTCGAGGGCGACCTGAATGAACGAGTTGTTGTTCGAAGCGTTCACGAACTCGACGCGTCGCTCGTGTTGACCGAACTGCGACTGCATTTCGACCGAAGCCTTCAACTCAGTGATGTCGGTGGTAACCGGCGAGGTGAAGAAGAAGGTGAAGCGGATCGAAGGAATGCTGCTGTTCGCAACGGTGGTGTTGAAGGCAACGGCTCGGACGTCGTCGCTGGTCGTAACCTTGGTGACGTCGTTGGCGCCCTCTTCCGTACCCTGCGGTCCAACGGTGTAGCTCGTCGGAGCGAGAACCTCGGTGATCGGGCCGCTGTCGCTTACGTAGAAGCCGTGGCTGATACCAAGCGGATCCGGAGCAACACCGAAGGTGTAGTCGTATCGCTCAGCGTCGACGTGCGTGCCATCGGTGGGATTGTCGTCGTCATACTGCAGCGCATCGTTGACCGACGGGTTGGTACCCTCGGTGCCCCACAGCATCGGCTGGCAGAGCGAAGCGAGCGTGAACGTCGTGCCGTCGAACGCGTTGCCGTAAGCAAGCTCGAAGCCACCGTCGTTGTTCGACGGCATCGTCCAGTCATAGCCACCGGTCACGCCATCAAAGTTAGCGTAGTAGTAGCCGCCGGTCGTTGCATCGAGGATGCCAAAGTCGAAGATCCAGCCGCCGATGAAGCCATCGAGAGCAGGAACCGACGTGTAACCGAAAGCGCCGTAGGTGCTGATCAGCATATAGCACTGCTCGGTCGTTTCCCAGTACCAAGAGGTCTGAGCATACGGAGCAACGCCACCCTCGGTGCCGGGGTTCAACTGTCGCATGTCGCTGGCGATGTACGGGTTGTGATAGCCCGAACCGAAGTACCAGCGATAGGTGTTGGGGTCAGCGCCGTAGCGGTCGCCCGGAGGGCCGTCCCAAGCGGAACCATCGTTCTCGAAGGTGTCCCATGCAGGAGGCGGGGCGGCGGCGATGCCTTCGTTGTTGCTGGCGTAGTACCACGGCGAGATCTGCTTGCCACTGGCATCTACCTTGGCCCAGCGGATCGGCTTGAGTTCCTTGCCGGCATACGTCGTCTTCAGTTCTGGCTTATCTGCATATGCAGCGCCAACGACGGCGACGAGCGCCATCATCATCATAGTCTTATTCATAGCCTAACTTAATCTCCTTACCAAAGCCCAATATGAACTTGTGGTTGCCGGCACGTGCGGTCTCCGCCGACACCGGTTTGCGACTTTTGCTTCCGGGCGCAAACCCAGAGATAGCGTGATGGCTTGGACGAATTGCTTCGACCTCTCGATAAACGGTGCGTTGCTTGCTGTACCTTTCCTAAATTGAATCAAAAAAGATCAATTGAGAATGACAACTCGCTACGAAAGTCGCTCCTGCCGACCTAGCGGGAACCACCGCCGAACATCAAGATGCCAGACGCTATGTGCCTCTACTATACAACACGGTTCAGGCCATGTCAAGGACATTTTTGCCATTCCGGCGAACCTGCCGTTACTTCCTGTCAGCATTACCGGCATGCTATGTTGCGTCGCCCCCGCTCGGTACACTCGGTGGGATGGATTTTAGCCTCACCAGCGAGCACAATCAGGTTCGGGAAGCCGCTGAAAAGTTCGGACGAGCGCAAATATTGCCAGGTTTAAGAGAACGCGACCGAGAAGCTCGAAGTGACCGCGAAATGTTGGAAAAAATGGGTGAGGCGGGCATGCTTGGCGTCTGTATGCCCGAGTCCTACGGTGGGATGGGAGCCGACTATATTAGCCTCGGCATCGTATGCGAGGAGCTTGAGCGGGCCGACACCAGTGCCCGCGTCGTCCTCAGCGTCCATAACGGCCTCCACTGCATGACCTTGCTGCAATGGGGCACGGAGGAACAGCGGCGGCGATGGCTGCCCGACTTGTCAACGGGAAAGCGGATCGGTGCCTTTGGGCTCACCGAACCGAACGCCGGATCCGATGCCGCCAATCTCAAGACCACCGCCGTTCGGGACGGCGACAGCTATATCATCAATGGCCAAAAGGCCTGGATTTCACTGGCCGACTATGCGGATCAGTTTTTGGTAATCACTCGGCTGGCCGAATCCTCGGCGAAAGCGCCGTATGCCGCCTTTATCGTCGACCGGACGACCCCCGGGTTCTCTTCAAAGGCTCTTCACGGCAAACTTGGGGTCCGGGCGGGGAACACGGGCGAGATCTTCTTTCAAGACATGAGAGTCCCCCAGGATTGCCGCATCGGGGAGGAAGGCGACGGGTTCAAGGTCGCCATGTCAGCTCTCGATCACGGCCGATATACTGTTGCGTCGGGCGCGGTGGGAATCATTCAAGCTTGCCTCGATGCCTGCGTGCCTTACGCCAATGACCGCACCGTTCAGGGAGAACCGATCGGCTCGAAGCAGCTCGTCCAGCAGATGATTGCCGCCATGGTCCAAGGACGGGAAATCGGCAGACTTCTTTATTACAAGGTTGGATGGATGAAGAACCAGGGCCTCCGCCACACCCGTGAGTGCAGCCTTGCCAAGTGGACGAACTGTGCGGCGGCCTTCGACGCGGCTAACAAGGCGGTCGAGATCCATGGTGCTTACGGCTATAGCGATGAATTCCCCGTCGAGCGCTACTTCCGCAATTCTCGTGGAGCGATGATTTATGAGGGCACCCACGAAATCCACACGTTGATGCAGGCCGAATATGAGTTAGGCTACCGATCGGACAAGCCGCTTTCAAAGACCTTACCGACTTGGCCATTTGAGACGAAGTGAGCACCTTAAGCACAAGGGTGGCGCCGACTATCGATTCGATCAGAGCACAGTTTCCCGGTCTATCGACGCCAACCGTGCTGCTGGAAAATGCGGGCGGTTCCCAGGTGCCGCACACGGTGATCGAAGCGGTAGGAGACTACTACCGGAACTCCTATGTTCAGCTTGGCGTCGCTTATCCCGAGTCCCAGCGCGCCACCGCTACGTATAACTCTGCGCATGATTTTATGAACACCGTAATGAATGGTGTTCAAGTTGGGCACACCATTCTTGGAGCTTCCACTTCGGTCCTCTGCCGAATGCTCGCCGACGCCTACCTCGAAATCATGCGCCCAGGCGACGAAGTCGTCGTGTGCGAGACCGCCCACGAATCGAACTTTGGACCGTGGTGGAGGCTCGGACAGCACGGTCTCGAAATCAAGACCTGGCGGCTCGATCCTGACACCTTCGAATGCCGCCCCAGCGACCTTCGCGCATTGTGCAATGAAAGGACGCGAATCGTGGCTTTTCCACACGTTTCGAACATTCTGGGGAAAATCATTGACGTAGCCGAGGTCGCAGCTATTGCGCATGAATTCGGTGCAAAGGTTGTAGTCGACGGCGTGGCTTACGCCTCGCACCGGGCTCCGGACGTGGCGAAGTGGCATGCGGACTGGTACGTATTTTCCAATTACAAGGTCTATGGTCCCCACATGGCCTCGCTTTTCGGACGGAACGACGCTTTCGCAGAACTCACCGGACCTAACCACTTCTTCATCCCCAAGGACGACGTTCGTTATAAGTTCGAGTTGGGAGGCGCTTCACATGAAGGCTGCGCTGCCCTTCTTGGCCTTCGGCCATACCTCAACTTCCTATCAGGGCAACCGAGCGAGGGGGAAATGGGGCGTTCGACTATTGAGGCGGCTTACCAGGTCATGCAGCAGCATGAGTTTCCGCTGATCGAACAACTGCTCAGTTTCCTTCGAAAATATGACGATATCCGCATCATCGGGTCCGATGTCGCTGACAATGAACGCGTCGGTACGGTCAGCTTCGTGCACCGCTCCATGTCCAGCAAAACGATTGTGGACCACCTGCTCTCAAGCGGTATTGCCGTGCGAAATGGCCATATGTATGCCTACCGCCTGTGCCAGGCCCTTGGGCTCGACCCGGAAGACGGCGTCGCAAGGGTCAGCTTCGTTCACTACAACACTTCCGAAGAAATAGACCGTTGTTGCAGCGTTCTGGCCCGCATACTGTAAAGTGCGAGTTACGGTGAGGAGTGATTCGACAATCTCGTTGACCAAAGCGGAGATCCTTCACGTCGCAAGGTATCACCGATTCCTGATGCCGCTGCTCTTGATCTCAGCTGCGTCGTTTTTCGCTTTGCTCCTTATGATGCTGCTGGCTCTTGCCGAGGTCATACCCACTAACGATTCCACGATCATTCCCGTTGTCGGCAGTATCATTTTTGTCGAGCTTGCCCAACTCGTATCCACGTACGTCGTTTACCAAGCTGCGACCAAGCAGTACGGGTGGTCGGTCGGCTTGATGCTCGCCCTTTGCGTACTGATTGGCATCATCGGATGGGCCGTTCAGATTTGGTTTTTCCTATCCACGTCTGAAAATCTCAAACGCCATGGCCTGGAAGTCGGCATTTGGGGAGCGACCAAGCAATCGATGCTAGCCTTTGCCGCCGCGGACGAGACTAGTTGAGGACTTCGTACCGAGTATTGCGGCGTCGTGGCTGGTAGCCCGCACCCCGAATCAGTCGCTCAAACTCGACGGCATCGACGATGTGCTTGTCACCCGCGACACTGACCACATTTTCCTCGATCATCACCGAGCCGAAATCGTTGGCACCGTAGTTAAGGCCGAGCTGGGCGATCTTGGGGCCCTGGGTCAGGAAGCTGACCTGAAAATTGTCGACGTTGTCGAGGAAGATCCTCGAAACCGCCAAGGTTCGCAAGTAATCGAAGCCGCTGGCTTTCTGCGGGATCTGGAGCTGCGTGTCCTCGGGCTGGAAGTTCCAGGTGATGAAGGCTCGGAAAGGCTGGCACTCGTCTTGGAGGTCGCGAATGCGCTGAAGGTGTTCGATACGGTCGTCGATCGTCTCGACATGTCCAAACATCATGCTCGCGGTTGAACGTATGCCGAGCTCAGAGGCGGTCCTCATGCAGGCGAGCCACTCGTCTGTTGTGTCCTTATAGGGGGCAATGATCTTTCGAACCCGGTCCACGAGGATCTCGCCGCCCGCCCCAGGAATGCTGTGCAAGCCAGCCTCTTTCAATCGAACAAGCGTCTCGCGTAGAGTCAGCCGGCTGATGTGCGCAATATAAATGATCTCTGCCGGACTCAGAGCATGCAGGATGACCTCGGAATAGGCAGCCTTGATCTTCTGGAAAATCCCTTCGTAGTAATCGATCTTAAGTTTGGGATTCAACCCGCCTTGGAACAGGATTTCGACACCGCCCTTCTCCACGGTGTCTCCGACCTTGGCGAGGATGTCCTCGTCACTCAGCAAATACCCTTCCTCATGATTCGGCACGCGGTAAAACGCGCAGAACTTGCAGCGAACCCAACATACGTTGGTGTAGTTGAGGATGCGGCCGATAACATAAGTGGCCGTCCGACCCGGAACCTTCTGCTGACGCCTGGCATCGGCCAACGCGGAAAGATCGAGGAGATTCGGATGGTCAAACAGGAGTCGCGCTTCGTCGGCGTCGATCCGATCACCGGCATAAACCTTATCCGCGATAAGTTCGATAGATGGGGGAGAAGGAGCGATCGTGGCCATGCTGCCTCAACCTCCAAGTTTACCGCGGCGACCTAACGCGAACCTAGAGAACGCCTCGAAGCTTGGCGGCAAAGTCATCGACCTGCGCCTTTGTCCGGGTCTCCGTCACCGCGACCAAGAGGCAGTTGTCCATGCTGCCGTAATAGTCGCCGAGCGGCAATCCGGCGAGGATGCCTTTCGCAATCAGCTCTTTCTGCACGTCCTTTGCCGGCCGCGGCAGCTCCACCACAAACTCATCGAAGATTCGCCCGCCGAACTTTCGCTTCGCGCCCGCGCTTCCGAGCTGGGATATTGCGTAGTGCGCATTTCGAGCAGAGGATTCCGCGACCTGGCGCATCCCATTCTTACCGAGGGCGCACATATAGACGGTTGCGGATAGGGCCATCAAAGCCTCATTCGTGCAGATGTTCGATGTCGCCTTCTCGCGTCGAATGTCCTGCTCGCGGGTGCGGAGCGTCATTACGAATCCCGGAGTTCCCTTTGCGTCGTTCGTCCGCCCCACGATTCGGCCCGGGATCCGTCGCACGTGCTCGCGCTTGCAGGAGAAGAGGCCGAGTGCCGGCCCACCGAAGCCCATGGCGATCCCAAGCGGCTGACCCTCGCCGACCACGATGTCCGCTCCGAATGCGCCCGGTGGCTTCAGCAAAGCACATGCGACCGGATCGGCAACGACGACCAGCATCGCCCCGGCCCGATCGGCGGCAGCACGCGCAGCGGCAAGATCCTCGATCTCACCAAAGAAGTTCGGATACTGCACCACAATGCAGGCTGTGTCGCTGTCGACCTTCGTGTAGTCCTGGGTCTGGCCATCGGACTGTGGAAGCTCCACGACCTCCAGGGATGTCGACCACCCGTAGGTGTGCATGACCTGCCGATAGTGCGGGTGCACGGCTTCGCTTACCGCAATCTTGGTGCGTCCATTCACACCGTGGCAGAGGATCGCCGCTTCCGCCATGCTCGTTGGCCCATCGTACATGCTCGCGTTTGCGAGATCCATGCCATAGAGCTCGGCAACCATTGTCTGAAACTCGTAAATCGTCTGCAGGTAGCCCTGCGAGAGCTCCGGCTGATAGGGTGTATAAGCCGTCAGGAATTCCCCGCGCGAGATGACCGCGCCAACCGTTGCGGGGATATAGCGGTCGTACATTCCGGCGCCGAGAAAGCAGACGAGATCGCTGACCAAGTTCTTATTCTCTCGGGAGAGTTCGAAGAGCTTGCCCAACAGCCGGTGCTCGTCCAAAGCCTCGTGGACGTTGAGCGGATCTTTGAGCACCAGATTGGGAGGGACCTCGCGGAAAAGAGCGTCGATCGAATCGACACCGATGGTTGCGAGCATCGCTCGCTCATCAGCTTCGGTATGCGGAATGTAAGGCATCGAGGGTTAAGATTCTAAAGAGGCGCGATATCCGTCTGCGTCGAGTAAGTGGTCGGCACCGCCGGACGTTCGCACCTTGATCATCCAGCCGTTACCATAGGGGTCGCTGTTCACCAACTCTGGCTGCCCGCCAAGAGCGGGATTGGTCTCGACCACTTCCCCCTCCACCGGCGCATACAGGTCGGATACAGTTTTGACCGATTCGACCGTACCAAAGGTCTGATGGTTTTGCAGCGCTCGACCGACGTTGGGCAGTTCGACGAAGACGATGTCGCCTAGCTCCGCCTGGGCATGCTCGGTGATACCGATGGTGGCGATGTCGCCCTCGATGCGCACCCACTCGTGCGACTTCGTGTACTTCAGCTCGTTGGGGACGTTCAAAATTCAGGCTCCTCGGTAGGCGAGTTTACCGTGGCGCAGTGCCCGAGGTCCGTCGTCCCAAACGTGGGCAAAGCCCACCTGCGCTGGTCAGGGGCTGCTAGCAGCGGTCAGGCCAAAAATAGTGAGCATCGAACTCATCGGGGAAATCCTCGCGCATCGCTGCTGCTCCAATGAAGCGTTCCGCAAACAGAGAGGAACTGGCATCCCAGTGCACGACGGCCGCTGCCTCTAGATAGGCGAGGTCGAAGTCCATCATTCGAGGTACGTAGCCTTGCCACACGCCGAAGGCCAGGGTCTCCCAGGCTTGCGTGAAGGAAAGGAACCGAGCGCTTGCCGCCCTCACGTATTCGCTGACACGGTGTCGAACGGGGGCCGTCCCCGGAATGTCATTGGGGACGTACTTCAAGCGAAGATGGGACCTGAATCGGTCATTCCAGTCATCGCCCAACAGTTCGTGAAGTGGCCAGCCGCCCTTGGCCAGGCAGGCCTGGACATCTTCCCTAAACTGATCCGGGTTGATGCGAGGGACAATCGACTCCAAGCCGGAGTCACTGTCTCCGGAGTTCATGGCTCATTGTAGATCCCTCGATGCTTCGTAAAGGCCAGGTCGGCGTCATTCATACGTGCTTTCTACTCGTAGCAGAGTCGCAATAACGCCCACCTGCTCGAACAACCATACGTGGAGTCAGTCCGAAGTCGCCCCTTGCGTGGAGCATTCCATCGACCCAACTCCATTCACTCGCAGAGGCTGCCAGACAGAGAAAGGCCCCCGGTGGGGGTCGGGGGCCATTAGCATGCCATGAGTGCCAGTTGCTATCAGTATCGGACGAGAGAATGTCCGCAGTCAAGGTACTGCAAACTATCGTGAATCGAGCGCCTTATGACGACATCTATGCGCCAGCCATATCCATTCTTATAATGTGCATAGCTAGAGCCGGGGCTTATTCGCCTCTGAGAAGTTCGTCCGCCGCCGTGACGAGCTCAAAGTCGAAGAGCTCGTTTGATTCTCTTGACGCATCGACTTTCCCGACCGTCATGATCATGATGCGATCCCCGGGCGCCAAGGTGCTGGCTCGCTTCCTCAAGACGAGGTCGCGGCAGTGCATCGTACAGTTTGGACTTTCACTGCCGTCGCCGGCATCCTGCCGGATGACAAGCTTCTTGCCGCCGTCGTTCGCTATGACCCAAAACGGGCCCTTAATCTCCATGTCGTGCCTCCAATCCACCGAACCCCTCACCGCAGGGCAGCCGCAGCTACATCTCGAATTTTCGAGGACGGCCCTCACTCATATCACGGGCCTCCTTTTGAAGGGTGTGAGGAGGCGGCAACTTACTCCTTGGAGCGGTTGAAGGCAGGAATCGTCAGCCCAAAGTATACGCTCCTTTGGTGCAAAACCTGTAAAAAACGACAGGTTTCGTGGAAATGTGTCCTGATCCTGGCTGCCGAAGGAAATGCCACGCATGATTTAGCTCTAAAGCGTCTGCTCGAAAATCGCCCAAAGCCGGATTGTGGAGAAGGACCGTTCGCGAAAAAAACGGCCCCCTCCTCGAGGGGACCAATAAGTTTGTCAATGTTTCTGACGAGTGTCTTTTTCAGACAGGGAAATTCTACAGGCATGTTCTGCTTCCCGCGCCGGGAAGATTGCCGGATATCGCGCGAATGCGAGGAGAACAACTAAAAGCGGCCCCCCGTGGAGGCAGGGGGACCGCGGAGCCATGGGGATTGGCTGTGTCTGTGGAGTACAGATTGTAACGATTAGGACGCGCCACGACGGCCTAGAATCGGGGGTTCGACGCCTTTCATGCGTGGCGACGAAGGATCTATGCGACCTTCTTAGCCGAGTGCCCGGCGAATTGCGCCCTTTATCCCAACGAGTGTTCGCCAAATCCCTGAAAAGCCGTGTTCAGCTCCTTTATCGTCACGACCAATTCGGAAGGGCCATGCCGGAATTCACGATCTAGCCACCGAGGCATTACGTGACGGCGAAAGGTTGCGTTAAATCCAAACGAGCGAGCCCGACTGATTGTGGGCAAGGCTATTGGCAAGCCGAGCCGTTAGCGCATCGCTTTCGACGTCGTCCGGCGAAGGCGGCCAAACCCAGACCAACGGCTAGACAGGTCGCTGGTTCCGGTACGGGGTTCCGGGCAAGTCCGCCAAGGCCGACCGGCGCCGAATCCAGGGGCCCGCGTACGGAAAACTGACCGGTATAGGCATTAAAAGAATACAGAGTGTCGCTGCCGCCTGCCCTCCCAGTTGCGAAGACACCGCCGTTGCCCAGAGGGTTGCCGGCCATGCCGCCGACGGAACCCAGACCGAAGTTGTAAGTCGTGATTTCCAACACCTGTCCGGTTGCGGGATTGATCTGGACTAGCGCATTGGTGGTGCGGTCCAAGCCAACCAACATGTCGTCATTACGCCACATGAGGCCGTTGATCTCGTGGTTTCCCATGAAAGCTACGACCGTGGCCTGGCCGGTGACGAGGTTTATGCTACAGAGGTTGTAGCCGGTAGAGGCGGGATGGTTGACCGTGTATGCGGTTCCTCCGGGCGTGATGACCAAGGCGCCCTCAACCAGTCCCGTCAAGCCGAGGTTGCCAATCATCGTGGCCGAGCCATTCAAGGGATCGATTTTGTTGAGCTGCAGGCTATTGGTCTCATAGCCGGAGATGGCATAGACGTCGCCGTTCGCAGCGGTCTCCAAGGCACCGATCCCAGCGAGGCCGGTGTTGCCACGAAGCGTCTTGGCACCATCGGACGAATTGACCCAGAAGAAGTCGCCGCTATCGAATTCGACGCCAATGAAATCGTTGGTTTGGGCAAATGACGCCACCGATGCAGCAAGGAACAACGCGACACTACAGTTAAATTTCATGACAAAGAGGGTCCTCCGACCGCAGTATAGTGGAGGTTGGCCGCCTTCCAAGCAAAATTCTAAAAAACGGTCGTCACTTTTCTTTGGTGCTCGAATGTCGCAACTACTGCCGACAAGTCGATGCTAAAATCCAAAGTTGAATGGCAGAGGTTAGGCGAGTCAAGTTATCTCCACGGGAGAAACAGCTCATCAAATTCGCGGCCGACGGACTCACGGACACCGCGATCGCAAATCGGCTCGAAATCAGCGAAGCCACGGTCAGCACCTACTGGCGGCGGATTCGGGCAAAGGTTGGACCGTACTCGAGGACGGAGCTAGTGGCTTCGCTCCTCAAGAATGAAAGCGAGCGTATCATCGGCGCGCTATTAGCCGAACAAAAGAAGCTCATGGCTGAGCTCTCGAAAATGCCGGAGCGCGATCCGGCAAACTTCTATCGCCAGATAGTTCAGGATGCCGCCGACGCAATCCTGCTTGTCGATCCTTCCGGAAGAATCGAGATGATCAACGCGGCCGGCGCCGATCTTTTTGGCTATACGCAGGCCGAGTTGCAGGGCAAGCACATCTCGGTGCTGGTACCGGAACGGCTGCGGGGCGTGCATTCCACCCACGTCTCGAAGTACGTAACGGATCCTGACAAGCGAAAAATGGGGGATCACCTCAACACGCCTGCCCTGCATCGCAGCGGCGAGGAATTCATGATTGCGGCGAACCTGTCGGCAGTAAGCAAAGGCAAAGACCGCGCCTTTATGTGCATGATCCGCAAGACTTGAGCGGCTGGCAACCGTACATTGGGTTCTTGCCCCGCACGTAACATCCTTTTCTTAGTCGGAATTTGGATTTGGGATACCGACATTAGCTACTGGGAGATAAGGACGACACACACCTCCTGGGGCCCAGCGTGACGAACTGGGCTCCGCCGCCGACTTTTGGCCCGGTTGAATCCCCTTTTCAGGGCATGGGGGACTGATCCCGGGCCTCCCGCCGCTGAGCTTTGGCAGTTTGGGTCGACGAGCTACGGCTTGCTGAATTCGCGGCATAAACGCGTTAGACGCGGCAGTCCCCCCTGGGCTACCGCGCCACAACCTCCCCTTGGCTTTCCCCGAAACGATCTTAGGCGCTTGACGCTCGATGGTTGCCCGTATGCACCGAAATCCTATGGATTTGTGATAGTTTCCGCTTACGACCAGCCAGACCCAGCATCGCCGGCGTGAGGCGGGCTGGCGCAACGCAGGGTTCACAACTATGGACCTTCGCTTCCACAACCAATTGGACCCAGAAAGAACTGCAGGGGACTTGTACGGTTTTCTGATGACAAGGTAACGTTTTTGACGATTACAGCCCCAACCTAACGCTGAGTTCGGGATAAAGTCAGAACGGACTCCAACGGATGGGGCCCAAAACGCGAAGGAGGCATATCCACAAAGTGAAGTTACAAGCGCTCTTCCTGATCCTGGGAATCGCCCTTCTCTCATTTGGCTTCACAACCTCAGGCCAAACAAAAGGCGCCTCCCAAGCCGAGCGGCTCTTCGCGCGGGCAAAACCCGACGATTACATGAGCGAGGCCGGCTGCGGCGAATGCCACAGCGAAAGAGTCAAAAACTTTCCTGCCTCCCCTCATGCCGCGCTCGTCTCGGATGAAAGCCTTCCTCTTGATAAGCGAGGTTGTCAGGGCTGCCACGGACCCGGCCACATCCATCAGGCCGAGGAGAACGCGGAGGTCATCGCCTTTCGAAAGATGACGCCCAAGGAGTCGTCTGCGGCATGTCTGCGCTGCCACCAGAAAACCCTTTCGAAGTCGCACTGGCAGCACACCGCTCATGCACGAGCTGACCTCTCGTGCGTATCCTGCCATCAGATTCATACCGACACCGATTCGGAGATGACTCATGCGGCGGTGAAGAAAGACGCTCGCCGCGAGGTTTATGTTGCCAAGGTCGATCCCAAGCTGATGCTTAGGGCTGATGAGGCCACGCTCTGCGGCTCTTGCCACCCGGCGTCAGTCGGAGAGTTCCGAGCCGCGTATCACCATCCTGTTCCAGAAGGAAGGGTGGTCTGCAGCGACTGTCATAGCCCTCACCCGACCAAGTCGTCAAAGGTTGATCGAGACCCAATCAAGGGCAAGTGCGTCACGTGCCATACCGAAAAGGCAGGACCATTCATTTTTGAACATGATCCGGTTGCCGGCCATACCGGCGATGGCTGCCAGGAATGCCACAAGCCGCATGGATCCAACAACCCCAAACTGTTAAACTCCGTCACCCGAGGATTGTGCGCGCAATGTCATACAGACAAGCTCGCTCAGCATTTCCCGGGTCAGACCTGCTGGAACTCCGGCTGCCATGTGGCGCCGCACGGAAGCAATACGAACAGGCAGCTACTAAGCCCCTGAAGGAACAGTTACGATGAAACGCAGTTCATGGCTATCGACCGGATCCATCGCAATCCTCGCCATGGCGGCCGTCTTCGCCGCGGCCCAGGATACGCCGCCCACGGAAGACCAAAAGACCGAAGCTCAAGAACCGGAGGCGGAGGCCTCGGCTCCCAAGCGCAACTGGATTACGGTCGCCTATACATCGGTCAAGCCACATGCTGAGATGAGCCGATATGCTCGGCCCACCGAGGGCTTGAGCCTTGCCGATCTGAAGGTATTCACTTATGGTGAGGACCACACCCACTATGGGGCCCTCACGGTGCGCGGAGCACCAAAGCAGGACGCCTACTACGACCACTACTTATCGTTCAACCGGGGCCGCACCGTTCTCCGTGGAACCCATAAGGACTATGGATACTATGCCGCGGACTTTCGCCCGGCGGCCAAGAGCACCGAACGAGAATCGGAAGTCACCGTTGAGCATGCCTTCACGCCGCACATCGGAGGCTTTTTCACTTACCGAACGAACGAGGAGCACAATCGCTATCCAGCCCCGCGAATCGACGATCAGTCCCGAACGCGGTTCTACGCAGGTGGCATCCAGGGCCAGGTCTTGGGTGGGAACGTTGGAGTCACCGCTTCCGAACGCCGGATCTACAACGACCAGAACGTCCGACCGGAGACTTTGTTTAGAAAGATCGAAGGAAGCTATGGAGTGGACTTCGGCCAAACGCTTAGCTTGGAGGGCATCGCCGGGTACACACGGATCGAGCAATCTGGGCTGGCCAATGCCAGCGTCAGGAACTACGCCCTTTCCGGCGGGCTAACGCTGGGACCCGACACTTCGATGCAGTTTCTCTTTGGCCGTACGGACTTGTCCTTGGCCAACGTGCAGAACGCCTACGATCGCAAGCGGTTTGTATCCAGTGCCAGATTGATTCACCGCTGGCCCAAATGGTCGCTTCAGTTCGGTTACAAGTATCGCTCGACGGAGCGGTTGCGAACCGACCAGAGCTTCGTGGACGTGCCCAAGACAAATGAGTACGATGCCCGGCTCTCCGGTCGAATCGGATCGGCGAGAGTAACGTTGCGAGGCTCCTGGCAGGATCTTCGCGAGACAGCGGTTATGAACACTGTCGATCGGCGCCAGATGTTCTGGGACGATCGCGTTACTTTCCAGGCGAAAGCCGATACGGGCAACGAGAACTTCACGGCTTACGGAACCTTCACGCACCGCTTCCAACAGAACAAGCAGCGTGGGGTAGAGATTCGTTGGACCGGGGTTTCGTTCGGCGGAACCTACATCTTTAACGAGTCTTTGAATGGCTTTGCCGAAATCTCTTTCGACCAATACAAGGCCGAAGCGGGTGACGGCATAGGCAGCGGACTTGACTTTTATTTTCCGGATTCACGGTCCGGGGCGGTTGGCCTCAACTGGGCCAACAGCGACGGACTCAGCGCGTCGGCAAGCATCAATTTCTTTGATTCTGCCAATGTCCGCGGGTCTCAGCTGATGCTGAGTCTCCGCAAACAACTTGGCTTGAACAACGCATTGGAACTGATGGTTGCGCCATGGCGCTTCGACGACAAGCTCTACGATCGCTCGGGGTACCGCTCGACTTTCGTCATGCTGAAATACACGGTGCGATTCTAGACATGAACAAGGACACAAAAAGGGAAGATCACGTTACCGGAGTTCGACAATGAAAAACCGATGGTTAATTTCACTATTCGCCTCAATTCCGGTTGCGGCTGCAGTTTTGGCACTCCAGAGCTGCGGTGGCGTTGGCGGTCCAACTGCCGGAAACGGCGGACAGGGGTCGGTTTCTGAGCAGTTTCTCGCGCTATTAAGCGATGAGCAGCGGCCCGCGAAATCGATTTCTCCTGAGGAGTGTGCCGACTGCCATGGTGGCCGCGACCAGAACGATCCAATCTACGCGCATTGGAAGGAGACCAAGCACTTTGACAAGGGCGTCACCTGCGAAGGATGTCACGGCCCCGGAAGTGTGCACAAGGCGGCCCCTTCCAAGACCAACATCCTGACTTTTCCAAAGCTAGCCTCCCCAGTTGTCTGCGGCCAGTGCCATGGTCCGATCGTTGAGGAGTACAAGTTCTCTGGCCACAACAAGCTTGTTGCGTCGCCTGTTGAAGAAGCCATTCACAACCCTCAGAACTATGGTCGCAACTCGCGATGCGTGGCTTGCCATAGTGGTCTCTTCCGCGCGGAAGCGGTGGAATCCGGACGTGACATCTCCAAGATGACGGACGATGAAATCCGCGAGATCGCCGAGAACACGCTCAACGTCGTTCCCCATAGCGCCTTGTGCGTTACCTGCCACAACCCGCACCAGAAGACCGGGAACCTGACCCAGAACGGGGACGAAGCGCAACTTCGGCACAAGGTGTTCAACACCGATACAACGCCGATCGGCCCTGGCAAACCGGCGTCGGAGTTCACCACCTATGACCACTTGTGCGCCCAGTGCCATAACGGCCGCGGTACCGACCCGTCGGACACGCGTCTCAACGCAAGTACGGCCCGGCCAAGCATGCACGACAGTAACCAGATGCAAATGCTGATGGGGTTTGGCGGCGTTGACGGATCAGGTCCGATTCAAAGGAACACCGCTCACGCTGAGGCGCCCGGCCAGTGCACGAAGTGCCACATGCCCGATTCGCGCCACACCTTTACGGTCAGCTTCGATAAGGGTTGCGCGCCGTGTCACACGGCCGCTGACGCGGCGGCTAGGGCATCTTCGATCAAGTCTGAAGTGCTGGGCCTGCTCGTTGCCCTCCGAAGCCGAATGGAGGCATGGGCAAAGGGCAAATACGGCAATGGCGATTACTGGGACTACACCTCAATCATCACTGCCGAAGGTGGCACGCCTCCTGATCAGAAGACCGTTCCGATCGAGATCAAGCGAGCCCGCCACAACTACTACTTCGTGATTCGGTCCGGCGACTACGGCGTTCACAACGCCCCGTATGCCAAACACCTGATCGGAGTTGGAAACACGAACCTCGACACTCTCGGAGTTGCCCCTGCACAGGATTCTCGCATGAGCACATCGCAAAAGCTTGAGCTCATCGAGTCCGACAAGGCCCGCGCAATTCGCGTAGAGCTTGAGGAGGGCGGAAACTGAGACACCGGATGGGACCGTAGCACGGTCCCATCCCACTTCTAGAACTGAACATGAGCGATCTTAATCCTGCCGATCTCATCTCACCGCCATCTTGGTCCCTGACGGTTGGTCTCATCGGCCGGACCCTTGTCTATCTATCTGCTGCTCTGTTCCTCGTATCCGGCGCTTCGTGGTTCGCGTCGAAGCGCTTACCCGGCCTCCAGAAGGTCGGATCAATCGCTTTCAATTTGGGTTGCGCGGCAATCTTGGGAACCCTGGTCTCACTTGGAGTTCTCTTTGCGAACAACCGGTTCGAGTACGAATACGTTTTCGGCCATGCAGACACCAAGAATGCACTCGCCTATCGCATCGCCGGCATCTGGTCAGGGCAAGAAGGCAGCTTTCTTCTGTGGGCGTCGTGCTCAGCGATTTTCGCCCTGCTCACGGTAGGCGGAACCGGCATCTATCGGCGCTGGTACTCGATAGCATTCGCCTTCTTTCTCGGCGGCATCACGAGCATTCTGGCCTTTGAATCGCCGTTCAATCTCAACCTGGTCGATGGCAAGCCGTTTGTCCCGGCCGATGGTGTTGGACTTGCGCCGTCGCTTCAGAACTACTGGGTCATCATCCACCCGCCCACCATTTTTCTTGGCTTCGGCTCGCTCACGGTTCTCTTTGCCCTTGCCTTTGCCGCGATGGCCGAGCGAAAGTATGAAGGCTGGATACCGATCGTTCGACCCTGGGCGATCGTTGCTGTAACCCTGGTTGGTCTCGGACTTTGCATGGGCGGCTTCTGGGCCTATGAGACCCTTGGTTGGGGCGGATTCTGGATGTGGGATCCCGTTGAAAATGTCAGCTTCGTTCCCTGGTGCTTTGGCGCAGCCTTCATGCACGGCGTTCTGGTTCAGGTAACGAAGAAGAAATGGCAAATGTCCAACCTGCTCTTGGGCGGACTACCTTTCCTGGCCTTCATCTACGGGACCTTCCTCACCCGTTCAGGATTTCTTAGCGAGACCTCGGTTCACAGCTTTGCTGAAATGGATCGGTCCGCCCTCAAGCTCCTCATCGCACTCCTCGCTATCTCGGTGGGCGGTTTTGCTGGCCTCTGGGGATACCGCCTGTTCCAAGAGAGACGCGTGCCGAAACCGGTGCCTGATGCGACGCCGGTGCGACGCGAAGCCTTTTATGTCATGGGTATTGCCGCCCTGATCACGCTCGGCGTTGCAACCATGATCGGAATGAGCGTGCCGCTCGTGCAGGCACTGCGGGGGGACAAGCCGCGTGTCGTGGAAGAAGGGCTATACCACCAGGTTCTGCCGTGGATCTTCATCCCTCTTATGATCTTGATGGCGATCACCCCGTTTGTCGCTTGGAACGGTATGAAGGGCCGGGAGCTCCTCTCGAAGGTGTACTCGGTCTTCTGCGTGGCAATCGGTGTGACCGGCCTAGCGCTCTTTATCACCGTCGTTACGCCGTTCGCCCGCAAGATTGAGATGTCGCCAACCGTGCTCATGCTGGGTCGGTATGAGGTCAAGGGCCTTGCCTGGATCATGGTCCTGTTCGGCATCTGCATTTTTGTTCTCGTCGCCAACACCTGGCGGATTACCGACATCTTTCGGCGCAGCAAAATGGGAGCGGCTTCGTTCGGCGCGCATATCGGCGTAGCCGTTCTCATGGCCGGGCTGATCGTTTCAAGGGGCCTTGAGCAACGGGCAGAAGGCTTCGTGATGAAGGATGTTCCCGCTAAGCTGCTCGCTTACGAGATTCGATATGGGGGGATGACTTCAGACGAGCATGACCGCAACAACAAGCTGAAATTGCACGTCTATGACCCTCACACGAGCAAGCAACTTTTCACCGCTTTCCCCGGCGTCTACAAGTTGGAGACGCCCGACGGTCAAACCAATACGATGGTATGGCCCCATATCGAGCGAGGCCCGCTGATGGATACTTATATTTCCCTCGGTCAGCCTCAGACCGACATTAGCGAGGACTTCACACTCGCCCCCGGCCAGTCGACCGATTTCCAGGGGATGGTCATCACTTACAAGAAGATGACCCGTTCCGGCGACTTTGGAGCCGAAGGTACGAAGTTCGGCGCGCTTGTAACCGTTTCTAACGGCGCTCACGCGGTCGACGTCAACCCGACAATGGAACTCGGGGATCTGGGTAAGACGATCATGAATCCGGCGAAGATCGACAACCAGTTGCAGGTCGCGATCGTTGGCATGAATGCTGCCGACAAGTCGGTCACGTTGCGCATGCAGCTCACCTCGCCGATGTATCCCATCGAGGTCTTCCACAAGCCGATGACCACCCTCGTCTGGGCGGGAACCGGCATTCTCACGATTTCCGGCTTTGCTGCCGCCGCCTACCGGCGAGTTCGGCGGTCCCAGCCGGCGAAAACACCCTTACTTGAACGACCCGGCCGGACTCCTGAGCTCGGACCGGCGTTTCGAGGAGAAACCACATGAAAAAACTTCTATTCACGGCTGGCGTCATGGTCATCATGGCCATGGCCATGGCTCTCGCCACCTACAACAAGGTGTTCCACGACAAATACAACGTGAAAAAAGACTCAACTCTTGGCAAAGCCGATTGTGCTGTCTGCCACGTTAAGCCTAAGGGTGGAAAGCTCAATGCTTATGGAAAGGACCTCTCCGATGCCATGAAGGCCGAGAAGTCAAAGAAACTCACCCCGGCTATTCTTGCCAAGGTCGAGGGCCTCGACTCCGACAAAGACGGCAAGAAAAACATCGACGAAATCAAGGCTGACTCGAACCCAGGTCAATAACCGCAAGAGTTCGGGCCGAGACCGCTACCCAATCACGGGAGCAGGAAATTGAATAGCGACTACAAGCGGCAGAATGGGCAGTGGGCAATCGCGACCATTCGCCGCTTGACTCTTTTTGTATTAGCTTTCTTACCGTTTGTGCTGGCCCAGGTCTTTGCCCAAGAACCTGGGAACCAGCCTTCTCCGCCCCCTGCAGAAGAAGTAAGTGAAGCCAACCAGGCATGCCTGGGCTGTCACGACCCTGAAGCGGAAGCGGCACCGGCAGTCCTCATCGCTTCATTGAAGAGATCCCCTCATAGGGAACGGGATTGCACGGACTGCCATTCGAGCTTCACCGCAGAAGCTCCGCATACCGATGCGATGAAGTCGGAAAAGGTCCAGTGCGGCAACTGCCACGTAGAGCAAGACGAGGCTGTTGCGGCGAGTGTCCACAGTCGGACTCCTGCTCGGCCAGGCGACACTCCATCCTGCAAGACGTGTCACGTCGATATGAAAGATCCTCACGGGATCGTGCCGATCGACATGCGTACGCGGGAGAGCCGGGTTCGCACTTGCGAACAATGCCATGCCGACGCAGAAAGAATGGCTAGGAATGCCGTTGACGTGGATGCGGTTGCCTCGTATGAGGCGAGCTTTCACGGTAAGGCGCTGCTGCGGTTTGGCAAACAGGACACCGCGATATGCGTGAGCTGCCATACGTCGCACTCCGTTCTGCCGCCATCCGATCCTCTCTCGACAGTCAGCGTTCATCGCGTGAAGGAAACATGCGGCCAATCGGGATGCCACCCTGGCGCCACGATGAACTTCGCGGATTCGGGCTTCAGCCACCTCAACGTTCGCATGAAGGACGAACCCATTCTTGCCGGTACCGAGCTCTTCTTCAAAGTGCTCACGTTCGGCGTTTTGGCTCTTCTGCTTGTCGGGATCGCACTCGACATGCGGATAGCTCTTTTCGGTCCGAAGAAGCCAGGCATGATTCGGCCGGTGGCATTCCTTATTGCCCTGAGCTTCGCGGCGATCGTCGGATCAATCGCCTTCGCGGTAATGAAAAATGCGGCAGGTTTCTATTGGACTGCCGGAGGCGTGGTTCTGGCCGCCTTGAGCGTGATTCTCCACTTCGCAACCCGACGGCCAGTTGAACGCCAGCCTGATGAGGCGACCTATGTCCGGTTCACTCTCTCCCAGAGAATTCAGCACCTGACAATGATCGTTAGCTTCACGGCATTGGTCGTCACCGGGATGCCGATCCGGTATCCCCAAAACGACATCCTCAGGTCCGTTTACCTGGCGATGGGCGGGATCGAAGTCATGCGCTTCGTTCACAGGTTGGCAGCAGTCGTCTTGATCGCGCTCTGGATCTTCCACACCGTGGAGCTGTTCGTGCGATGGAAACGAGCTGGGTTCACCTTCTCGTCTTGGACAATGTGGCCACGAAAGCGGGACGTTAGCGACCTGGTCGCGACCGTCCAGTATCATCTCGGCAAGCGTAAGGAGCCGCCTTCGTTCGACAGGTTCCAGTTCCGAGAGAAGTTTGATTACTTCGCCGTGTATTGGGGCATGCCGATCATGGTCTTCTCAGGTTTGATCCTGTGGTTCCCCGTGTACCTCAGCAACTACCTGCCGAAGGAAGGTATCCCTCTGGCCTACATCGCCCATGCTGATGAGGCGGTTCTAGCTTTCCTTACGATTATCACGTGGCATATCTACAACACCCATTTCAAACCGAGCAACTTCCCAATGAATCCAGTGTTCATCACGGGAAGGCTCTCGGAAGAAGTGATGTCCGAAGAGCACGGCGACCAACTCGCTGCGATCAAGCGCGCCAACGGTGGCGCCGAACCTTCCGGTGACGTCGAGCCCGAAGCTACTGAAGCGGAAGACCAAGCTCCTTCAGACGAAGTGCCTGGAGAAAATCCAAGTCCGTAATCTCCCCAAATCCAGGCAGAAGAAGCCCCTCGCCGATCGGGCGGGGGGCTTTTGATGTCGCTACTCGTCTTGCTTGCCGTGGCAATCCATGCACATGTCGGTCTTCCACGAGTCTCCAACATCGACCGGATGTTCGAACGGCACGCCGTCCATGGAAAACTTCCCTTTTCCGTCGGCGCTGCGTTGGGTCACGATCGTATGGCAGCTTTGGCAGTTCTTACTGATAACCTTTCCTTCGGGACTCACATGCTTGTCGTCATGGCACCGGAAGCACCCTTTGTTATGGATGTGATCCAAGTTGTTCGGGAACGCTTTCCAGTCGGTCTTCATTTCCGGGAAGTAGTTGTTGCTGTAAATCGTTCGAATATGTTCAATGGCCGCGTTGAGGAGCTTTTCCTTCTCGACCAGGGCCTTGGGATAATTCTCCTTGTAATAGGCGATGATGTCGTTTCGGATGGCAGCAAGCGCCTCTGGCTCCGTCTTATAGGCTTTTTCCAGGACCTCAACGGCAAGGCTCTTTATCTCCGGAAGGCTGGGATCGATCATTCCCTTGGCCATTGCCCGGTTGACGCTCGTCATTGGAGGATTGTATTGGTGCGACGGACGGTTATGGCAGTCGATGCAGTCTACCAATCGCTTCTTGCCGGCTTTGATTTCGACTTCAGATAGCCGCTTCTCAGTGCTGTGGTAGACGGTGACCTTGCCGTCCTTCGATTTCATCTCGACGTAAGGGATGTCCTGGCGCTGTCGATCAGTCGCTATGTACGAGATCTCGTGATCGAGATACATGTGAGCGTGGATTCCCTCGGAGGTACCTTCCTCCCTTCCGCCAATCTTCATGAGCATGCTCGTTTTGAAGGCTGTGTTTTCCTCGTCGGACATGAAATAGGTTCGGTCCATCAGCTTCTGGCTAAAGAAGTGGCTCGGCCAGTGGCACTGCTCGCATGTCTCCCTGGCGGGTCGAAGGTTCTCAATAGGGGTCTTGATCGGTTTCTCGTATTTGTTGAAGAGCGTCGAATAGACTTGGTAGGCGCCAGACAACTTCGACTTGACGTACCAAGTGGTACCAGGACCGATATGGCACTGAACACAGGTAACCCTGGCATGCGGCGAGGCTTTATAGGCCACGTACTCAGGCTTCATCACGCTGTGGCAAGCCGTACCGCAGAATTCCACCGATTCCGTATATTCGTAGGCTTGGTAGCTGCCGAAAGCAGAAATCGCGGCAAGGAACACGCCGCCAAAGAGAATGAATGAGAAGCCGAAGCGGTGACGAGCGTTGTTGAAGTCGAGGACGGGAAGGTCGCCTTGGGGAGCTCCCTTCCTTACTCGCCGGGCGGATCGGAAGGCACCAAGCAGGAACAAGAAGACACCAAAGAGTAGGACGATCGGCAAGAAGATGAACGTAATAAGGCCCGTGTAGGGATTGTCGTTCTTCGAAAACAGATCGAGTAGGTAAAGGAGGATAATGACGGCGAAAGCGCTGAGCGAAATCGCGAGTCCAACCATCGACGTCGAGTTGTAGAATGCCTTCGGAAGCCTTTTGACCATAGTTCTCTCGCCGCTCGGGTGCAGTAAGAATTCAGTATACACACCGATCTCGCGAATTTTATGGCTCATACGAACACCTTTTTGATGGCTAATGAGGTGTCCGTTGCGCGCCACATCTGGGGTAGGATCTAAGTAGTCACAATGAAAGCGTGTTATAGCTTTGATTCGTGCCCATCGGACAACAACACTTCGCAGCGACTACCCGGCCATTTCCTTTCTCATGGATCGATGCGGAACTGGTCTGATGTATCATGTAGTAGGAGATCTATCAGCACATGAAACCCGGTGTTATTGTTTCAGCCGTTATTGCCCTGGCTGCTGGAGGTGGGCTGATGGCCGTGTTCGTCGGCAATGCATCGCCCTACGTGACGATTGCCGAAGCCCAGCCCGGTACGAAGGTCCACGTCGTCGGCAAGATCGTTCCCGAGACGCTGAAGCAGAACCCAATGCAGCGAGAGGTCCTTTTCCAGCTCAAGGATGAGAGCGGCGTCATGAAGGTCCGTTACGTCGGCCCCGCCCAGTCCAACCTTTCCCACGCAAACCAGGTGGTTGTCATCGGTAGCAAGAAAGATGACACATTCGAGGCACACCAGATGCTTGTGAAGTGTCCGAGCAAGTACGAAAGCGAAACCGGAACTAAGGCTTAACCGACCTTAGTCCTTTTTCTTTCCGCACAATTCGTTTTCTAAGGCAACCAACCGGCGATCAACGCGATTCGCGTACATGAACACCAGAATCCACACGATAAGCGGTGGGGCCATCGCCAGCAATTTCCAGGTTTCCATCTAAGTCCTTAAGTCTTTGTTCCAGCAGCGATGTGCGAACGTGCAACTTATACAGCCATATGCACATTCCCATCAAAATGACGAAGATCCCCATGACCACCATCCAATAGTCTGGCGAGAAACCGCCGGACTGCACAGTCGTGCTGGGGTGAAGCGAATTCTTCAGTACCTGCGGTAGCCGGGGAAAGACGAAGAAGAGGAAGAGAATAGGCAGCAGCGTTAGCGTCGAGTAGGCGCATGAAACCTTTGCCCTTGTAATCTCGTCCTCGAACGACATCCTTATCGCAAAGTACGCTCCGAGCAGGAGCAATACGATGAGAAACGAAGTCTGCCGGGGATCCCAGTGCCACCAAGCCCCCCATTGGACTTTGGAGAAGAGAATTCCCGTGACCATCGTGGCCACAGCAACAGACATCGATAGTTCGGTAGCAGCGTGCGTCCTACTTTCCCAGATCCAGTCTTTGCTAACCAAATACTTCCATGCGCAAAAGGCCGCGAAGATGACAAATGCCACGGTCGCAAAAGCGCAAGGCAAGTGGAAGAAGATGATCCTCGCAAGCTCGGGCTCGGGAAAATTCTTGGCGGGTGGGACAAGAAAGGAGGCGATGATCAAGCCGACCATACCGAAGAGCGCAATCCACCTCATGCGTCGCTCCATACTGCGGCAAACTGATAGGGTGCGGTTGCCAGCACGAGCAGAGTATACAGCCAAACCCCGGCACAGCTCGACCACCCCGCCTGGTCGCTTATTGTATTAATCTCAAGCGAGACTCGGCCAGCGTTGACGCCTAACGCGACAAGCGGCACCAATAGCGGCAGTGCAATGACTCCTGCCAAGGTGCCTCTATTGTTGCCGCGAGATATCAGAGCGGAGACGAGTGAAATCAGGCCGGCAAGTGCGCCAGACCCACCCAACAAAGTTAGAGCCAACAACGGGTAGTTTCCGACACCCACACCGGTCAAGACCAGAAACAACAGCGATACCATCAGCGCGGTGCCACTCATTTGCAGGAAGGCAAAGCCGGCCTTGCCCCAGTAGACGGCGGGCGGACGTGCCCACATGCGCAGAAGGTCGGCGGTGCCCTGCTCTTCCTCTGCCACAAACGCCCTGGTTAGGGTTCCGACTCCAGCGAACAAAATAGCGGCCCACAGCATTCCCGCTGCCGCTTCGCTCGTCAATTCCCTGCCGTAGAAGGCGAAGGCGAGCGTGAATACGGTGACGCCGCTGAGCATGAACGCCGTGTAGGTTGCGCTCTTGTTGCGAAGCTCGCTTTGCAGCTCCTTACGGAATACTGCCCGAATCTCGCCCATCCAAGTTGAGCTCGTGGGTGGCAAATTTGCGTTCATTGGGATCGTTGGTGGCGATAACGAAAGCGGTCCTCTCGCGTCGGCGTTCTATGAGATCGTTGACGATTTCCCGGCCCCTGGCATCCAAGCCGGCGCTGGGCTCATCGAGCAGGACCGCCGCCGGTTCCGCTTGGATGGCAAGGGCAAACTTCAGTCGCGCCCGCATACCCGTCGAGAGGTGGCGACCCGCCACGTCGCGGGCGTAGCCGAGCTCGACCTCATCGAGAAGCTCATCGACACGAGGTTCGCAACCTCTGAGGTTAGCGGAAAGAACCAGGTGTTCGGCAACCGTCAGCACCGGATAGACAGGCTGATCGAGCGCTGCATAGCCGAGGTCCTGGCGTCGATCGTCGCCCCGGAAACACTGACCCTCTGTCGAGGGAATGAGGCCGGCCAGGGTCTTGAGCAAGGTGCTCTTTCCACTTCCGTTCGAACCGATCACAACCAGACAATCGCCTGGCGAAACCGCGAACGTCACGTTGCGAAAAATCCAGCGCCGGCCGTATCGCTTGCCCAGCCGCTCGCACCGCACCACATAACGAGGTTACCTATCTATCGTTTCGACCCAATGCCGGAGGGAGACCTCAATTGTCATCTAAAACGCTGACGAACGACTCAATTGCCGGCGGCAGCTAAGGACGAATCACTCCGCATGTATACTGCTCGCCGAGCAGTGAGCAAGCTGATGAACCGTTTTAACTTTCGGATAACCGCGGCCCTGGTTGCCATGGGCACTTTCCTCGCCGGCTGCAATTCTGGATCCTCCGACACGACGACCGTGGCCAATGGAGGTACCACCGCAACAACCGAGCCCCAGACAAAGAGCGACACCACTTCGACCGATGGAAGCAGTGCAACCGAGATCCTGACCAAGGATGGCAGGAAGGCCGTGGTTGGATTCAGCCAGATTGGCGCCGAAAGCGCTTGGCGAACGGCTAACACAAAGTCGATCCAAGAAGAGGCTGCCAAGCGTGGTGTGGAGCTTAAGTTCTCCGATGCGCAGCAAAAGCAAGAGAACCAGATCAAAGCGATTCGTAGTTTCATCGCCCAAGGGGTCGATGTCATTGCATTTGCGCCCGTCGTCGAGACCGGTTGGAAGCAGGTGTTAGAGGAAGCGAGGGATGCGAAGATCCCGGTCATCGTCTCCGACCGGCGGCCAGATGTGCCCGAAGACCTCTATGTCACGTTCATTGGTTCCGACTTCGTCGAAGAAGGCCGTATGGCGGCCGAATGGCTTGCCAAGAAGATGAACGGCAAGGCGGTGATCGCCGAGCTGACGGGCACGCCAGGCAGTGCCCCCGCGAACGACCGCAAGAAGGGCTTTGCCCAGGAATTGGCGAAGCATCCCGACATGACCATTGCCTTTTCTCAAACGGGCGAATTCACGAGATCCAAGGGCAAGGAAGTGATGGAAGCCCTGCTGAAGAGCCCGACCGGCGCCAAGGTGAACGCGCTCTATGCCCATAACGACGATATGGCGCTTGGCGCGATTCAAGCGATCGAAGAGGCCGGCAAGAAGCCTGGGGAAGACATCATTATCATCTCGATTGATGGCGTCAAGGGTGCCTTCGAGGCGATGGTTGCCGGAAAGCTCAACTGCACCGTCGAATGCAATCCACTGCTCGGCCCTATGCTGTTCGATGCGATCGCCGCGACCCTTGCCGGTAAGGAACTGCCGAAGCGAACGGTGATCAAGGACGGCATTTTCGACCAGGCCGTCGCGGCTAAGGAAATGCCAAACCGAAAGTACTAGGTTCGCTCGGTTTGCCCGTAGCGGTTTTGGTACCGGTCCCACCACTTTTCGACCTCATCGGGCGGCAGGGGGTGGGGCCTTCCTATTTGCATGGCAAGAAACACCGTCTTCGCGGTGTCTTCGACCATGATTGCGGCCTTTAATGCTGCCTCGGCGGTCTCCCCCCAGGCAAACACGCCGTGATTGGCGAGCAAGATCGCGGGAGCGCGCGTCGAGCGATGTTGCAGAATCGAATGTCCGATATGGTCTCCCTCGTTGTCCACGTAGGGCGCACACGGAATCTCTCCTCCGAATTCATCGGCAATCGCCGTGAGAACGGCGGGAATTGACATCCCACAAGCCGCAAACGCGGTCGCGTAATTGCTGTGGGTGTGGACAATGCCCCCAATACCTTCAAGGTTCCGGTACAGGAAGAGGTGATGGGGCAGGTCGACGCTTGGGCGCAGGTCGCCTTGGCTGGTACCCGTTTCGAGGTCGACCGCAACGATGTCATCTTCAGTCAGGGCCTCGTAATCGAAGCCACTAGGCTTGATATAGACCACCCCCGATGCCCGATCCAGTCCGCTTACATTTCCCGAATGTGCCGTCACCAAACCACTCGCTGGCAGCAAGCGATTCGCCCTGCACACCGCGCCCCTCACGCCCGCGCCTCCTTCGAAATGGACAACAACTCCTTCATGACTCCGCTAAGGTCGGACTCGGTTCCTCGGATGCCGAAGGCGTCGTGGAGGCGCGAGTACAGCTTGAATAGCCGGTCGTAGAGTCCGGCCGAAGCGCTAGGGAGATAGACCGTCGGCTTGATGCCCGTCATCGCCGCAATGGCAGCCGGAATGTCGGCATGGACACCGCCCACCACTGACCCGCAGATCGCGGCGCCCAGGGCACAGGTGTGCTCCGTGCGACTCACCTGAATCGGCCGATTGCACACGTCGGCATAGATCTGAAGCGTGAGTTCGCTCTTTACCGCGACCCCGCCACACACGACAATGCGTTCGACGGCAACCCCATAGGACTCGATTCGCTCGAGTATCTTGCGGGCGCCGAAGGCGGTCGCTTCAATAAGGGCGCGATAGATCTCGGCGGGCGTGGAATGCAGGGTCTGACCGATCAGCAGACCGGTTAGCAGGGGGTCCACCAGTATCGTGCGGTTGCCGTTGTTCCAGTCGAGAGCGAGCAGGCCACTCTCGCCGGGCCTCAGCTTGGCGGCGTCGCGATTCAACTCGGCATGAGCATTCTCTCCACCATGAAGCTGCTTTGCACACCAGTTGAAAAGGTCGCCCACAGCCGACTGGCCCGCCTCAATTCCGATCTGGCCCGGTATGACCGAGCCCGGGACCATGCCACACACGCCAGGAATGTCAGGAAGGGATTCGTCGCCAACGAGGATATCGCAGGTGCTGGTCCCCATAATCTTCACCATCGTGCCAAGACAGACACCGCTGCCGACCGCCCCGAGGTGGGCATCGAAGGCGCCGACAGCCACAGGGACCCCCGCCGGCAAATTGGAATCAGCCGCTCTTTCCGCGGTCAACTTGCCGGCTTCTTGGTCGGCGGTATGGGTTCGCTGGTAGAGGCGCGAACGCAGACCGGGAAGCCGTGGATCTAGCTCCCGCAGGAACGCCTCTGAGGGAAGTCCTCCCCAATCGGCGTGAAACATCGCCTTGTGTCCCGCCGCGCATACTCCCCTCTTGAGCTTGAGGGGATCCGTTTCTCCCGTCAACCAGGCAGGGACGAGATCCTGGCATTCCACCCACGAGAAAGCCTTCTCGAATACCGCCGGGGCGACCCTGGCACAGTGAAGGATTTTCGACCAGAACCACTCCGAAGAGTAGGTTCCGCCGCACTTTTTCAGATAGGGCTCATCCCGCCGCTCTGCCAGTTCGGTTATCTCCCCTGCCTCAGCCCATGCGGTGTGGTCCTTCCACAACCAGGCCATGGCGTTCGGATCGTCGCCGAAGTCGGCGATGCAAGCCAGCGGCGTTCCCCGAGCATCCACTGGGACCGGCGTCGAGCCGGTGGTATCCACGCCGATACCCACGATCTTGTCCTTCTGGAATTCACGGTCAGCGCTCGCTATCTCCAGCGCTGCCTTGACAGCCGCCGAGAAACCGTCGAAGTAATCCTGCGGATGCTGGCGGGCCAGGTGGGGATCTTTCGCGTCGAGAACGATGCCATCCTCGCCGTGCCGGTAGTTCCAAACTGCTGAACCGACTTCCCTACCATCGCGGGTGTCGACTATCAGGGCTCGGACGCTGTTGGTGCCGTAATCAACTCCAAGGGAAAAAGTGGTCTGGGGCAAGGCGGCTGGTTACCTCGGATCGCAAGTGTATTCCAACGAGTGATGACCGGTAACATTCCTTTTCGTCGATATGACCGCCGTCATGGTGCCATAAACCTTACGGCCCAATACTGGAACCGGAGTTAGCATATGGCAGCCGTCCTTACCAAGCCCGACACCTTCAACCAGTGGCAACCCAACGAACCTGACTTCTGGGATACAACCGCAAAGCCGATCGCGTGGAAGACCCTCTGGATTACAACATTCTGCCTCCTGCTGAGTTTCAGCACGTGGTTCATGGTCAGCGCAATCGTGGTAAAGCTGACCGGAGTTGGGTTCCAATTCGACAAAGGTCAGCTGTTCTGGCTAAACGCCATGCCGGGCCTCGCTGCCGGCACTCTCCGAATCATCCACACATTCCTGATTCCGATCTTCGGAACTCGCCGCACGGTTGCGGTCTCCACGCTGCTGTTGCTGATTCCGGCGATCGGCTGGGGTGTCGCGGTTGCCAACCCCAACACCAGCTATGGCACCTTTATGGTGCTGGCCTTTCTGGCTGGTTTGGGGGGCGGAAACTTCAGCTCATTTATGCCAAGCACTTCCTTGTTTTTCCCGAAGCGCCTTCAAGGCACCGCGCTCGGCATCCAGGCCGGAATCGGTAACTTCGGCGTTTCGGTAGCTCAGTTCCTCATTCCCGTTGTCATCGGTATTTCGATGATCGGATCGGCCCAAACCTTTACCGAGAAGGGCACGACATCCAGCATCAATCTTCAGAACGCCGCCTTCATTTGGGTGCCGTTCATCCTGCTGGGCGCTATCATGGCGTGGTTCGGCCTGAAACGCGTGCCGGTCAAAGCCGATTTCCGCGAACAGCTCGACATCTTCAAGGATCGCCACACGTGGGCCATGACCAGCCTTTACATCATGACCTTCGGTTCCTTCAGCGGTTTTGCCGCCGTGTTCCCGCTCCTTATCAAGGAAACCTACGGTGAATTCCCCAATGCGCCACAGCCACTAACCTATGCCTTCCTTGGCCCGCTGATCGGTGCGACCGTTAGAGCGTTGGCAGGACCAGTGGCCGACCGATTCGGCGGAGCAAAGGTTACGATGGTCAGCGGCCTCGGCCTTCTCGCATGCGCCCTTGCCGTGACTCAGTTCACGAACCCGACGGACATGTCGAGCTGGAACGGTTTCCTCTGGTGCATGCTCGGCCTGTTCTTCTTCAGCGGAATCGGCAACGCCTCCACATTCAAGCAGATGCCAATGATTTTCCCGCCTCGACAAGCTGGTGGCGTGATCGGCTGGACATCGGCGATCGCAGCCTATGGTCCGTTCCTTTTTTCGGTGGCGTTTGGCGCCATCATCGCACGGACGGGAAGCGGAACTGCGTTCTTCTATGGCGCTGCCGTTTTCTACGCCCTTAATCTGGTGCTGAATTGGTGGTGCTACGCGCGACCGTCCGCGAAGAAACCGTGTTAAAGTCTTAACCGGTGAGTCGATCGCAAGCGAATGCTCTCTGTGCCGGATTGGTTGCCGCCCTCTTGGTGACGGGCGGCATCTACTTTGGTTCAGGGGCGCTGTCACGGTTCGACCGCCCCTTGGCCGCTTATGCCGCAGCGACCGTCTTCGCAGCATTTGCGATCGTGTATCGATACGCGATGTGGATCCAGCGACCTCCCACATGGCGATACTTTCTTGCCAGTTGGCGCCTCTTCTTCCGCCCCAGCCGGCTGCTGCCAAACCTACTGCGGTTCATTCGTCTGCTTTGGGACGACATCATCGCGCAACGATTTATCGAGAAGCGAAGCCGACAGCGATGGGCAGCCCACCTATGCCTGGCATGGGGATGCCTGCTTGCGTTTGCCATAACCTTCCCGCTCAGTTGGGGCTGGGTCCAGTTCGGCGTCGCTCAAAACGGCCGGGACTACGTCGTCGAGTTCATGGGAATGGGCATGTTTGCCTTCCCACCCAATAGCGTGGTCGGCTTCTTGATGTTCAATGGCCTCAACATCAGCGCGGTTATGGTTCTCGCCGGCGTTGGTTTGGCCATGCACCGCCGCATGTTCGACCGTGGGGCTCGCGCCGTCCAAACCTTGGCCAACGACCTGATTCCTCTCTTCTTGCTGTTCGCCGTTTCCGTCACCGGACTCATGATTACGGCGAGCTACAAGTTCATGCACGGGGAAAATTTCGCCTTTCTGTCCTTGTTGCACGCGTTCACCGTGGTGGTCCTTCTCCTGTGGCTGCCTTTTGGCAAGCTGTTTCATGTGATCCAGCGGCCGGCGCAGCTTGGTGTGGCTTACTACAAGGAGGAGGGCGAGAGGACGGAGCAGGCTATATGCTCTCGGTCAGGAGTCCCCTACCAGAGCCAAATGCACCACGACGATATGGTCGCCGTCATGCGGGAGCTGGATATCGATTTCGGGCCCCACCAGGATCTATCGCCAGCCGAAAAGAGGCGTCTGATCGCCTTGAACCAGGCGGCCCTGATCGACGGCCAGCCTTACGTTGGGTAGTTAATCGAGGCGCCTCAAGCCCCCGAGCATCCACGCATTCACCAAGAAGAGTCCGACACTGGCCATGGCAGCGGGTATGGCCATCTGGGATTCCCCATGAGCCAAAGCCTCAAGCACGCTGGCAAACAGCCATAGTTGCAGGAGGATAAGCACCAAGTTAAACAGGAGGAGCGCGACAAACACGGTCGCGCGCTGGCGTTTGATCAGAAGGTCCGGTTTCACGACCGTACCCCTACCGCCCACAGCTCGCCATCCCGGTTTTCGATCATGATCTGAGGCAACGGATGGGGTGGCGGCCCCTGGATAACGCTGCCGTCCTCAGCCGAGAACGCGCCGTTGTGGCACGGGCAATAGAGCCGTCCCTTCAACGGCTGATAGTCGACTGGGCAGGAAAGGTGCGTGCATCGACGGGAGAATGCGGCAATCTCCCCGTCCGGACGCCTGATCAAAAGGCAGATATCCGTGTCGCGCGGATAGGTGAACGGCAGCGCTGAACCAGGTGCGATCGACTGCAGCGTGCCAACCAGCTTCGGCTCGAACGTTCGGTGGTCGCGTAGCGTGCGTGACCAGGCCGCGAGTCCGATCGAGCCCAAAGCCAAGCCGCCGCTGGCAACCGTCATGAATTTGAAGAATTCACGTCGCGAAACGTATCCGTCATCCTCCCAGTCGATCGGGAAATCCTGGCGAAGGTGTTCATCCATTATCCTATCCTCGAAGTTTCGAGCAAGTCGCTCTTGCGGATCACGGTGCCGACCTTGACCTCCAACTGCTTGGAGCCGGGCGGCATCATGAGGCTGACCTTCGTTCGGATCTTTCGCGATCCGAAGACAAACTCGTTCACCGGCGTACCGTGTCGCTGCGCGGCGATTTCCTCCGGGGTTCCGTACATGAGCGCCTGGGAGGGGCATACGGTAGCGCACATCGGCTTCTTGCCGACCGAGGTTCGGTCGTAGCACATGTCGCACTTCATCATCTGGTCAATTTGGGCGTCGTACTTCGGCACGCCGAATGGACAGGCGAACACGCAGTTGGTGCAGCCGATGCAGCGGGGTTTCAGAGAGCTTTGAACCACGCCGTCCGCCGTGCGTTTGATTGCATCCGCTGGACATACCATTGCGCAGGCCGGTTCCTCGCAATGCATGCAGATGACGGGCGTGGTTTGCACGCTGTCGCCGCGCTGAATGGTCTCAAGATGGATCATCGAAACGCCCGCGTGGGTGTCGCATTCCGCGCAGGCGGCCACGCAGGCGTTGCAGCCGATGCAACGGCTGGGATCGATATAGAATTGACGCTCGCTCATGCCGGCCCCTCGGCCGGCGCGATCTTGACGACCGACTTCTTGAATTCCGGAATCTTGCTAAGCGGATCCAGCGCCCGCTGCGTGAGGTTATTGGCTGCCCGGTTGCCGGGCCAGTGATACGGAATGAAGACCGTGTCCGGTCGAATCGTAGTCACGACCTTAGCCTTCAAGACGACCGAGCCGCGGCGACTCTCGACTCTCATCCATGCGCCATCCTCGATGCCGTGCTTGGCCGCCAACGTAGGATGGATCTCGACGTACGGATCTGGGCAGAGATCCATCAGGCCCCCGATTCGCCGGGTTTGCGTACCGCTAAGGTACTGGGTGACGACGCGACCGGTTGTGAGAATCACCGGATACTCCTCGTCAGGCTCTTCTGCGCTTGGCCGATGGGGCGTGGGATGGAAATGCGCCTTGCCGTCAGGGGTATGGAACTTTAGGTCCTCAAAGAGCCGGGGCGTCCCAGGATGGCCAATCTCCGGGCACGGCCAAAACACTCCCATCTCCTCCTCGATCCTCTCATACGTGATGCCGAAGTAATCGGCAGTGCCTCCCTTCGAGGCAACCCGAAGCTCATCGAAGATCGCTCGAGATGACGTGAAGTGGTCGAAGTACTTTCCCCTGCCCAGGCGACGGGCAAGGTCCAGCAAGATCGACGTGTCGGCTCGAGCTTCACCCGGCGGATCAACCGCCTTCCGAATACGGATTACCCTGCCCTCGGCGCTAGTGCTGGTGCCTTCCTCTTCCTCATGGAGCGAGCCGGCCAGCACGATGTCAGCATGATGAGCGGTCTCGTTGAGAAAGAAGTCAATCGCGGTGTAGTGTTCCAGACGGGCCAGCGCCTCGCGCGTAAAGTTCGAGTCCGGAAGCGAGACGAGCGGATTGAAGCAGATCGAGATGAGTGCTTTGATCTCGCCGTCATGGATCATGTTCATGATCTCTTGAGCGCTATGGCCCTTGCGCGGAAGCTCGCTCTCCTCGATCCCCCAAACACCGGCAATGTACGCACGGTGCTCCGGATTCTCGATATCGCGATTGCCGGGAAGCTGGTCGCACTTGTGACCGTGCTCGCGACCGCCCTGACCATTGCCCTGGCCCGTAATCGTTCCATAACCGCAGCCTGGCCGGCCCAACCTGCCGGTCGCCAAGACGAGATTGATGCAGGAGAGCACGTTGTCGACTCCCTTGGTGTGGTGTTCAATTCCTCTTGCATGGAGCAAGAACGACGTCTTGGCTTCGCCCCACATCCGCCCCGCCCGGACAATGTCGTCAAGCAGCACACCGCTGATACGGGACGCCTCATCGAGCGACATGGCCAGGGCCGCTGCGCGCGTCTCCTCCCAACCGCTCGTGTGTGCGGCGACGAACGCTTCGTCCACGAAATTCTCTTCGATCAGGACGCGCAGAATCGCCGAGAACAGTGCGGAATCCGCCCCTGGCCTGACCGGGAGGTGGAGATCGCACGTTCGTCCCAAAGGGGTAACCCGAGGGTCCACCATGATCAGCTTGGCCCCACGATCTCTTGCGCGCCAGATATAGTCGGTGGTGATGGGCGAGCATTCGGCCACGTTGGTCCCCGCGCAAAGGATGACGTCGGCGAGGAGAATGTCCTCCCAGTAGTTGGCCGCACGGTCGATTCCAAACGCCTTCTTATTGCCCGTTCCGGCGCTGACCATGCACAGCCGACCGTTGTAGTCCAGCTCCTTGGTCTGCAGCGCGACGCGAGCGAACTTGCCCACGAGGTAGCTCTTCTCGTTGGTTAAGGACACTCCGGACAGGATCGCGACGGCATCCTTGCCGTACTGCTGCTGGACACGCTGAATCTCGGCAACCGTCGTCGAAAGCGCCTCGTCCCAGGAGATCGCATCGAAGCCCTTCCCTTCGACCCGCTTCAGCGGCGCCAGCAGCCTGTCTGGATGCGAGCCCTGCAAGTAGCGCTTGACGCCTTTCGGGCAAAGCTTGCCCTTGTTGAAAGGAAACTCCTCCCAAGGCTCGAAGCCGATTACTTTGTTTTCGCGGACCTTCAACTGGATGCCACACTGCTGCCCACAGAAGCAGCAATGCGTCTTGACGAGCTTTTCTGGCTCGCCCCGGCCCTGCCACCCGCCGGGAGGATCGTAGTTCAGGGTCGGGCCACACTGCTCAATCAGCTGCTCAACCGGGACCGGTGGTCTGGCCATCGTTACGATTATGGGCACGCTTTGGCCCAGTTGCCCTCTGCGCCGCTTGCGATTGGAAGGAATATGACCGCTGTCATGGTTCTGGCCCCCCGCTCCGATCACTATCAACCCAATGGCGCGATCCGACCAGCTTTCGCTACGAGTGCTTCCAACCCGCATCACTGTTCATGCTCCCGGCGCGAAGGCGTCAGTCGAAATCTATCGGCCCTACTTTCTGGCCGGTATCGCCGCCGTCCTCACCGCCGGGTGCCTCCTTGGCGCCATCGCCCTGTTCGGCATCGCCCAAGCCAAGTCGTACACGGCCTCGGCGTGGACCCCCTATATCCTCGCCCACGCGAACTCCCAGCTCTTCGGCTGGGTTGCGTTCTTCGTAATGGGCTTCGCCTTGCAGCATCACGCCCCCTCGAACCACCGGCTGCGTCTGTTCCACGGGCTGGCATGGGCTTCGCTGGGGCTGATGGCGGTTGGGATCGCCCTGCGCTTTGTCGCGGAGCCGACCGGCTCGGTTACCCTCGGTCTCATCGCCTGCTCCTCCCAACTCATCGCGGTGCTGCTCTTTATCGGCAACGTCACGTTCACCAGACACCGTGGGGCTGAACGCCTGGAATGGCCGGGATGGTTCGTACTGACCAGCCTCGGATGGATGGTGCTCGTCGCCGCCGTCGAACCGTTCGTGTTCGTCGGGTCGCATCAGCCGGACTCACAGGCGTCCATCCGCTTCGTCGCCGAGTGGTTCGTGCCCCTCCGCGAGGCCCAGTTCCACGGTTTTGTCGCGATGATGATCTTCGGAGTCTCCTTCACCAAGTTCGCTTCCTGCTTTGGCGCCGAACCCGCCGATCGGGGGTGGGGAATGTCAGCCTACGGATGGTGGATGGCCGGCCTGGCGCTGCGCATCGGTGGGTGGCTTTGGGCGTTCAGCAGCGGCTTGCAGGGACCAGGGATGTTCGCTTACTTTGCCGGCGGTGTGTGCTTGGCGATCGGCGCCGCCAATGCCGCCATGGCATGCCGCATTTTTGCCCCGCTTGGCTTCTCACTGCCGTCGCACAAATTCATGCGGGCGGCTTACGGATGGCTCCTGGTCGCCGGCTTGTTGCTGCTCGTCGAGCCCTTCGTGCTCTCGCTGCAAGGGCAACCGTTCTCGCACGCCTATACCGGCGCAATCCGGCATGCCGTAACCGTCGGCTTCATTTCGCAGATGATCATGGGTGTCGGCTATCGCGTCGCCAGCCGGATGAATGGCTTGGACGAGTCCCGACTGAACCCTCTTTGGATGACGTTTTGGCTCCTGAATGCCGGCAACGCAACCCGCGTCCTCGCCGAAATCGCCACCGACTTCACCCCCGCCGCCTTCGCTCCGATGGGCATTACCGGGTTCGTCGAGCTCACCGCGATCGTCGTGTGGGGCGCTTCCATGGTTCGGGTTATGCGCCAGCGGACACTCGTGACGGAGGCCGCGTAATCCGCCATGATTAAACTTGACATGCCGGATCTGCCCGAGAGGCCATCCATCTGCGAGGTGATCGAAGCATGCTCGATCATGAACATCCTGATGCCGGAAGAGCGCCAACAGCTCGCCGGCGACTCCTTCCTCGCCTACGCCGAGCGCGGCGAGGCGATCTGGATCGCGGGAGCGCCAAGCGACTTCTTTGGCATTGTCGGTAACGGGTTCGTCAAGATGACGCGTACCACGCCGCAGGCCGCCGAGATTGCGGTCGAGCTGCTGGGACCTGGCCAGTGCTTTGGTCTGCTCGCGACCATCGAGGGACGCGCCTTTCCCCTTTCTGCCACCGCCGTAACGAACTGCTGGTACCTGAAGGTGCCCCGCCGCGCCATCCTCGGCCTGTACCAAGAGAATGCCCAGCTGCGCGACATGATGCTGCGGAATCTCGCCCCGAGGCTGAGACGGGCCCACGACATGATGGCGCGCATGAGCGCAGGCAAGATCGAGCACCGGATCGCCGCCGTCCTTCTCATCCTCGCCGATTCCTATGGCCGCAGCGGCAAGCTCGGCGGCATTCGCCTCAACGTCCCCCTCACGCGCCAGGACATCGCCGAGATGGCGGGAACGACCGTGGAAACCTGCATCCGCGTCATGAGCCGCTGGCAGAAGAGCGGCATCGTCACCACCGATCACCAGGTCATTACCCTGCGCAATGTTGAAGCCCTCAACACCGCGATGCTAGAGTAAACCAGCCATGTCCAAACTGCCCAAGCGCTATGTCAAGTTCATCGAGGACTATCCTCACGTGGGAGAGGCGTACCGCACGCTCGGCGACGCCGTCACCGAAGCCGGCCCGCTCGATCGGCGCGCCCAGGCGCTCGTGAAGCTCGGCATTGCGATCGGCGCCCGCTCTGAAGGGGGAGTCCACAGCCATGTCCGCAAGTGCCTGGACGCCGGCATCTCCGCCGAGGAGATCCGCCACGCCGTCTTGCAGGCGACCACCACCATCGGCTTCCCCAACATGATGGCGGCGCTTTCCTGGACGGACGACATCCTCTCCGGCGACAAGCCCGCCTAGCGCGTGAAGATCGAAGCGGTCGTCCTAACCGGCGGATCGAGCCGTCGCATGGGTGTCGACAAGGCCGGCCTGAGGCTCGGCGGCAAGACCCTTCTCCAGCGCACGCTCAATGAGCTGCGGGATTATCCCACCACGATCCTTGGCCCCGGCGGCGTACTCGACGCCGACCCTGGCGCCGGCCCGCTCGCCGCGCTCGCCGCCTTCCTTCCCCAGGCGGATGGGGTGTTTGTCGTCGCGTGCGACGTGCCGCTCTTCGATGGCCGTCTGGTGGAGCTGCTGCTGGCCCAAGCGGGAGCGGCTGAAGCGGTCGTGCCAGTGGTGAAAGATAGGCTGCAGCCCCTGTGCGGACTCTATCGAGCGTCCGCGTTTACGCGCTTGCAGGCGATCCACGCGAGCGGAGAACGCAGGCTGATGAGCTGGCTGGAGGCCTTGAACCTGCGATCGGTGAATGAAGCCGAGCTCGCCGCTGCCGGCCTCAACCCCCTCTGCCCACTCAGCGCCAACACACCCGAGGAATGGAGGGAACTACTCATTGCCGGAGGAATTGTCGAGTAAGGAGCTCATTGCCCCATCAGGCGCGGCAATTCACAAACCACCGTTCCGCGACCGCCGAGCAGAGCAGGGAAAGGGCGACATTCGCAGTGCCGGATTTCCACACAAAGAAATGTGAAACGCTACTCCAATTTGGCATCCCTGCGCCCGATATAGCAAGTAGCTGGGCAGCAAGTGCTCAGACTACTAAAAAAAGAGGTGAATACCATGAAAGCACGGCTTTCCATGGCTTTCGAAGACCTTCGGGGCAAGAACGGCACAGTTGTCATCAGCAAATCCAGAAATGGCTTAGCACTGCGCCCGTTTGTTATTCCGACGAACCCAAACACTCAGGCGCAGGAGGCGATACGGTCTTACCTGACCAAAGCCGCCCGAACCTTCAAGGCGCTAAGCGCCGCCCAGGTTCAAGCCTGGCGCGACTACGCCCTGACCATCACGCTTACCGACCCGATTACGGGTGAGCAGTATCACCCGACCGCCATCAATGCGTTCATCGAGCTCGCCACAAAATTCCTGCAAAATAATCCGACCGGCAGCATTCCGCAGACGCCACCTGCCTCACCGTACGTGGGCGACAACGTAACCGTGACGGCGACGGCCGGAGCCGGCAAGGTGACGTTCACTGCCAGCGCCGGCAATTCCGTAGGCACAAAGACCGAGTTGCTGCTCCAGCGCTTGCCTGGCGCAAACCGCAAGCCGAGCAAGAACGGCTATCGCAGCAAGGGCTTCTTCCAGTTCCTTCCCGGAACGCTCAGCACCGATGTGACCGTCCCGCCCGGCTCCTATGTCGCCGGCTATCGGTTCATCAATACCTCGACCGGACAGGTGACGGAAATGATTCCGATCCCCGCCGGCGCCGTCACCTTTGCCGTCGTCCAGGGCGGCGAGGGCAGCAAGAAGAAGGCAGCTTAACCCGCTCCGGGCATCACTCCAGGGGCGAGCCGCAAGGCTCGCCCTTTTCTTCTCCCAAGAGGCTTCCTCTCAATGCCGATTCAAGAATTCCTTCCGGAACACCGGATGATCGGTCGTAAAGCATTCGGCCAAGAAGTGAACCGGGATGCCAAGTTGGGCGAACGCTGCGCCAAGAACGCGCTCCCAGCTCTGCGACCCCACCTTGTCCCGCGGCAGGCGATCGGGAACAAGAAACTCGGCATCAACCAGAGCTTGTAACTGCTCCCGGGTGGCCGAGAACGCGCAGTACTGGATCCCGATGCGCTGGTTGAGGTCCACACCCCCTAGCTTCGGAAAGGTGTCCCTGATCCAGCCGTGGTTCTCGCCGGTCATGCCATAGGTGGCCGGTGCTATCGAGGCAAGCCCATAGACGCCTTCAGCATTGTCAAAGTAACTCGCGGGATCGGTCGCAAAGCGCTTGTCTCGGAGAACGATGGAGTCCTGCAGGAGCAGGTAGCGGTCGTATGTGTAGCGGTTGAAGGCGTGAAGCAAGGCGCCAATTTCGTAACTTGGCCCGTACATATTGGCTTCGACGGTGCCCAAAATGGCCGATACGCTGCAATCGATCGATCCGTTGTCTACTACCAGAACCTTCTCCAAGCCTTCCAGGCTCTCACGAAGTAGATCGGTGCTGTTGTAAGACGGTACGACGACGAGGGTACCGCTTCCCGCTTCGGGCAGTTTCTCTTGGCGATGGGCGATTCGGGCTTTCAGGTCCGTGCTGGAAATGCCGGCGTGATACGGCTTGAAGACAATCGTCAGCCCCAGTTCGTCGATGTCCTCCTGTGTCAAGCCGACCTGGCTCGCATAATCGCGGCACACCCAATCCGAACCCACCACCAGAACGCCTACCGAGTGCTTCACAAGGAATTCCTTGACGCTGGTGCAGCCGTGGATGCCTTGGGGGTTGACGTCGACCTCATCGACATGTCGGCAGGCAGCCACCAGCGCCATGCGCTCACTAAGCGAAAGAATCGGCAACTCGCCCTTGTACCTGAGCACAAACCCATCGGCATTCACGCCAACAATAACCCGCGAATCCGGGATACCAGAAGAGAGAGTCCGGCAAACCTCAAAGAGGTTAACATGCCCAGCATGTGCTAGGTCGAACGTGCCGATTGTACAAACATTTCCTTGTCGCATCGGCTATCACTGATCGTCGACCTTCGAACCGCGCCGCAAGGGTGCGCCGTTACGGCCTCTGCGGTTCATCGTTATCCTTTCACCTTACGCACTAGTCTCCTTGCCGATCTTGATCGCTAGCCAAAGCTAGCACATCCTTTTGTTCGCGTTGCTCTTTGCGACCGGTGTTCGCCTGTTTCATCGGGCTGAGGCTCGGGACGCTCTAGTCGGCGCTTGAATTCATGAAGCTCAACCGGAACTGAGGACACTGCAGCTGCCGTTCTAAAACAGCCGGGGATGCTTGCATGCCGCCACTCCTCCCAATGGCAAGCGAAAGCGCCCGGAACTCCGGGCCATTGTCGCTCACGATGCGCTGGGGTTGCTCGTGGACGAGGCACAGCCATTCGAGCTCTTCTTGAACGTGGAACGCGCGGGTAGCTCGGCCGGGCTCTCAAGAGCCAGGTTCTCCCGCGTGAGGCATCCAGCAAGCCTAGCCGGGTTAGCTGCGCTAACCCCGGCCACCCGATCCCTAAACCCTTGCTACCCGCGTCAACCTGGACTACAGCCCGAGGAATACCTTCACCTTTCCAGTCGCCCCGTAATAGCGTGCTTTTGTAGTTGCTTTCGCAACGCTTTCTGCCCGCGAAAGCCACACATCCCAATCCTGGCCCACCCTTTGACACTGCAGTTTTGCGGGAAATGTCCAAACATCTTCGGCCGTAAGGGCTGCAATAATTTTCCTCATTGGATAATCAGCGTCATGAATAGGAGTGTTGGGCAATTCACCGCAAATGGTAATATCCTGCTTTGGCCTGATTCCCACTTCAATTGACCAGTCTGAAGCCTTGCGATTCCAATTTGGTTGAATAACAAATGAAATCTGTCCCTTAGACCTCACCTTCGAGATGATCATCCATGGTGACATTGGAACAAACCTCGAGACTTTGCGAAGCGGCAACGCCTCTGACTGACTCAATCCGCTACGCGAACTGACTTGGCCAACGGCAACAACAATGCCGTGAAGTTGACTCATGCAGAGCAAGTCGAGACTAGCGCTTACCACAAATAAAGGGTATATCATATCGCATGCATCCAAATGAATCCATTAGCGCGCACCCATGCATAATCCATGACCAGTAATAATCGATGCACCCTTGACGATCTGACCCATAGAGTGGACGGCAGAACTTGCCCATATTTCTGAGGAGACATGGAATGGATACTGCGTAGGCCCGACATTCAGATTGTGCCTTGGCACCCTCGAAGATGTATGTGGCTTCTTCTAGGCCGAGTTCTGGGCAAACGGTGTCGAGGATATGTTCCGATTCATGTACGATTGTGCATTCTCTCACGCCATCGCCGTATGGTGTTCCAGGTGGAATCCATGTACAAATGATTTTCTTTCCGTCACAACATATGATACCGCCCGCCTTCTTCTCCTTGACAACCTTTAGTTTCTGAGCCATGACGCAGGGATCCCTGCCCTTTAAGATTTGCGCACAAGTGCGCTGATCTCTTGTCGGGGCATCGGCTAGGGTTGAGGGCAAACGGAAAGGCTGATACTGGCTGGAGGCCAGGGGAATGGTGGGCGATGTCCACTGCCCGCTGAGCTGATCGTAGTGCCGATGGAAGACGTAGTGGCTCGCCCGAAGCCGACCAGTCGGTCGGTAGCCCCAGGTGCCGTTCCAGCCGACTCCTGGATCGGGGTCTGCGCCTGTTGAGGCCAACAGGCTCCCATACGGCTTCCATCGATACGTGTTACGAACTTGGGCCGATTGATTCACCGTCCCCGTTACCGAACCCAGGGCATCGCGAAGATAGTCGGTTCGCACCCCACCGGAGGTTTCGCCGATCACCCGCCCATCAACAATGTGGTACTGGCGCTTCGGCATCAGGTTCGGTCCTCCATAATCCGGTCACCATCCCACACGAACGTTGTCAGCGTGCCGTTCTCGTTCTGCAGCCGCTTCCTCCCGTCCCCATCATAGGTGTAAGTCATCAACTTCCTCACCACTGCCCATTTTGTGTGTTATCAGCCGGTTCTCCTTATCAAACGACAACGTCACCCGTTGATTGGCTTTCATATTCTAAATGTGGGTTCCACTCAAGAAGTGAAACTTCCAAGCTGTCCCACATAAAGAAATTCTCCAACAAGCCCCGCAACTCATACTGCTGATGAGACACAGCCAGCGTCTGAACTGCCACTTTCTTCGGCAGTTTTATTCCAACGAGCGCAACCGTCTGTGAAATATCTAAGAAGGTAAGATCATCCATGGTTGCAAGTCTCGATAAAAGCGATTTGGTAAGTTTACACGGGGGAAGCGTCAGTGATGAGACCTTTGGGAAAAAACCTAAGAACGTAGTCAGTTGGGTCTGGGTCATAACCATATCTAGGTGCAGCTGTGTCGTTTCCGCTACGGCGTTCAAATCCCCGTCGTCAGAAAGCGACTTCCAGATAACGCAGTCATGGAAGGCTAAATCATTAGGGCACCGCGCCACTAACTGTCTCAGGACCTTAAGGGACAGCCCAAGTTCCGAAAACGAAAGCAGGTTTTGAGGTCGAAGCTTAGCAATTGTGCGAACATCTTGTGCGCGACAGGTCATGTCATCCGCCCCCCCCACTACGTGCAGAATTGTAAGTTTCCCAGGTCCCTCTCGATGTACCATTGCAAGGGCCTTAAGAGGCCTAACTTCGATTGTGAAAAGGCATCCGTGAATTGTTCCCATGCTCTTGACAGGATCGATGAGTTTGAGCTTCGAAACGGTTTGCGGTAAGCGAATTGGATCCGTGATATGACAGCGATCCAGTGTTACTTGCCTTAGATTTGGGAGGGCCGCGATCGCAGAGTTAATTGTGTCTGAGCCACAGCCCTCAAACAGGGCTTGCTCAATACACACTTGTCTTGCCGCTAGGTGGGACAATCCTGCAGCGAGCAGCTCCTCGTGCAAACGCGTATGTTCCAACCAGGGCTCAGCCGTTGGTAGATCGTGGAGCTGATGGCTACGTTCCTCAAACAGCTGAACCCCACCAGAGGCAATCCTTATTCCAATGCTTGTTTCATTGTTCACTTTCACGACTGCTCTGCTACCGTCAAGCTCGCTTTACCTTGAGGGGTGAATCTTGTACCAGCAGTGTTCGGATTGTTTCCCAAGAGAATTCTGGCACTTGCAGCACATTACGCTCAGGGCGTAGCTTCGACCGCTGCAGCGGATCGTCCAAGTATAGTGCTTTCCGGAAGGCTCCGGCGGCAATTTAGGGTCGCAGTCACAGAGAAAGTCCGTCGCCGCATTGGGCTTGCGCTTGCCGCACGGGCCATACCGTCTATTTAGGTCCAGCAAGCCTCCTCTCAGTGCTTGAGCTTGACTCCTGATCGGGTTTGGGCACTCGTCGATGCAATCGCAGGTAACAATGTGCCAACCTCCCTTGTGCGGTGCCTCCTCACACTGCCACACCAGGCAACCGTTAAGGGTGCACTGCGCTGTGCATGTTGCGATTGCACTGGGGCAACATGGCCTTAGGCCCATAGCATCTTGAACTGACGTTGGCGTACCCCAACCATATGCAAATGCTGGTTCATCTGGCCACAGTGGATCAACAGTCGTCCACTGCCCACTTAGTTGATCGTAGTGCCGATGGACGACGTAGTGGCTCGCTCGAAGCCGACCAGTCGGTCGGTAGCCCCAGGTGCCGTTCCAGCCAACTCCTGGGTCGGGGTCTGGCCCCGTCGAGGCGAGCTCGCTTCCATGCGGCTTCCATCGGTAGGTGTTGCGAACCTGCGCCGACTGGTTTACTGTCCCTGTGACCGAGCCAAGGGCATCGCGCAGGTAGTCGGTCCGCACCCCACCGGAGGTTTCGCCGATCACTCTTCCATCAACAATGTGGTACTGACGCTTCGGCATCAGGTTCGGTCCTCCATCATTCGATTCTATTCATTCCGTCACCTGTTCTCCTGTCAGGCGACGCCGAAACGCGACAAGACGAAGAAACGATACAGGGGGCACAAGTACGCCAGGACTAAAGACGGCCCTTGACATCCTCGGACGAAACTCTATGTGACCCCTATCAAGTTTCCATGGGGCATGATACTCTGGAGGATATTCATAAATAAGGCACAGCAAAGTTTTTACTCGCAGGAGAGCGTCTCCGGCGATCTCACGCTCCGACCGACTGGCTGTCGTGCCTGGCGCTAGATCATCGATCGAACGAGCCCACCTTAGCAGCCTGAATACATCATGGTCCGAAAGAGCCGAAAGAGCGAGGTAACCAGCAACGATCCGTTCGTTCGAACAAAAGGACTTGTCCTCGCAATTCTGCTCGTGCCCATTTCTGTCAACATGCAATTGATAGGAAATCGGACTAGGAAGCTTGAGAATCAGAAGCTTGGCCTCGTGAAAATCCAGCGTGGCAGCTACTGATATCGTTGCAATTGAGCTAAGACCACAAAGCAGAGCGAATCTCCGGTACGTGATCATTCTCCAAGTCCTTCTCGTGCCCACGGCTTGCACGGGTCTTTAACGAACTTTAGCGCCCTCCAACTCACCGATCAGTCACGGTAAAAATGGCCCGTCACATCGTAATTAGTCGCCTGCGCCAGTGTCGGTTGTCCCTCGAAATAAAGATTTCATAGGCATAGCTGCGTTCACCATCGCCACCGTCAATTCTCAGGCAGAGGCGATTATCGGTAACGCGAGATACGAGATATTCGCGAAAGTCAGTATTACTCATAGAGAAATGGGGGTCATAAATGCCTTGCCACAAGCGCGAAGGAACGGACAGCCTCCTACCTTTATACCAAGCCTTGACTGCGGTGAGCCGGTGCTTAGGGGTAGTTCGCGGCGTATAGCCATCAACGCTTACCCCGTCGACGTACATGCCCACTCCCTTTCGATAGACGACACGGTGGCCCTTCGGATCCCAAAACTCGGCCTCAAGCTCAACCCTAAAGTCTCCAGCGCTGACTACCACATCGGCGACGCTGTCAATCTTGACCACTGGTTTAGCTTGAGGGGCCAGTATCACTGCGGATATTAACAGTAGGTGAGTCATCCTTGTATTCACTTAAGCGTATTGCACGAAGAGTTCCATAGTAGGCACGCCATAATCAGCGAGATTTTGAAGACAACTGCGAACTTTGCGGGGGTAGGAAAGGTTGATTTGGTCTGGGACAATGCAACCGTTCGTTCCCTGACTCCTGCCGTCTGGATGAATTCCGAAATCCCCACGGTTCCCGATCAGATCCGGATCAATCGGAATGAAGTACTGCTCACCACCATATTGAGTGGCTGGAATGTCGCTCTCTTTATACACGTCGCGGCACTTGAGTGTCTGGATCGTCCATCGCTTCCCATGTACCGCAATCGCATCGGAGGGCGGGATAATGTGGTTTGTTTGCCACCAGGTGCCGTATGTCTGGCGTCGTGGACCGGCACTCGTGGCCGGAACACTGAACACTCCAGATTGCGTGCGAATCTTATGTTTCCCATCGGGACAGTGGTAGGTAAACGTGTATAGGTAGTGAACTTCGAAGACGCCGATGACGATTTTCAAGGTCATTTTCCGCGGCAGTACCATATGGAAATGGGCATTCGCCTGAGCCCCAATATGTTCCAGGGTGCAATTACCACAATAAGTGTCGTAGGGACGAATATCTGGCAAACAGTCCTTCGTGCGAGGATCCTCGCACGTATGCAAGCCCAAGGGGTCGATCATGGTTGCTGGATTCTGGTTGCCGTACCAGTACGGGGTAAATCGCTCGATCGGGTCAGTCGTCGTCCACTGCCCGCTCAATTGATCATAATGCCGATGCAACACGTAATGGCTGGCGCGGAGGCGGTTGGTTGGACGATAGCCCCACGTCCCGTTCCATCCGACTCCAGGATCTGGGTCTGGCCCTGTCGATGCCAATTCGCTTCCATACGGCTTCCATCGATACGTATTACGAACCTGTGCTGATTGGTTCACCGTCCCCGTCACCGAACCTAGGGCATCGCGAAGATAGTCGGTCCGCACTCCACCGGAGGTTTCTCCGATCACTCTTCCATCAACAATGTGGTACTGCCGCTTCGGCATTAGGTTCGGTCCTCCATAATCCGGTCACCATCCCACACGAACGTTGTCAGCGTGCCGTTCTCGTTCTGCAGCCGCTTCTTGCCATCGCCGTCATACGTGTAAGTCATGAGCTTTGGCGCCAGCGCTCGCTCGTGGGTTGCCAGCCGATTTTCCTTGTCGTACGTCATCGTCACCCGTTGATTCGCAGTCGGCGTCTGCACATTCGTTAGGTTCCCATTGGTATCGAACGTATAGCTCGAGATGCCGCTCCCATCCTGGCTGGTGGTTAACCGGTCGCGTAGAAGGCATAATACCAGGCGGCGACTCTCCTCGTACGGTCGAGCTTCGATTACCTCTCATCCAGAACTAACAAGATCTTTAGTCTATGAGGACGAAATCCCTCGCCCGAAAGTGAAATACTGGCTCTTTGGTTGTCCTTTCATACACAATATGGTCCATATCTGCACCGACCTGCCAGTCGCGCACGACAAAGACTCGCTTGCTTAGAAATATCTGACGGAACTGCTTTGAAGGACCAATCTCCTTAATGCTCCACTTGTTAAACAACCATTCACCTACGACTAAGTAAGGAATCTCCGGATCACTTTTACGCAACACATTTGCTACGAAGAACTTGCCATCAGGCGTAACATTTGCCTGGCCCCCGCGATGATGAAAGTAGGAAGGGGCGATGCCCCGCCAGGTCAACATACTATCAATAGGAGCGTACCCTTGATCGCGTAAGACAGAAGCAGCGCGAGCGGCAAATACTGGCGGATCTGGTGGTAGTTTTCTTGGTTTGCCCGGTTTGGTAAGGCGCTCCAGCCTTCCTGACAGATCTAATTGAATGTCCAGGACGTCGGGCCTGTCGAAACTGCTGCTGAAGAGTAAAGTCCGGTCCTGCTGCCACTCAGAGTTAAAAGTTGGCGTGGATACTTCGGTCTTACTCAAGAAGCGGCTTGGCTGAACTTGAAACATGAAGATGTATGAGGGAGTTGGAACTCCCTGCCGAGTCGGCCTGCCGACTTCCAGCGCAAAGTATTTACCGTCAGGCGAAGGCAAGAAATCGACATAGTCGACCAGAACACCTGGCTGGCGGAAGATCTCTTGCATAGCCGGCAAAGCTCTTGGCACCAAGCTCTGTCGAAACAAAGTCAGGCCGTCCTGCTGGCAAGCAACCCAGAAGAGAATACCAAGGGCTTCAATCACGAGTATCACCTCCAAAGTCGGGAGCAACCAGCATTTCTAGCCAAACATAACTTCGAAAATCTAAATCGCTCGTTTTCCAGTCGCATAGGGACTCACATTCACGAAACTTTCTGCGGGCGGGTGGTCGGGTTTGTGTGGCGATTCAAAATTTTGCTGCATCCCCCCTTCCTTTTCTGGGGTGCCACGGGTTTGCAAAGCAAAAGCCCGGCGCGAAGCGTTCCTCATTCCATCATACAACAGGACATACCCAACCGCCGAATGGGCGGTGACTCCCGGGCCATCCTTGAACTTGCCCTGCATGTCACTGTCGGACCTGCACCCATAGCCTGGGACAACGACCTGGGCAGGAACCAACAACCACAGAACCCGCAGGCGCGAAGGGAATGGTCTCGTATCCGTCATGGCAAGCATCGTCCCCGCCGATCGGATCGTCGAGCCAATTTCGACGACTCGGCCCTTCTGGCCCGCGTGAATGAGTAGATGCTAAGCCGCTCATTTCTTCTGTCCTAAGTCCCAATCTGGGTTATCTCGAGAGTGGTATACGTGTAAACTCCGTATCTGCCCAGCGTTGTCGGTTTGAAACCTTATGACGCAAAGGATTGATGCCTTTCGAGCCAGTCGCGTTCTAGCGACCACTTCGACATCGGAACCCCTGCGTTCTCGCAAGTCTGGATCGAGGTACGCGCGCTCGGCAATACGGCAGGAAACTATTCTGCGGGCATGCATTGCTTTCGCCTTTTGTTCAAGCAATGACCAATCCGCCTGGGAAAGGTGAGGATAACGAAGCCTCATCTTCGTCTCCAGATGCGAAAACCCTCCGTCAACATCGAATCTAGTCCACTTAAGTGTGTGCCGCCGCACATATGGATTGGGGTACAGCGTAGCAGCTGAATGCATTTTAAGGACCTGATTGGCACGATCTGCATACTCTGCCTTGCTTCTTGGAACGAAGAACAGCGTGCCATACTTGTCCGACTCAGTAGTAAACGGCACATCATAATACATAAGAACGTTTCTAATCGACACGCTCGAACACCAATCCATGTTTTGAGTTGATGCTATATGAATGCCGTAGTCGATTTTCTGGATAGCAGATTGTTCAAAACTTCCGTTCCAGCTTTCGAGGTTGCTCTCGGAGATACCATTGCGCATGGCCACGACCATTAGTATCATTGACGGAATCATAGCGGTTTGCACTCCTTCCAATCGCGTCCGGGCCTTAGAGGATAGCAAGGTTCCGGATCCCGCGGCACGAGAAGCCAGCCGTAGCCCTTGTTCCCTTCCCCAGTCTTGTTTGGATCAGACTCCAATCTTTGCGTAACCCTTATGCATACTACTTTTATCGGGCCAAAGCAACCCGCGACGGGGTGCCCATAAGACACCGCCCAACCGGCGCGATGTGTTCCTAGTATCCATCTTACTGCAGGCGGCACCCAACCTCCAAACGGCAGGTGCCGTCAAATGAACTTCGTTCCAAGAAGGGCCACGGCTGGCCAGGGGTTTTCGCGGCCCTCAACCTGTTCGGAGTCGTCTGTTCCTCGCGGCTCGCACAAACTACCTTTCAATAGCTGCTCGCTATGCAGGCGACGCGGAAACGATACAAGCTGAAGAAACGACACAGGGGGCACAATTACGCCGGGACCGAAGACGACGCTCGACATCTTAGGTCGAAATTCAACATGACCCCTGCCAAGTTTCCACGGCGCATGATACGCGGGGGGGTACTCGTAAGCAAGGCAAAGCAACGTTTTCACCCGCAAAAGAGCGTCACCGGAGATCTGCAATTCCGACCGACTGGCTGTCGTGCCTGGCGCTGGATCATCGATCGAACGAGCCCATCTGAGCAGCCTAAGCATGTCGAAGTCGGAAAGGGCCGAAAGAGCAAGGTAACCAGCAACGATCCTGTCAGTTGAACAAAAGGATCTGTTATCGCAATTCTGCTCGTGCCCATTGCTGTCCACATGCAACTGATAGGATATTGGGCTAGGAAGATTGAGAATCAGGAGCTTAGCTTTATCAAGATCTAGCGAAGCGGCTACGGACATGGTTGCGAGCAAGCTCAGGCCAATGAACATAGCGCACCTCTTATGCTTGGTCATCCAGCCAACCCCCTTTCGGGTTTGCGCGGCTTCCGGATATTCATCCAGTTTCTTCCTCCACCTCTTTCATCTGCCTGGGCGAAGTAAACCCGGCACTAAGCGCTCCGGTCTCCATCATACAATCGCGCATGACCCGAAAGGACCCCTGTCCCTGAACGAGCTGACGTTCTGCTGCGACCGACGGCCTGGCGCCGGGGTTTGGACGCGCCAGCGGCTTTCGCGTCGGCTGTAGATACCCAGGCTATCCGCCCGAGGTTTCCCCAATCATCTCGTCGTCCATGATGTGGTACTGACGCTTTGGCATCAGGCGCCCTCCAACTCACCGATTGCGGGATGCGCGAAGGGCCTCCGCCTTAGATGAAGGAAATAGCTCCATGATGTTCGGGGTAAAGAAGCCACGGCCTGAGATCCAATGCCACTCGCCTGGAAGGGTCTATAGCGTAGCACGCCACCTCTAAAATCCCACGGTTGATACAGTCCGGGCTCCTCTACTTCAAACATCAAACATGCCAACATGTTGACCCTCAGGGACAAGCTTGAAGGGCCCGGATAAGCATCCCTGGGAATGCCTGCTGGCTCCTTCCCGTTCACTATCCGAAAGTTGTCGACCTCACGAGACCAGCGCAGCAGCCTCATGTATTCGTGAAGGGGCAGACGCGCGAGTTCAAGGTATCCCCGTATGAGCTCGTCGTCATTGCCGCCCTTGCCTTGGTGCTGCTGGCGCACAAGGTAGGCGTCGTATGACAGCATGCATGGCAACCTGGAAATGCGTTCCTTAGCCCTTTGAAAATCGATATCTACGGCAAGCACAGCACCGGTGCTCATCCCGACGATGAGCAACCCGACGCAGCGGTTCAGCATGCTCCTCAGCGGCCAGTCTCGCATCTTACCAGTTCGCGCAAGGATTCTTTGGGAACCGAACAATTGTCTCATTGGCATTGTCACCCGCGGATTGGGCGTGGGAGTTTGCCCGATGCACAGGTCAGTGTAGGTCATGGGCCACAGGGCGGGGACGACGCTACTTGTCATAGAGCTCTGGTAGCAGACAGCTGTTCCGTCTTGCTTCTATCGAATCCGAGGACCCGCCCACCATACGATATGCACTTTCTCGGGTTGTGACTGGTAGGGTCTGATCCAACGGCCACGTGGAACTGAAGGGATACTCCTGCCGTTCCTCTACCTTACCTTCAGGCGTCACCCACCAGACCCATAGAAATGAAGTTCGGGTCGGACGCCAATCGACAAAATAACCCGCGTAACCTTGGTTTCTGCTGAGAACCACTTCGATGGGCTTAGGAATCCTTTTGGGAAAGTAGAGACCGTACCTGCCTTCCACAAGGCTGCCAGCCGCGAGGTAGCGCTCAAAGGGTGGACTCTTAACATGCGGATTGGCAGGTCCACGTGTGAGTTCTAACCGATAATGGGTCGCGCCTTTCGGTTCGCTGGTTGTTACCACCAAGTACCAAGGACTTGGTGATACTGCCGACAGAACGTCATTCTTCAAATAGATTCTTGGCGTAGCAGTGGCTGCCGGGAAGAAAATGAAGGTCGGTCCGCTACTCCGCATCGTCGTGTGTTCGTTCCATTTACCTTCACCGGTGTCATTATCTCGGCATACTGCGGCACGCTCCCGACCGAGTCTGCGCATCCAGTTCTGAGCATGCAATGCGTCCTTCTGAATCAACATAGCGTTCGACATAAGAACTCCAGCCAGTGCCAGTCGTAGGCTCATTCCCGTGTCCTCGACCCATCGCTTTGTAAAGTCACTTCACCTAATCAAAGACTACGGCACCTTAAGTTGTCGCCATGTCTTGCCATTCCGATAAATGTGAAAGACGAAGGTGCAGCCCGCACTTGCATCGGCCAGGTCCACGGATAACGAGATCTTCTCCTTTGTAGTTCGTACGATCGGACTAAAGGAATCCGCCAGCCAGTCCCATACGTGCGGGTCAAAGCAACCGGCCCAAAGTTTGCGCGGAATTGGAATCGGTCGATCGTTGTACCACACCTTGAAGCCTGACAGGCGATACTTACATACATCGGGATGGAAACCGTAGGCCGTTGCACCGTCAACAAAGTAGCCTTTCCGTTCATGAAAAGTGATGCGGTGTCGCCGTGCTACAAAAGACTCCGCGCTCAGCTCGATCCTGAAGGCCCCTGATCTTGCTTCGAATTTTACCGCGACCAACCCCTGACTGGGGCCTTGAGGGGGGTTCTTCGGCATTGTATCGCTAAAGGCAAGTAGTAGGAAAAGTACTGCTGATGTCATTGGTATCTCACCTCAAGTGGCAGTGACATGAGACCATAGTCCTTAAGGTTCAGAAAGCAGCTTCGAACACGTTTCGGAAGGTTCCAATCTATTGGCATCCGACGCGGCGTGATGCAGCCAAGGGTCCCCGGCTCGTTTCCATCTGGGTGAACACCAAATGCTGATCGCCCGAATCTGCTGTGGGGCTTTATTCCAAAGATATATTGCTCGCCACCGTATATCGTGGCCGGTATAAGCGATTCCGGTATGATATCACGGCAACCAAATAATTCTATTTTCCATGGAAGCGACAATATCCCCATATTGGTGGGTGGAATAATATGGTTTGTTTGCCGCCAGGTTCCATAAACTTGTGATCCATATTCGGCCCCTGCACTTGTGGCGGGGACCGAGAAGAGTCCGGATATGTAACGATACTTGATAGTACCATCATTGCAGCGGTACGCAAGCTCATGCGAGTAGTTAACGCTTAGCTCACCGTAAACTAAAACGCTCCTAGCTCTCCTGGGAAGCGTCATGCTAAAAACGGCATGACCCTGCGCCGTGATTCTCTCTAAAGTACAACTGCCGCACTTTACATCGTACGGACGGATATCAGGCAAGCATTCATTAGTGCGAGGATAATCGCAGGTATGCAGTCCCAGTGGGTCGACCAGAGTTGACGGATTCTGGTCGCAGTACCAATGGAGTGAGAAGCGCTCCAAGGGATCAACCGCTGTCCACTGCCCACTGAGCTGATCATAATGCCGGTGCACGACGTAGTGGCTAGCACGCAGCCGACCGGTCGGCCGGTAGCCCCACGTCCCGTTCCATCCGACTCCTGGATCGGGGTCTGCGCCTGTTGAGGCCAAAAGGCTCCCATACGGCTTCCAGCGATAGGTATTGCGGACCTGGGTCGACTGATTGACGGTGCCCGTCACCGAACCCAGGGCATCGGTTAGATAGTCGGTTCTAACACCACCCGAGGTCTCTCCGATGATCTCTCCCTCGACAATATGGTACTGGCGCTTTGGCATCAGGTCCGGTCCTCCATGATGCGGTCACCGGCGTCTTCACGCCGGCCAAGTTGCCGTTCGTATCGAACGTACAGGTCGTGCATTAAACCTCCGCCTTGACACGAATATAGGATCCGCAACTGGATACGTGCAACGAACCTTGGGGTGTGATGACCCTGGCACTTCCATTTGCTTTACATTGGTTATTTATTCGTAGGTCCTCGACCCGGATTCCGCTAGTATCCTTATCGTATCCGAATGCTTCAAGTTCTAACAACGGATTAAAAATGTAAGGTGCTGATGGGGCGAGAAACGATTCGTATTCGCGGCATACTAAGGCAATTAGTTCCGAAGGGGTCGAGTCACTACACTCCGGTATGTCTGCTACTAAAACCAGTCCTGGCAAAATCTCTGCCCTGCCACGGTAAAGGTACACGTTGAAATCCAACTGGAGCCAATTGGGTTGGCGTTCAACAAGCTCGACCAGATTATCAATCTGCTGCCGATCCATAGACAGTACGACCTCTTCGTACATCAACAGGTCCCCCGAATCGGAGTCCCAGTTCTGGACCTTTATCAGGACATTTCCCCCTCCGGGATAACTACTCATCGTTAGCAAGATACGTAATGGTTCCTAACGTGGCAGGGATTGATCTTGCACCTGTAGCTATCAACACCATCCTCTGTCCGGCAACGGCAATAATTCGAGGCTGGCGGCTGCGGCCTTGGTTCACCATACAACTTCTTTGTCCACTCCTCCTGCATCTGCCTGCCCGTATCTGCTGGCCTAACCCCGCGCGCAGCGTTCCTCGTTCCATCATACAACAGGACATACCCAACCGCCGAATGCCGGTAACACCCGGGCCATCTTGAACTTGCCCTGCACGTCACTATGGGAACTGCACCCATAGCCTGGGCCAACGCCCTGGGCTGGAACCAACGACCACAGAACCCGCAGGCGCGAAGGAAATGGTCTCGTTTCCGTCGTGGCAAGCTTCGTCCCCGCCTATCTCGTCGAGCCAATCATGGCGGCGATTTGGACCTTCGAGTCGTCTAGAGTGAAAGAATGGTAATCCACTCATAACTTCTCCTAACTTTTGGAGTATGAACCTTAAACTCCTTAAGCGAATCTTCGAGGGCGGCTGAATACTTTCGCGAAAAAGCCGCCCAGTCAGCCGGCAAAGCGTTGCCACCGGGCGTCCCTTTATCCGGCAGATCATGATGTACCGGCTTCATCTCCATATCCCCGACTTAAATCGTCGTATATGCAACAATATCCTATTCACCCCGCAGTCGGAGCCACCGCATCCCGTGACACTCGTATGTATGGCTCCGCCGCAAAAACATCCAGGACCCCAATTGGCGTAAGTACCTTTGCAGTACCCCCTGTTTTGGAAATCTGCAGGTCCCTGACCTGCAAACCAAAGGTTGTTTCCTCGTACCCGAATGCACTTAACTCGGATAGCGGGTCAAAAATGGTCTCACCCTTCTCAGCCAAAAAGGGAAAGAACTGACGCCGAACCCTCCTGATGATCTCGGAGCCTTCACAGCAATCATAAGCCACCGGCCATAAGACCGTCGCCTTCAACTCCAATCCGTCGGCTGGCTCGCCGCTCCGTCGAAAGAATGAATGCTCATACCGCAATTGCGCTAGCTCGGCCATTTCTTCGAAGTATCGCGCCAAGTCAAGAATTTGCACTCTCTCCATTCCGAAAACGATCTCCTCATACATTAGTAGTTCCCATGTGGGACCCTCACAATGCTGAACCACCACTAAGACATTGCCCTTATCGGGAAAACTAGTCATATGAACTTCTTAATATGTGACATTTTTTGACCTGGCATTTGTAGCTGTCACGCCCATTCTCGCGACACCGACAACACTTGGCCGAAGTAACGGCTTTCGGGATCAACCCGCAGGCGCGAAGGAAATGGTCTCTTATCCGTCGGGGCAAGCTTCGTCCCCCCCGATCGGGTTGTCCCGCCACTTGCTCCGACTCGGCGCTTCTAACCCGCGTGAGTGATTAAATGGCAGACCGTTCCTCCCGTTCGATCATTTGTGAGTACCTGCGACTACTTACCCCATTTCAGTAAAGGCTCAACCGATCCCATGCCCTCTGTTCCCTTACGAAAAGGATTCTCTCTCGACAATCCGATGTAGCTGCTCCTGATTTTTCCGGCGGCATCTGACTGAAAGGTCACCTCCAAATACTTCAGGGCATTCGGCGACTCCCTTCTACGCACCGCGAGAAGGCCAAAGTCAAACCCTGTGTACCATTGCAACTTCTTGCCCAGATACCTTCTCTTCGCGTAATGAATCGAGATGATCCTACTGCTCCGCTGTTTCTTTAGCTCCCTCAGAATCCCTCTAAGGCCAGTAATCACTAGCTCCGGCTGGATTTTAAGCAAATGAGCTACCGCAGAACGAGAATCTCCATTCACCGTGATCGTTTGACGCCTCATTCTCAAGTAGTTCCGGGCACGATCCTGAATATCTGGGTAAAGGGCGAGAACTTGTCTGGCACGATCAACCATGCTGGCATTTCTGTCTGGCACAAAGAATCTAATCCCCCACTTATCCCGTTCGAGTTCTACCGGCACGTCGAAGTACCTAAAGAGATTTTGCAGTGAAACCTTCGACTGCCAGTCTGGGCCAAAGCAGCCCGCGACGTGGTGCCCATAAGATACCGGCTTGAGACCTATCCAGGGAACATCCTGGCGCGTAGCGGCATTAACCGTTAGCAATAGAGGTAGCAACTTGGTTGGAGGACGGTCCACATAGTCTCTACCTATCCAGAGTTTGTCCTCCGCCGAAACCTGAATCGGGAGCCGGAAATAGTACGTCCACCCAGCCTCTGCCTTATGATAGAACAAGTCGGCCTGGTAACCTGTGCGTTCCACGATGATGTTCGCACTGACATATGGACGGTCTGCATATTCAATGCGGTCGACAAGCCCAATCCTTCTACCCGGCTTAGTGTTGCGTAGCTTCCTCAAAGCGGACGCCAGCAAGCGGAGGCCGGACTTCTTGAAAACTGCGCTGAGTTCTTCCAAGGACATGTTGGCTCTCCTGACCGTTGCAGCTGGAGGCCCCTTGCGGCGATTTTGCCCCCAATAATGTGTCACCGCTGGGAATGGCTCGAATGCCTGCATCGCGCGGTCGAATACGGAGGTTGGTACGAACACTACCGCACCATACTTGTCGCGATCGATAGCATACTTAACGTCAAACTTCCTCAGCAGGTTGACAGCAGAGAGCTCACTGAGCCAGTCGTCGTTCTGGAAAGTGCATAACCAACTCTCCTTTCGATCAGGCTGGGCGGTCTGGGAGGCCGCCGGCCGGCCCAAGCTCAGAAGAGCTATTCCAGTTACAACACACACTGCGGCTTGTAAACAACTACTTGTCATGTACCTCTCTTTAGATATCGTATCAGCTGGGCCTGACCCGGGAGCGATGTGCTCCTGGCTTCCATCGTACAGCAGGTTTTCCCAACCTCCAACGCCCCCAGGCGAGTGCCGGCAGTCCGTGCTTCAGCCTTGTTGCATCGGTTCACAATGCCTTCATCATCGGTTCACCACCGGTTCCAACCCCCATTGGAACCGATGTGGAACCGATGTGGAACCGGTGGTGAACCGATGAGATACCGATGGAACCCCCTCCAGACGAACCCGCTTCCTGCCGATTGTTAGACCATGGCAAAGGTCCGGTTCAGTGGCGCCTTTCAGGCGGGACACGGCAAGCTCGGCGGCATGGTGGTCGCGGGGAGCCGCACCGGCCCCATCATCAGGCGCCGGCCCCGCTATGAACGGCCGGTCAGCATCGACCAGCGGTCCGCCATCGACCGCATGCGCGAAGCATCCTCGGTTTGGTCGACTCTTTCCGCCGCCGAAGCCGCAGCCTGGAGGGACTACGCCGCTGGGCAACAGCACGCCGACCCGGTATCGGGCCTATCCTATGCCCCAACCGCCATCACTGTCTTCATCGGCCTGGCCGCGAAGGTGCGCCAAATCGATCCTGCCGCCGGCATCCCGCGATTGCCGCCGGTGGGCGAATTCCTCGGCGATGCGATCCAGATTTCCGCCGCCGGCCACCCCGGCGAGATCGTCTTCACCGCGTCCGGACCGAATTCTGCTGAGGTCGTCACCGAGCTCCTGGTGCAGCGCCTCGCGAACGAGCGGCGCAAGCCCACCAAGCGCTATGGCTCTGCTGGGTTCGTGCGGTTCGAGGGCGGCTCCCTCTCCGCCATCCTGGAAGCCGAGCCCGGCTGGTACGCCTGCGCCTGGCGACAGGTGGAGCGCACGACCGGCCGCATGCTCCGGCTCATGCCGATCGGCGTGGTGGAGGTGGGATAGGCATCAGGAAACTCTCTCCGACGCGTCCAGACCATCCCGGTAAGAACGCCGTATTGCCCAACCGGGGGGCGCGTCGGCACCAAGAGATCGGTTGCCCGCGCGAGTCCGTCGCCATCTTCCAGGCCCTAGCGCGTCCCCGTCCTCGGCTTTTCACCGATCTTCACCCGATATGACCGGCGTCATATCGCACCCCCCAGCAGCCTTGCAACAATCGAATCGACGCGGTGACGACCGCATCGAGGAGCGTCTGCATTGGCGACACGACATTCGGTTCCTGGCAAGCACGGATCGGCGCGGCCGACATCCACCGCTCGCGTCGTTCGCACCACCGACAGCCCGAACTGCACCGGCGCATGCGGCTGGCTGGCTACCGTCGTCGACGACGTCATCGTCGACCTGAAGCCCGCCGCCGACTATCCCTGCGCGGAATACAATCCCCGCGGCTGCCTGCGCGGCATGTCCATGACCCACCTGATCTATGGGCCCGACCGCATCAAAAAGCCCCTGATCCGAACCGGCGAACGGGGCGAGGGCAAGTGGCGCGAGGCCAGTTGGGACGAGGCGCTGGACTTCATCGCCGATAAGATGATTCACATCCGCGACACCTATGGCCCCGAGAGCATGCTGCTGTTCAACCAGGTGGTCGGCACCGGCTATGTGCAGAAGGGCGCCCAGGTGCGCATGGCGGCGCTGCTCGGCATGAGCTTCGCCACCGCCTATGACTTCAACGGCGACATCTCCATGGGCTTCACCCATACGATGGGGATCGACTGCGTGGAATGCGAGACCAAATCCTGGGGCCACGCCAAGACCGCGATCCTGTGGTCGAGCAACGTCTTTCAGACCCGCATACCCGACGCTCAATTTCTGACCCGCGTGGCCAAGCAGCGCAACAACTGCAAGATCATCGTCATCGATCCGCGATGCTCCCAGACCGCCAAAGGCGCCGATCTGTGGCTCCCCATCCATCCCGGCGCCGACGGTTTGCTCGCCCTCTCGATGTGCTACGTGGTGATGGAGAACGACTGGATCGACTGGGCGTTCCTGCGAAAGTACACCGACCTGGCAACCCTCATCCGCGCCGATAACGGGCAGCGGCTGCGCGCCTCCGATCTTGGGATGGGAAGCGACATGGAGTTCCTGGTATGGGACGAGGCAGCGGACAGCCCCTTCAAGCTGCCGACCGATACGCTTGCGCTTCCCGATGGTCTCAGACCCGCGTTTCGCGGCAGGCGAACCGTTCCCATCGACGGCGTGCCGGTCGACGTCACGCCCGTCTTTCAGGCGATCGAAGACTCGATCATGCGGGACGAGTACAAGCCGGAAAACGTGGCGGCGGAAACCGACATCCCCGCCGCGACAATTCGCGAGGTCGCCAGGGACTATGCGCTGAACCGGCCGAGCTCGATTATCATCGGCATGGGCATCAACCACCGCCTCCACGGGGACCTGACGATCCGGTCGATCATCCTGCTCTCCGCACTCGTGGGCGCGCACGGCCGGCCGGGTGAATCGATCTCGATCTACTCCGGGCAGCACCACTTCCGTCTGGACGTCAGCAAGTGGTGGTTTCCCGATGGCAAGCGTCCGAACGGCGTGCCGATGCACTACTTTGTGCTCGGCGAGCCGACGCAGACGATCAACCCAAAGATCAAGTATCCGAAGCACGGGTTCAAAGCGCTGTTCGTTTCCCATGGCAATCCCTTGGTGACCGAATTCTCCGAACCGCTCAAGGCGGCGATCGACAAGCTGGAGCTCTTCGTCACGATCGACTTTTCGATGAGCCCCACCTGTGAGTACAGCGACGTGGTGCTGCCGGCGCCGACGTTCTGGGAGAAGCAGGAGCTGGTGGGGACGTCGTGCCATCCCTATCTGCAGATCCAGCAGGAGGTCGTTCGGCCGCAATACGACAGCCGCACCGAACTGTGGATGGTGAAGGAGCTGATCAAGCGCGTCGATCCTTCCCTCTTCAAGCAGATCGACTTCGACGAGCCGGAGATCATCGCGATGCTCCTTGAGCACGGCGGAAAGGAAACCGCCGGCATCACCTACGAGATGCTGCAGAAGGGTCCGGTGCGGTTGAACGTCCATGATCCGGAGGTCGGGTGCGACGAGCAGTTTGCCGAAGACAAGCCGTTTCCTCCGCGGGCGTACCCGTTTCCCGAAGGCGCCCAGCGGGAGTTTCTCAAAACGGGGAGGATGGAGTTCTACAAGGAAGAGTCCGTGTTCGCGAAGCTTGGCGAACAGCTTCCCACCTATAAGCGCGCCTTCTCGCACCTACCCGTCGAGGATCAGAAGCTCCCGCTGGCGATCGTCACGCCCCATTCGAAGTGGCGTGTGCACTCCACCCATAGCAATAATCGCGTCTTGCTCAACGTCAACCGGGGCGCCGTTGTCGAAATCAATCCCCGAGATGCTGCTGCCCGCGGCATTCGCGACGGCGACCCGGTCGAGATTTTCAACCACAACGGGAGCTACAGGCTGTGGGCGCTGGTGACGGAAACGATCAAGCCCGGCGTCCTTTGCGTGGACCATGGTTGGTGGGACCGGTACTTGGGCGGAGGCAAGTACCACTCCGTCCACACCCACCAAAAGGTCAAGCCGACCCACGAGAACTACTACCTTCCCGCCGTGTATGCGCCCGGCCAGCACTGGAAGGACACCCGAGTCGATATCAGGAGGATCGAAGCATGACTCTTCGAAAATGGGTCTTGATCATCGCTAGCGGAGGCTTCGCAATGATGGTATTAGATGTCCGCCACCTCCATCGCGACGTTCTGAAGGAGCATTGGCAGGCGTGGATTCCCCTTGGATACGCCTTGCTGGCGATGGTGGCTTCAGCGCTGGCGATTTCCAAGGTGCAAGCACGTGGTGGGCTGGGTGCTTTCTTTGCAGCCGGCATCCTTGTCGGCGCATTTGGATCGGCGCTCCATAGCGACGGAGATCTAAGCAAGTTCGTGGGCGGGGTCCTTGGCAGCCCACCTCAAAGTCGTATCGAAGAAGCCGATGAGGAAGAGGCCGAATCGGTTGAAAAGAGGACTGACGGCGAGCCGCCGGTGTTGGCCCCTCTCGGACTTTCCGGCCTCTCGGCGTTCGCCCTGGCGGCCGTGCTCACACGAAAGGAGGAATCCAATGGCTAGGATGTCGATGCTGATCGACCTCACGCGCTGCATCGGCTGCGATGCCTGCACCATCGCGTGCAAGCAGGAAAACGGCACCCCGATGGACGTTTTCTTCGCGCGCGTTCTGAACGTGGAAGCGGGCACCTACCCGAACGTCAAGCGGCTGTATATCCCGGTGCTCTGCAACCACTGCGAGGATGCCCCGTGTCTGAAGGCATGCCCCAACAAAGCGATCGTCAAGCGGGAGGACGGCATCGTCCTGGTGGATCAGGACCGGTGCCGGGGAACGGGGGCCTGCGTATCGGCATGTCCTTACGGCAACATCATCCTCCACAAGGAGGAGGCGTGGTACCTGAACGAAGATGAGCCCTACGAGCGCGACTTCGTGAAGCCACGATTGAACGAGGGGGTTGCTCGCAAGTGCACCTACTGCGCACACCGCGTCGATGAGGGTCTCGATCCCGCATGCGTGGTCGCTTGCCCGACTCACGCGAGGATCTTCGGCGATCTTGAGGACCCCGCCAGCCCCATTCGAACCTACATGGCTGAGCAAGATCGGCAGACGGGCCGCAAACCGTTCTGCCTGCTCCCTGAAGCCGGGACCAAGCCCAGCGGACGCTATCTCGGACCGATGGCATCGCAGGATGTCTCGACCCTTGGCCGGCCCGCCGAGCCGCAGGTCGAACAGGAGGTGACGGCATGAGATTCCTCGTAGCTATCGTCGCGCTGGCCCTTTGCGCCTTTGCCCCTGCCGACAAGAACAAGGAGCTCTATGGCTCGTCGTCGTGCATGGGCTGCCACGGGATGAACGCGATGGGTGGGCTCGGACCGCCCATCGCCAAGACGAAGCTGACGCCGGAGGAGTTTGCCCGGATCGTGCGCAACGGCAAGGGAATGATGCCGGGCACGCCGCCCGACCAGCTCTCCGAAGAAGCCGTTCAGCGCGTGTACCAAGAAGTCCAGGCAAAGGAATGGCGTCCAGACGAGATTCCGCTCGCCTACAAGGTCGGACAGCTGCTCACGACGCGCAACATGTTCCGCATCTTCGGGGTCGTGTTCCTAGTCAGCGCGATCTTCGGCATTCGAGCCTGGTGGCACTGGGTCAAGCTCGCCGGGCTCAAGCATATGGCGCCCGCCCTGCAGCGCTTCGGCTATGGAAAGGCACTGGGGATAGCCCTGCATTCGCTGATCGTCGATGGCCTTTTTGTCCGTTCGCTGTGGCTGAAGAGCAAGGGCCGCTGGGCCATGCACGGGCTCATGCTCTACGGCATGATCGGCCTCTTTCTCGCCGACGTGCTGATGCAGATCTATAACCCGACGCGAGCCGATCTCGCCCTCTCCAACCCGCTGAAGATCCTTCCGATCGCGGCCGGGTTGGCGGTTCTCCTCGGCGTCCTGTATGTTTTCCGTCGCTATCGCACAGACGAATACATCGACAACGGGCTGACTCTGGGCCGCGACTACCTGTTTGTGACCCTGCTCTTGCACACCGTGCTGAGCGGCATCCTCACGCTGCTCATCAACCGAAGCACGGCCTACGGATGGGTCATGCCGATCTACATCTACCATTTGGGCTCGATCGCGGCCCTCATCCTATCCGCACCGTTCACCCGGTTCCAGCACGCCTGGATCGTGCCGACGATGGTCGCGCTCACCCGGGTGACCGAGGCCGTTACCGACGCCCAGGCGGACATCGGCTTCCAACGCGAGCCTTCGCCCGGACGCCATCACAAATCGATGCGCATCGCCAAAGACGTGATCGCGCGCGTCGCTCCCGACCTGGTGGACGACGTTCGACTTCGCTACTACCCCTAGGTGACCTATGGAACACGAAAGCTGCAACTGCGGAAAGATACTTGAAGAACCAACCGAGCCGGTATCCAGGCGAAAGGCGCTGGGATGGCTCGTCACCGCGATCAACGTCGTGGTGGCGGGTGCCCTTGCCATACCCGCGATCCGGTTTGCGGTCGGGCCACTGAACCGCCGTTCCAAGGAGGAGTGGGTGGACGTCCTGGGCGACGGGGACCTTGCCGTCGGGCAGACTCGCGAGGTGGCCTACGTCCTGAAGATCGTCGACGGCTATCAGACGGTCGAGCGGAAGTACACGGTGTACCTGCATCGGTCGCGCGATGGGCTGAGGTGTTTCGATCCAGCCTGCACCCACCTGGGGTGCCGCATCAAGTTCCAGGACGATCAGCGCCGCTACTTCTGTCCCTGTCATGGCGGTGTGTTCGACGAACTGGGAAAGGTCGTTTCGGGACCGCCACCAACCGGGCTGGTCGAGCATCCCGTCAAGGTTGAAAATGGCCGCATTTATGTCGGCCGAACGGTGTCCTCATGATCAAGGAACCTCCCAAAAAGACCACCTCTACCGTTGAACGCCCGAGAGTTACCGCGCCTCATGAGCCGGATCCGGCAAAGCGCGTGGAACGCGAACGTCCGGGAATCAAGGACTGGATGGAGCTTCGCCTCGGGTGGTGGGGCTTCGTTCGGAAGAACCTGGACGAGCCGATGCCTCCCGGCGTGGGCTGGTGGCAAACGCTGGGAAACCTGCTGCTGACCCTCCTGGTTTTCCAATTCACGACCGGCGTGCTAATGGCGATGTACTACAGTCCCAGCCCGCAGTCGGCATACGATTCGGTCAAGCACCTCACCTATCAGGTTTCGGCGGGGTCCATCATCCGCGGTCTACACGTATGGGGCTCCACCGCGATCGTGGTCGTAATGGTGCTGCATACGCTGCGCGTTTTCTTCTGGGGCTCGTATAAGAAGCCTCGGGAGCTCACGTGGCTTTTCGGCGTGCTGATCTTCCAGGTCATGCTCGCCTTCTCGTTTACCGGCTACCTGCTGCCGTGGGATCAGAAAGCGTATTGGGCGACGGTCGTCGGCACCCGTATCGCCGCGACGATCCCGGTGATTGGGGAAGATCTCCTCGTGCTGATCCGTGGCGGCGAAGAGGTCGGGGCGCTCACGCTGACGCGCTTTTATGCGCTGCATGTCATGCTGCTGCCCGCAGCGTTGATGGCCTTCGTGGCGATCCACCTGTATCTGGTGCGGCGGCACCACATAGCCGGCCCAGTCATCCCGCAAAAGGGCACGGCCCAGCCGTTCTTCCCCAACCAGCTGTTCAAGGACGCGGTCGTGGTCGTCGTCGGCCTCGGTGCGGTGTTCGCGCTCGCGGCGATGCTTCCGCCGGGGTTGGAACCGATGGCCGATCCTGCGGGAACCGACTTCACGCCCCGACCGGAGTGGTACTTTCTTGGGCTCTACGAGCTGTTGAAAATCATGCCGGCCGGCTATGAGATCGTTGCAACACTGATCGTTCCGGGACTGGTCACGCTGGGAATGATGTTCCTGCCTTGGCTCGACCGATCGGAGTCGCGCCATCCGGCCAAGCGGAGTTGGGTTATGGTGGCGGGGATGTTCGTCATTCTGATGATTGGGCTGATGACGCTCAAGGGGATCATCGAAACCCCGGTCCACGCTGCCGAACACGTGGCAAGCTCCGAATCGGAGCCCATCGCCACCGCCCGAGAATAGGCCCGGCCATGGGGAGAACCCGGACCGTCTTCCCCTCCCAGGGGAAGTCCCCGCCCCAGGCTGGGGTGGCGTTAGGCTGGACTCTCTGACCCCCTCCCGTCCACGCAAAGCGGGACGGACTCCCCCTAAACAGGGGGAGAACCCAGACAACAGTCCTTCCCCCTAACCAGGGTGCCAACGGTCTTCCCCTCCCAGGGGAAGTCCCCGCCGCGATTAGCGTGCGGGGGTAGGGGTCGGATAGCCAAGCTGGGGTGGTGTTAGGCTGGACTCTCTGACCCCCCTCCCGTCCACGCAAAGCGGGACGGACACCACCTAAACAGGGGGAGAACCCAGACGGTCTTCGCCGCGATAGCGTATCGGGGTAGGGGTCGGATAGCCAAGCTGGGGTGACGTTAGGCTGGACTCTCTGACCCCCTCCCGTCCACGCAAAGCGGGACGGACTCCCCCTAACCAGGGGGAGAACCCAGACAACAGTCCTTCCCCCTAACCAGGGTGCCAACGGTCTTCCCCTTCCAGGGGAAGTCCCCGCCGCGATGCGTGCGGGGGTAGGGGTCGGATAGCCGGGTAGCGATCACCTCCCTTCTTTGACCCCCTCCCGTCCACGCAAAGCGGGACGGACTCCCCCTAAACAGGGGGAGAACCCAGGCAACAGTCCTTCCCCCTAACCAGGGGGCCAACGGTCTTCCCCTTCCAGGGGAAGTCCCCGCCGCGATGCGTGCGGGGGTAGGGGTCGGATAGCCGGGTAGCGATCACCTCCCTTCTTTGACCCCCTCCCGTCCACGCAAAGCGGGACGGACTCCCCCTAACCAGGGGGAGAACCCAGACGGTCTTCCCCTCCCAGGGGAAGTCCCCGCCGCGATAGCGTGCGGGGGTAGGGGTCGGATCATTCCAGAAATCCCGACCGGCCCCAATCTATACATCCTTGGGACAAACTGGTCCAATGTCGCGCAGTCTGCGGGAACTTTCACAGTACGACACGGCAGTCGTCAAGGCAAGGTCACTTCGCAAAAAGATGACTTCGCCAGAGGTGAAGCTTTGGCAAGCCATTAGACGCAAAGGTATTGGTTATCGCTTTCGGAGACAGGCCCCTGTGGGTCCATTCGTCGTTGACTTTCTATGCTTGGAAGCGCGGCTCGCGATCGAGATCGATGGCGACGTCCATATGTTCACAGCAGATCGAGACAAAGCCAGAAGCGAATACCTCCGGGATCAGGGCCTTCGAGTACTGCGATTTTGGAATGCAGAGGTGGAAACCGATCTAGGCGACGTTGTATCACGCATCCGAGAAGCTTGTGCACAGGTAACCACTTTGTAGTCCAGGCTCTTTGCTCCCTTCTCTGACCCCCTCCCGTCCACGCAAAGCGGGACGGACTCCCCCTAACCAGGGGGAGAACCCAGGCAACAGTCCTTCCCCCTAACCAGGGGGCCACCAACGTTCTTCCCCTCACAGGGGAAGTCCCCGCCGCGATGCGTGCGGGGGTAGGGGTCGGATAGCCGGGTAGCGATCACCTCCCTTCTTTGACCCCCTCCCGTCCACGCAAAGCGGGACGGACTCCCCCTAACCAGGGGGAGAACCCAGACAACAGTCCTTCCCCCTAACCAGGGGGAGAACCCAGACGGTCTTCCCCTCCCAGGGGAAGTCCCCGCCGCGATAGCGTGCGGGGGTAGGGGGTCGGACGGGAACGGCACCCGCCACTGGGCTAATGGGTCGAGGTCATGCCTCTCGTCATCCGCAGGATCACGAGGTGCATCCAGACGAGGCAAATGATCGAGAGCGCGCCTAAGAACAGCCAGCAGGACGTCCACAGGCCGGTGGACTTCAGCAAGTATCCAAACAGAATCGGGCAGAAGAAGCCTCCGAGTCCGCCGATGACGCCGACAATGCCTCCGACGACTCCCACATCCTTCGGGAAGTATTCAGGGATGTGCTTATAGACTGCGGCCTTTCCGATGCCCATCATGATGCCGGCGAGAAAGACGAGCGCGGTGAAGACCCAGACGTTCGCCTGAAAGTACACGTGGGTAACGCCGCGGGCAATGAGCTCCTTTTTCTTCACCTCCTGCCCAACCTGCACGTTCGGCTCCTGCCATGACCGGAACGTGGGCCAAACGAGCGTGTCGGTTTCGAGCTTTGCCTTATCCAACGGAGGCTCCGGCTTCAGGGTGTAAGCCTTGTCATCGACGACGACGGTAGTTGGAGACACGGCGGTCACCCTTCCTTTGCTGTCGGCCATGATCCCTTCTCCAGGCGATCGAATATCCATCCTGGGCGCAACGAGCAGGAGGAAGAAGACGGCGCAGGTGCTGAGGACCCAATACATCGTGGCGCGGGCGCCAAACCGGTCACTGGCCCATCCACCGAGGGCCCGTATCACTCCGGAGGGGAGGCTGAACACGGAAGCGAGTAGGCCGGCCATTGCCAGGCTCATTCCGTAAACGTTCAAGTAATACGGGACGAGCCACTGGGCAAGCGCGACGAACGCACCGAAGACGAGAAAGTAGTACAGGCCAAAGCGCCAGACCCGGACGTCGCCAAGCGGGGTCAGCATCTCCTTGAAGGACTTCTGGTGATCAAGGGGGATCTTCTTGTTGGTCGTTGTGAGCGCGAAGATCGCCGTCATCAGCAGCAGCGCGATACTGTAAACGATGGGCAGGGTCCGCCACCCTTCGATATTCTTCCCGTCGTCGGTGAACATCTTGAGCAGGCTGGGTGCGGCAAGGGTCGTCACCGCCGAGCCGGCGTTGCCCATCCCGAAGATGCCGAGCGCGGTTCCCTGCGATTCCTTTGGGAAATAGACAGAGGAAAACGCGATTCCTACCGCGAAGGCTGCGCCGCTCATGCCAAACAGAAGGCCGGCTGCCATGAAGCCGGTGAAGGTCGATACCTGGCTCGCAACCAAGAGAGACAATCCAGCGAAGAGCATGACGCCGATGTAAACCGGTTTCCCTCCGTATCGGTCGGTCAACATACCAACCGGCAGGCGCATAACAGAACCGGTAAGAATTGGGATTCCAATCAGCCAGCCAACCTGTGCCTTGTCGATAACCAGGTAGCGATTATCGACCAGAAAGGTGATGAGGACGCCGTACATCGTCCAAACGGCAAAGCAAACCGTAAAGGCGAGCGTGTTCATAAACAGCACCCGGTTGGCTACGCTTCGTTCGCTCATGCCCCATCATAGAAGATCGAACCTTGACACCTCTATGACGGAGGTCATAAGGACACAGCCGCCAAGAACCTGGGGAGGTGTGACACCGATTAGCGGTTCATCGCGATGCGTTTGACCCGAAATGGAGGCTCTTCGAATTGGAGGTCGAGCCGGGCGTTCTCTAAGGTCGAATCGAGCCTACACGAGGCCCAACCGCCCCCACCTCACCCGTAGTTCATCGGGCCCTTAGCCAGTTCCTCGCCCGCAGACGAAACAATGGCGTAGTTAACCCGTATGCGCGCACCGTCGGCGTAAACGGTCAGTCCGCTATGGCCCTCGCCACTAAAGCTCATCATGACGTCCACCTTTCCGGCTGTCGCCTTCAAGCCGCTAGCAAGGACTATGGTCTCGTCGAGGGTCACCTTTGTTTCGGCGCCAACTGCGACAACCAGCTTCTTGATGTGGGGACCCGTTGCGGAGATGATCCATTCCCGCCCGCTGTTGTCCGCGCGATAGAGCCGATAGCCTCGAACCCGGTATTTGCCAGGTGGGACGAAGCGCCTCCGTCCTTTTTGTCGCGGGTCATCCCATGAAAGCCGAGTGATGATGCCTTGGCCATCCTCAAGGAGGATCGCGCCCGATTCGAATGATGGAATCACAACACCGGCATCCTTTGCGGTAGCCGTTGCAGGGGCGAGCTTTGGCAAACCCGCCTGGGAGCCTTCGAAGTACTTGATGAGGGCCTCACGGGCCCCAGCCGGCGTGTCGCTTCAAGCGGTTTGCTTGATTTGCCGTAGCCACGCCTGGTCGGCCTTGAACCGAAGGTCGGGCGGCACATGGCAGCTTGCACACTGTCGCTTGAACATTTCGCCAGCTTCAGTAACCTGGTTCTTGTCTTGGTGAGCTTGGCGCCCGCCAGTAAGCATCGCGGAGCTTAGGCCACAGAGCGCTCCACCGAAGATGAGGATCCTTCCGACCATGCTTCAGTATAGAGCTATAGTTCCAGGGTCCTCAGCCTCAGCGAGTTGCCGATAACCGAAACGGAGCTCAGGCTCATGGCGAGGGCCGCGATCATGGGTGAAAGGAGCAAGCCTGTAAAGGGATAGAGCACCCCAGCGGCGATCGGCACGCCCGCCGCGTTATACAGGAACGCGAAAAACAGATTCTGGCGAATGTTACGCATGGTCGCGCGGCTTAACCGTCTGGCGCGCACCAGTCCGCTTAGATCGCCTTTGATCAGGGTGATCCCAGCGCTTTCGATAGCCACATCAGTACCGGTACCCATCGCAACACCGATGTCGGCTTGTGCCAAGGCTGGAGCATCGTTAATCCCATCCCCCGCCATCGCGACGATTCTGCCCGTGCCTTGCAGCGATTTCACCGCTTCGATCTTGCCTTCGGGAAGGACGTCCGCGCGGACTTCCTCGATACCCAGCTCGCGAGCAACCCTCTTGGCCGTCGTCTGGTTGTCTCCGGTGATCATCACGATGCGAATGCCCTCTCGTTGGAGGGCGCGTATTGCCGCCGGCGCGGTTTGCTTGATGGGATCGGAAACACCGAGCAATCCGATCAGCCTGCCGTTTTTCGCCACGAACATCGCAGTTTGACCCTCTTCGCGAATCTCCTCCGCAGCGGCCTGGACCTCATCGGTAGGTGCACCCACCAATTCCATCAGCGCTCGGTTGCCAAGCGCGACCTTATCTTGGGCAAGCATGCCGGTGACGCCCTTGCCGGTGATCGATTCGAAGTCCAGAATGTTCGCCGGAGGGACCTCTCTTTGCTGGAGCCCTTCCAGGATGGCAGTGGCAAGCGGATGGCTGCTTCCCAACTCGAGTCCGCCGGCAATCGATAGCACCTCTGTTTCGGCGGTGCCACCAAATGCCTTGATGGTTACAAGCTTCGGCTTCCCTTCCGTGAGGGTCCCCGTTTTGTCGACAACGAGAGTGTCCACTCGCTCGAAGGTCTCGAGCATTTCGGCGTTCTTGATCAGCACGCCCGCGCGGGCGCCCCGTCCGGTGCCGACCATGATTGACATCGGTGTCGCCAGCCCGAGTGCGCACGGACAGGCGATGATCAGGACGGCGACCGCGTTGATCACGGCGAAGGCCATCGCGGGAGACGGTCCAAACATGGCCCACACCACGAAGGAGCCGAGCGAGACGGCAAGCACCGCCGGCACGAAGTAAGAGGATACGGTGTCGGCGAGCTTCTGGATGGGCGCCCGAGACCGTTGAGCCTCGGTGACCATCTTGACGACTTGGGCGAGAAGGGTCTCGCTACCAACCCGCTCGGCCAGCATGAGGAAGGTGCCGGTCTGGTTGACGGTTGCACCCGTGACCTTGTCACCCACTGCCTTTTCGACAGGCATCGACTCGCCCGTGACCATCGATTCATCCACGGAGCTATGTCCTTCGGTGACGACGCCGTCGACGGGGACCTTCTCCCCTGGTCGGACCCGGAGCACGAAGCCGGCCTCCACGTGCTGAAGGGGAATGTCCTCTTCCATGCCATCCCGGACGCGCCGCGCGGTCTTCGGGGCAAGATCAAGCAGCGACCGAATGGCGCTGCTCGTTGCGCTTCTTGCTCTAAGCTCAAGGACCTGTCCGAGCAGAACCAAGGTGATGATCACGGATGCTGCCTCGAAATAGAGTCCCACATGGCCGTTGTGGTCCTTGAAGGACTGCGGAAAAATCTGGGGAGCAAGAACCGCAACCACACTGTAGATCCAGGCGACGCCGGTGCCGATGGCAATGAGCGTAAACATGTTGAGGCGCCGGGTAACGACGCTGCGCCACCCACGCTGGAAGAAAGGCGCCCCACCCCAAAGCACGACCGGGGTCGCCAACGCGAGTTCGATCCACGCCGCGGATGGTCCAAGCGCTGCAGCAGGATTCCAGCCGGTGAGGTGAGGAGCCATCGCCAGCACCAACAAGGGAACGGTGAGCACGGCGCTAACCCAGAACCGGAAGCTCATGTCCTTGAGCTCGGGGTTTTCCTGTTCGTCGGCGCTGACGTGCACCGGCTCCAGGGCCATACCGCAGATCGGGCACGAACCCGGACCGATCTGCCGGATCTCGGGATGCATCGGACACGTGTATTCGACTCCCTCGGCATCGCTTGGCGGGGCGACGGACATTGGGGAGCGGGCCTGACCGGATGCGTAACGTTGAGGGTCGGCCTTAAACTTGGCGAGACAGCCGGCGCTGCAGAAGTAGTACGTCTCGCCCTGATACTCGTGCGAACCTGCTGCCGTCTCTGGCTCGACGTGCATTCCGCAGACGGGATCCATGTGGTTGGTCATCGGACGCCTCCACCGTCGGGCGGCAAAGCCTGTGGCTGGCCGTGGGGCTCTTCGGCATGGGGTCCGGTATCGGTGATCGGCCAGGACCACTCCCGACCCAAGAAAGTCTTATTCAGCCACCGGATGAAGTCGTCAACGTAGGTATGCATGATGGGAATGTCGAAGAGGCTTAGGATGGTGCCCATGATGAGCCCGCCGACGACGGCCATGGCGAGAGGCTGATAGGCATCGAGCCCCGTCTTTGGCGCAAACGCGATGGGCAGCATGACGATGAGGGTGATGCCGACGGTCATGAGGATCGGCCTCAGACGGTCCGGGCATGCGCGCACGATTGCTTCGTCCCGCGGAATGCCGCGGTCGCGGTACTTCATGATCAAATCGATCATCAGCACGGCCGTCGTAATGTCCATGCCTGTCAGCACGATGATGCCGAGAATGGAAACCGTCGAAAAGGCTTGCGAAGCCAGCCAGAGGGCGATAAAGACACCGGCTAGTTCGAGCGGCAGCGACGCAATCATTTGGAGCGGCTGCAGGAATCCGCGGAACTGGATGACGAGCACCAAGTACATCAGCATCAGGGCGAGCACCAGGCCGTTCATCAGCCTTCGGAAGCTATCCATCATCTGGGTCATGTCTCCCCGCATTTCCAGCCCATAGCCGGGCGGGAAATTGATGGGTTCGATGCCAAGCTTGGGATTGCCGCCATAGGCGTAGGCAACCAGATTCATCACCACGTCCATGCTGGGCAGACTGCCGATCCTGTAGTAGCCGGTAACCCCTAGGACACGCTTCAATCCGTCGTGCTCGATCGCCGTCGGAGCAGAACCCTCCTGAATCTCAGCGACTGATTTAAGGGGGACCTGAGTGCCGTCGGACGCCGTGACATAGAGGTTCTCGAGGTCTTGGAACGTCTGGCGATCGCTCTCTTCGTAACGAATCAGAATCGTGTTCTGCCTGAGATTTGGCAGGCGGTAAAACTCATTAGCCAGACCTCCCCTCAAAGCGTAATACGCCTGCTGTGAAATGGCCTCCGGGCTGAGTCCGAGTTCCTGTGCTCGCTGGGGATCGACCTTGATTTGATAGTCCGGAAGCCCGAGGGTCCAAGTCCGGGATGGCTGGAAAAGTTCTGGCATTTTCCATGCGGCCTCCTCGACTTCGCGTCCAAGCCGGTCAAGCACCTGCAGATCGGGCCCATAGACATTCACGTGGATGGGCGCGGCAGCGGTCGCCATGACGTCCGATCCCATCTCCTTGATTTGGAGCCGCCGAAGCCCAGGAATTGTGGCGTATGCCTCCCGATGGATCGCATCCATGACTTCGAAGATCGTTCGGCGTCGAGCATCCTTGTCGCTGAACGTGAGCATCATCGCGGCTCCGCTAACCTGCGGCATCTGGTAGCCCGTATAAAACGGCGACCAGGTCTCGAACATCGACTCCGCGCCGATCTCGATACTGGCCTTCTCCAACTCCGGATGCTTGGACATGATCGCCTCGAGCTTCTTAACCGCCTTCTCCGTGCCTTGATAACTCGTGCCAGGCTCCATTTCGAGGAAGCCAACCGCTTGGCCGGTATCGGCCAACGGCATCATTTCCGAGCCGATGAAGTAATAGAAGGTAAAGCCGACGATCAGCACGGCGACGACCCGGGCGAAGTTGATGAAGCGATGCTTGAGGGTCCAAACGAGTGCCCGCGCATAGCCTTGCTCCAGTCGGTCCAGCCACCTCTGAAACGGGTCGAGGACCACGTAGAGCCACTTAAGGAACGGGTTCCTTTTGTCTTGTTCGCGCAGATGCTCATGGCGCAGCAGCTTGGCGCAAAGCAGTGCGGTGAGCGTGAACGATACGAGCATCGATGCCAGCAGTCCAAAGATGAGGGGCCAGACCAGTTCGACGAACATCAAGCCAACGATGCCGCCTGAGAACAGCAGAGGCAGCAGTGCGAGGACGATCATCAGGGTAGAGGCGATCACGGCCACGCGCACCTCGGCGATGCCATCAATCGTGGCGGTCTTCGGGTCCTTGCCCATCCGAAGATGCCGCTCGACAGCGTGGATATCGATGATGCTGTCGTCCACGAGCCGGCCGATGCTCAGCAACAGTCCGATAAGGGTGCCGCTGTTGAACGTCATGCCGAACGGGAGCATCATCAGAACGGCTAGCGCCAGAGAGGTTGGCAGCGTTACCATGGCAATGACCGTTCCGCGCCACTCGCCCAAGAAGAGGAGAACGGCGACCGCGGTGAGGAGAATAGCCAGGCCAAGCTCGTACCATACGTTCTCGAAGAGAATCTCCACAAAGTGGGCGTTGTCGTATGCAACCTCGACATTCAGGCCCGGGTTTTCGCTTTCCAGCTGCTCGACGACACGCATAACCGCCGGTACGACCTGAGCGGAACTTGCCCCAGGGTTTTGGATGACGGAAACCTCGATCGCCTCGGAGGTGGATGGGTTCGCCCCGCCCTCGTTCGCGTAGTAGCGATAGCCGCTTCGCTTTTCCCAGTGCGTGTCTTCGACCTTGGCAACGTCTCGGACATAAACGACGCGCGGAGTGCTCCTGGCCGACGTGGGCGCAGGCGGGGACCGGGGCGCAGACTGGCTCTGTCCTCCTCCGGTCATCGCTCCCATCCCACCCCCCGATTGCGGTTGCGTTTGCTGGGGGGTGCTGCCTGAGGACACCTCTCGAATGGGATACGCAAGAACGTCCTCGGCCGAGGCAGCTCGCGAATCGACCCGAACGATTCCCTCCGTTCCTCCTCGCGTCAGGGTGCCGCTGGACCGCGTGACGTTGCTGCGATCGATCGCATCCCGGACATCTAGGATGGAGAGACCATAAGCCGCGAGCCGCTCCCGATCGACCACGACCTGCATTTGGCGACGATAGCCGCCGAATGGCACGACCGAGTACACGTTCGTGACCCCTTTCAGTCGTCTCACCATCTCGTTGTCGGCGAACTCCCGTACTTTGACCGGGTCCCAGCCTTGAGTGGGATCGCCGGTTACCGCGAGGGAAACCACGGGCAGATTGAGCGGGTCGATTGGGACGACAAAGGACGGCTTCAGGTTCGCACCAGTCGATGGCAGATTCGACTGGGTGACGTTCATCAGGGTCTGGACGTCGACGAGGGCCCTCTCCATGTCGGAACCATAGGGGAACTCAAGGGTTACGATCGAGAAGCCGTCCTGCGAGGTCGACCGGATGTACCGAACGCCCTTGAGATTTACGAGTTGCTCCTCGATCGGCTTGCTGATGTAGAGCTCCATCTCGGAGGCGGAAAGACCAGGCATCATCGTAACGACCCCGATCATCGGGCTCTCCACGTAGGGTGCAAATCGCCGTGGAATGACCTGCGAGATGGCCATCCACGCGAGTGCGATGACTCCGACGTAAAATGCGATGATCGCGTACGGGTGCTCGATCGACCACCGGTGGATCATATGCAGCGGGTTGAGCCGGGATGTCTCGAACCTGAGGGGCCCTGGTTTCAACGAACAATCACCTTTCCGTTGAACATGTCCATGCCGCACGTAAAGCGCAGCTCGCCGGGCTTCGTCGGGGCGATGGTGACCTTCACCGGCTCGTTGAGCGGGAGCGGCTTCTCGATCCCAAGTTCGGGGAAGACGATCTCCGTGCCGCAACCAACTTCAGAGCGGCGGATGAACGTAATCGTCGTAGGCTTGCCGCTCTCGACCGTAATCGAGGCGGGGTTGTAGCTTCCGCTCAGAACCTCGACCGTAGGACCACCACTGGCGGCCACCTCAGGTGATGAAGCGGCTACCTCGCCGCCTTCCTTCAAATACATCCCGCCGGCTACCACCACGAGCTGCCCGGGAGCAAGGTCCCCACTTACGGCCGTTCGCTTTCCATCACTGGCGCCTATCTGCACGACCTTCCTGGAGACCGTATAGCGGCCACCCTCGGCATTCAAAGTTGCGACCCAAACAAAGGGTGGCGCGTCGCCAGGCGGCTTCTGAATCGCCTCGACGGGGACGGTCAGCTCTTCCCGAGGCGAGCCGAGCTTAATGACCATCTCGACGAACTGGCCCGGCAAAAACTGGCCATCGTCGTTGTTCCAAAGGACTTCGACGATTCCGGTTCTCGCTTGCGGGTCCAGTGCGGGCTGGATGGAACTCACCTTCGCTCGCACCGACCCCACGCCGTTGCGTCCCCGGATTTCGACCTCATTGCCAATCGCGATCCGAGACACGTCGGTTGCGGCGACATTCGCCTGGAGACGGATCGGTGAGGTTTGGGCAACTTTGAGCACGGGCTGTCCAGGGTTGACCAAGGTTCCGGGACTGACGAGCCGCTCGGTCACCACGCCATCGACCTCTGCCTTCAGTTCGGCGTAGCCACGTTGAGCCGCTGCGCCCTGATACCGCGCCCTGGCCTGAGCGACTGCCGCCTGTTCTCGACCCACCCCCTTCTTTGCCGCTTCTGCAGCCTTTTGGCGGGTCAGGATCGCGGCGCGCGCCGCACGCACCTCGGCTTGAGCCTGCTTGAGCCTCCGGTCAGCGGCGGCGATCATGGAAGCGGACCGTCGAAAAGCGGCTTGGGAAGCAGTCGCCTTCGCTTGAGCCTGATTCACCCGCGTGCGTGCCTGCTGAAGCTTCGCTTGGGCGTCGGCGTTGGCCGTTTCCGCCTCCTGAAGCTCCGATCGGCTGATCGCCTTCTGGCCGTAGAGCCGTTGCATGCGTCCGAGTTCCTCTCGCGCATAGGTAGCGGCTGCTTGGGCCGCATCAACATCCGCTTTGGCTGATGCAATATCGCTCTCGGCCACCGACCGTTCAGCCTCGGCAACCGCCTGGTCTTGGCGCGCCGCCTCCAGCATTGAACCGGCTTCGGCTACGCCACTTTCCTTCACCTCCGCATCGGCTCGAGCCTCAGCAACGGCCTGGAGAGCCGCCTGGTACTCGCTGCTGGCAACGCCAACCCCCTCGGTGGCCATCTGAGTCATCGCCGCCCGCTCTGCGAGTTCCGGATCAAGCTGGGAGGTGTCCAACCGGGCAAGCACCTGCCCCTTCTTGACACGGTGTCCAACGTACACAGACATCGCCGTGATTACGCCCGTTACGCGGGGATTGACGTCCTGCTCCACGAAGCCGACAGCTTGACCGGAATATGCGACGGTCTCGGCGATCGGTTCTCGAGCAATTGGCGCGAGCTCCACGGCGGTTACACCCGGAGGCGCAGGGGTGTTCATCTCCATCACTTGCGCTTCGATGGGCGTCATAGCGCCCTGGCGCCGCCAGTTGTTGACTGCGTAGATGGAGATGACAAGGAGAATGGCCAAAAGCAGGACGCCGGAGATGGTCGCTCGATTGACAATGCCTTGCCACATGACCCTTTGGCCAGTTCGGCGCATGCGGGAGATGATAAAGACGACCAGGACGAGACCGATCGCCCAGGGAATCAGGCTTATAAAGGAGAAGCCCGCCGGTTCTGCACCGCCCGTGTCCTCTCCCGTGCGCACGGGCAAGGTCACCGTCGCGCTGCCAGGTTCGCCCCCAATGTTCAGGGCGACTTGATAGGCCCCCGCCATGGGGAAGGCAGCCTGCATGGAATAGGCACCAGCCACTCCCGCCACCGGCTGGGCTTTCTGCTCGCGCTCTCCCATGAACATGCCCGGCATGCGGGCGATCGCCTGAATGTCGAGTCCGTCGATCGGTTTGCCGGCCGAATCGGTCACTTGGAAGACCAGTCGCGCCTGGCCGACGGGGATGACGCGCGGCTGCGCCGTCATGGAGACGACGTAGGGGCCTGATCTCGCCTGGATGGCTGCGTGGCAGAGCGCCGGAAGCAAGGCGAGAAGGCAAAGAGCGAGGCGGACGCGTGACATGTGCTACTGCATGGCCACGAAGTCGTAGACGGCTTCGCCGGTGTGGCCCTCCTGATCCACCGAGACCTTCGCCTGCCACTCTCCTCCCATGGAGAGCTCGACCTCGCCCACGTATACTCCGCCACCCTTATGGGTTAACTCGCGAGTGGGGCCGCCCATGTTCATCTTGGGCATCGACAGCATGAGCCGAACGGTCGCTCCCTCGGTTGGTTCTCCGTGGTGGAGGATCTTGGCCGAAAAAGTCGCTTTGCCGACCTTCAGTTCGGAGGGCTGGGCGGTCAGGGTTATCGCGTAATGGTCGCCGGCCGCCTCTGTTCCAAGGGCGGCTCCCTTCACGACGTCGACACTGGGTTTGGAAGAGGGTTGGGCGTCGACCTTGCTGTTTTCGGTTTCGGTCGAACTGGCGCAGCCCATCAGGATGAGCCCGACAAGCATTAGTGTAGGAATGAGGGTGATTTTCATCTTAGGATTTGCCTCCTTGGGATCGTCCATCGATAACGCCGACCGCACGGTCGAGTCTCGCAATGGCGATCTCATGTTCAAAAAGCGCCCGAGCGAGATTGGCTCGACTGGACGTCAGCCGAGCGAGCGCATCGAGCTGCTCGACGAGAATGGCCTTCCCGGCCTCGACACGTACTCGAATCACTTCAAATGCCGACTGAGCGGCAGCTAGGGACGCTTGCGCGGTGGCATGGTTCTCTGCCGCAGTTTCCACGTCGAGCCAGGCCTGACGGACCTCCTTCAGGATCTTGAGTTCGACCCCTGCCGCTTCCGCTTCGATTTTCTTGACCTCCGCTCTCGCAGCATCAACTTCCGCGCGCCGTAGACCGCTATCGAAGAGAGGAACGCTTACCGAAATCCCGAACGTATAGCCCGCGCTCCGGCCCATGGCTCCTCTTGGGGCAAAAGTGTCTCCCATCGCGAAACCGTAGACTTGCGGCATCTGGGAGCCTCGAGCAGAGGTGAGACGCCCTTGCGCCGCCCTCACCCTTTCCCGTGCGGCGAGCAATTCACCACGCGTCGCCTTGGCCGAAGTGAGGAAGCTGCTCAGCGTGCCCACGATCGGCTGAAACTCCAGGGAGTCCGTAAGCACGGCTGTGGCGTCGAGTGGCGCACCCATTTCTGCGAGGAGGTCGAGTACAAGCTTCTGGCGCTCGTTTTCTGCGGAACGAGTGGCCAGCTGAGCTTCCGCTCTTTCGGCTTCGGCACGCTGGATCGATGCCTCGATGCCCTTGCCCGCTTCCAGTTGGGCTCGGGCCACACGCACCATCTCCTCCGATGCGGCCAGGCGCGATTGCTCCGCCAAGACGAGTTGTCCGCCAAGCACGGCACTCAGGTAAGCCCGTTTAACCTGCAGCGCGACTTCTGATCGTGCGTCCGCCAACTCCGCGAGTGCGGCCCGTTCCGCAGAGACCGCTGCTGCTGCCATACCCGACAGCACGCCCCCAGTGTAAATCGGGACCATAAGCATGAGGTTCGCGTCGAAAAATGCGCCCGTAGGTGCGATCACCATCGAGGCCGGCTCGACGCCGGTCGAACGCAGAACGCTCTCCATGTCGCCGGAAGCCGCAAAGCCATTTAGCGAGGCTTGAGGCGATAACTGTGCCCGCGCCGCCCTGGACATTGCCGCTGCCGCATCCGCCTCGGCTAGCGCTTCCGCAACTGCCGGACTGTGCTTCATTGCATAGCCGACCGCACCGGCGAGGGTGAGCTGTTGCGGCGGAGGATCTTGCGAAAGGGCCAGGCCCGGGAACAGTGCGGCAAGTGCCGCCACAGCAAGTCGAAGACTCATGGCAAAACCTCCTTCAACTTTCGGCGCTGGGTTTCGTCGAGTATCGAAATCGCCTGCTCCCAGTGAGCCTGCCTTTGCTGGTCATACCGTCGAGAAAGAACCGTGTACTCCTCGATCGCTTCACGCCGCCGCACGACCGAGAACCCTTTCTCAATACTCTTGATTACAGCTGTGCTGGCTTCGGCTAATCGAGCTTCGAGCCTTCCCTTTTCCAGTTTCCACTCATCCGAGGTCCGCTCGATTGCGTGTAATTGTCCTTGGCCAAGCCTAAGCGCGGGACCTTGATCAAGGAGATCGTCAGGTTCCGGCTTCCACAGCCCAGCTGGATGCACGCTGCCAACGTTAGGCTTTGCCGTCTCCCGCAGCTGACCCTTCGAATCGGCCTCGTAATAGCGGCTACTCAGAGGTTCCGGTCTGGTGACAAAACTATAAATCCCGAGTCCGAGCAGCCCGATCAGCATGGCCATAGTGCCGGGGCCGATAGGGCGGACGAGCTTGTTTAGAATCTGGTTCACGATCATTCCTCCACACGCGAATGGTTGGCGAGGGCTGGGGGGAGCCTATCGGCTGATAGCAGAAGACCCCAGCATTAGGGGCGGCACAAGCCGCCTAAGCCAAGGGTGGTGCGCGTCCGAGATCGGGGTGCCGATCTCGATTCGGTGGAGACGTGTCGCTGTGGAATAGAATGCCCTGCCGACTTTCGGGCGGAGTCACTAGCTCAAGGAACGCTTCCTCGACTGGAAGGGCGACCAAAGAGACCAGAGGAAGGAAAACCGTCGCGACGGGAGAAAGCTTTGCATCCGGAGTGGCCTGAAGGGTGCAGGTACATCCGGAACCCTTTGCCTCGCTCGTATCCTTCGCCTTTTCGGGGCAACATGACGGGGTTTCCTTTTTGGCGGAAGCCGATTCCTGGTGCATGCCGCAGGAATTGCCGCACAAGCCCGAGGAACACAGCAGTACGCCAAGAATGCTGCTCGACATCCCGAGTAGGACCACGCCCGAGAGCGCGATTCGAACCGCCAAGGCCCCTAGCCTAATCCGGCGCACGCAAGTAGTTTAACGCAGAAACTGGTCCGCGGGTCAATTGGCGCAAGCCGGAAGGCACGGGATTCCGCTCGTTCTCTCGGCTTGGCGGCGCATCAAGTAGGGCTTCCACCAGCAAAAAATATTGATCCGGCTCAACCGGGAGGTTTTTTGAACCTAATTCGTGGCTGCCGCAGTAGGACTCGAACCTACGACCCGCTGATTAACAGTCAGGTCGGAGTTCGTCCAGGATGGTCCGTTTTCGTCCTTTCAAGTTCAATGAAAAGTTTGCTGAATCCATTTTGAACCAGGTTTATCCACCATTCTTTGCTCAGTAAACTGCGAATAAACTGCGGTCATCAGGTTCCCTACGGGGTAAAATAAACTGCATTATGGCTCGAAGAGAAAGACGCGAAAAGGGATCGGGAAGCATCTTTAGGCGAGGCGAAGGCTACGTTGCGCAGGTCCAGGATGGGTTCACTAGTGCTGGTAAGCCCAAGTACAAGCAGGTTCGCTGTAAGACTCGGACTGACGCCGTCCGAACCCTGAACGAACTGACCTCGCTGCTAGTCCAGGGTAAGGGCCTCCCTGGAAAGAACGGCTACAGCGTCGCCAGTTGGCTGGACGTCTGGCTCCAGGACCACATCAGGCCGCACCGGGAGTCGAAGACGTACGATTTCTACCAGCTCATGGCAAACAAGTACGTCAAGCCACATCTGGGCAGGTTAGATCTGCCGAAGGTAACTCCGTCGGACGTCTCGCGCCTCTTCACGCTTATCGAAGCCAACGGCGCAACCTTCAACACGATTCAAGCTGTGAGGAGGACGCTCCGGGCCGCATACGGTGTCGCAGTGAAGTACGGCCTGGTGCACGACAATCCCGTTTCCAAGACCTTCGCGCCGAAGATCCAACGGGCTGAGCGAATCCATTTCACGGCCGAGCAAGTACAGAGGCTACTCGATGCCTTACGCGGATCTCCGATCGAGAACTTGGTGCGGTTCACATTGGCGACAGGGATGAGAATCGGCGAAGCGTCGGGGGTGACATGGAGTGCGGTAAACCTAGAACGCAGGGCTGTTCTGGTCAAGACTCAACTCCAGCGGGTGAACAAGGATCTGGTTCTCAAGCCCCTCAAGACAGAAAAGAGCGCTCGTACGATTCCGCTCGTCGGCCATTCCCTCGCTGCCGTCCAGAGTGAACAAGAACGACAATCTGGGACAGATCACGCGAACACGCTTGACCTCGTCTTTCTCAACCCCCGGGGATGCCCTTTTGATCCGAAGTATGTCAATGATCACTTGCATGACGCATTGGCCACGGCCGGCCTTCCACGAACTGGGATGCACACACTTCGGCACTCAGCGGCTACTTTTATGCTGATGGCTGGCTTGAATCTACATCAAGTCAGTCGCTATCTCGGCCACTCACAGATCGCGTTAACCTCGAATCTCTACGGGCATGTTCTGGATGATGCAATGCGGGATGCCGCCGAGCAACTTCAAGCTTCATACGTTTCTACAAGCACTTGACTTTGCAGTGCGATTGCACTTTTTGGCGGCTCAATAGGACCGATTTAGGTTCCAGAATCGGATCATAGTGGTTCATCTAGAGGCAACCTGTTTAGGAACCAAGAGGCAGAATGAGATTTCGATGTCTGGCGCTGTATCCTTGCGCAACCCACGTACGGATCGTATCTACGCCTCGCTTATACCCCGGATGGCAATATCGGATCTGCTTGCCGCTTCCGCATGGACATTTGAGGTGCCAGCGAGCTCGTCTGCGCAAGTGCTTCCTCGCTTCTTCACCCGATGCATCAATGAACAGAATGGTTCTCAAAATGTCAGCATTCGTTGGATGAGGAGTCTTGCCAAGCCATTCGATCAAGCCGGCATGGCCATGCGCCAAGTCGCCCCATGGCCAGAACCCATGCCGTTCGAAGAAAGCTTGTGCATATAAGAAGGGTTGAACATAGCGGTAAATGAACTCGACTGGAGTCATAGCCGTTGGCGGTTCCGCCATGAGCTCCTGCGGTGCTCCGTAGCACGTGGTTTGGTCGGAGTACACGTGGAGGTCAATCAAACGCTTGCCATAACGATTAGCCGTTTCCTGCACGCGGCTTCCTAGTACCTTCAAGAATGGATTGGGCCGCGAAAAGCCAAACTCAATCGTGTAACTATCAGCAATGAAGGTGGCCTGGGCCTCTGCGTGCGCGAGATGCTCCTCCGTTGGGTTAAGAATGAGTTGGCCGCCCAGCATGGCACCAACAACGGATAAATTGCCGGAAACGCTTCCGCTTCCGGCGACGGCTAGGGTCGGAAAATTGCGGATAGCGTTCCCCAGGTCTGCTGGGGTCCACGCCATCAATCCAATTTGCCGTATGGTTGCGCGGGTCGGGCGATAACGACTGCAGGGGCCACGAAAGCAGGGGACTCCTTGCCAGCGACCTGAGTCAGCTCGGTCATCAGCGTGTCGATCTCTTCGTCGCTCGTAGCTGCCTCAAGTTGCGCTACGATCCGAAATGCTCCTTGCTGGAGGCTCAGAATCTTAGCCTTCTCGGCGTATGTAAGGTCGGCCACGTATTGATCGATGAAGGCATCCGAGTTCGCTCGATCGGGAATAGCGGGGGCCTCGATTGCGCGGTTGAGGCTGCCGAATATTGCGCGAAGAACTTGAAGAATCGTGTCTCCTGGTCGCAGTTGCAGGTGTCGGACGACCAACTGCTCGACGTGAAATGACTTCAACTTGAAGTCATCGCCAAGCTCTTTCTTGTGCTTCTGGCGCCAGGCTTTCACCACCTTTGCGCTCCGACGGAACCTCCCATCTGTCTGGTCTTCCAGCTTCTGAGCCTCAACGATGTATCCCCTCGGATCGGAGTAGATCCATTGCGCGGTGCCGTGAAAAGCCCTTCGTTGGATGTGGCTCAACTTCTGGATTTCCGGAACACAGTAGATAGGATCGCCGAACTCGTTCTTTCGACCTGTTTCAGCAGCAGGCACAACGTCGATCGAGAAGTCATCAGTGTCATTCAAGAAGATGATCGTAATCGAGTGATCTTGAACCTCGAACTTGACCCGCTCGTTCGAATTGAGGCGGTAAGCCTCAATCAGCTTTTCGGTCAGGGCGTCGAGGATGGGGCGTGGCTCTAGCGTTATCCGCTCGTCGAAGCAAACCCAAATAACGTCGAGGTCTTTCGGCGGACGAACCGCTGTAAAGCGAGCATACGAGCCCGACATGAAGCAGGAGCCCTTCAGAAATCCCTTGAGTTCCTCGTATCGGGTTGAGACCTTAGCACGCTGCTCTTTGGTTGGCGAGAGATAGTCGCGGCTAAAAGTGGCGATTTGGTTATTCCGTTCTTGGTCAGTCATCTATTTCTCCGGGAATGTGCTCATGACGGCGAACACGTCCGATACCAGGCGTAGGTCGGTGTTGCAAACCGAGGCGTACGAGTAGCCGCTGATTCTTGCCATGCCATCGGGTGGGATCGCACCTGGTTTCGCATAGACGAGCACGGGCATGCCTCGTGTCTTGGCAGAGTCGAAGGCCCGATTGAAGCATTCGTTGTCGGAGTATCCGAGCACGATCAGCCGATGCTCAGCCTTGACGAAATCGGTTGCCTTGTCCCCTCGGTGGCTGGTCACGGAGAACAGCCCTACCTCGCTCAGGAGCTTGATTTGATCCTCCATATCCGAGGATTCGGTTCCGATCACCATGATCGGGCGCTGTAAGTTGGCGAGGACGCGCCGCTGTTTTTTGAGCGCCAATTTGACGACAGCGGCACCACCGCCGACCCCCAGGCCAATCTGAATTGCCCCTTGAAGGATCTGCGGGCCGTTGCTCTTGATGATTTCAATCCATTCCGACATCGTTGTTCATTGTACAACATGTCTTACAGTGGCAGTCAAGCGTTACACCATGTGCTACAATGGAGCTCATGGAAGACCTCAGCCTGAAGGTGAAGGCGAAGCGGGGCTCGAAAGGCATTCGAGCTGCTGCCGCCGAGATCGGGATTAGTCATATGACGCTTGCCCGTATTGAATCTGGCAAGCTGCCTGACCTCAAGACGTTCAACCGCGTTTGCCGGTGGCTGGAAATCGACCCGAACACAATTCTGGGTTTTGCGTCCGAGGGCACGAGTCGAGCCGCACCATCAATGCCTATTGTCCAGTTTCGGGCGGACAAGAACCTGAGTCCTCAGACTGCCCAACACCTTGCCGAGCTAATCTTGGCAATCCACGCCCAGACCGCATCACGTAGACCTTTGGAAGGTGAGGACTGATCCCAGTGGCAACGCGTGCGGCAGTACGGGAACCGGTCTTCGAAAGAGGATTTAAGAGCTGGTGTGAAAATACTGCCGAATCACTTCGCCGAAAGCTTGGCAAGCGAACGCACGAGCCACTTTGTCCCTTCGAGCTAGCAAAGGCGCTTCAGGTAGAAGTTTGGGAGTTCGCGGCAGTCGAAGGTCTGTCCCAGGAAGCGGCCAGTCACTTGACTTCTCAAGCTGGCGACGAGTGGTCCGCAGTTACGGTCCATACCGAGGGCAGTTTGATCGTTGTGCTAAATCCGCGACACTCAGCCGCGCGGAAGTCAAGCGATCTGATGCATGAGCTCGCCCACGTGATTCGGGAACATGCACCTGCCTCGATGGTCGCTTCCGAAGCGGGGTTTATGCTTCGGACTTATGACGAACTGCAAGAGGCAGAGGCGGATTGGCTTGCAGCATCGCTTTTACTGCCACGAGTTGCGCTCGCATACTGCCAGGCCCGCCAGATTCCATCTGAACAGCTATTGCTCGACTACGGAGTGAGCCAACAAATGCTCAAGTACCGGATGGGTGTCACAGGCATCAATCGGCAGTTTAGGCAAGGACGAGCCTAATACTTCCAATCCTCGTGGCGCACGGGTAAGCGGTTTAGTTCGTCGCGATAGAACTTCCACTTCGGCATGTGATCACTCATCAAGGCGACGAACCGACCGTTATGGGTTGGCTCTAACAAGTGAACCATCTCGTGAGATGATGTATTCTAGGCACTCGATTGGCTTCTTAGCCAGCTCGGTGTTTAGACGGATCGCGTGACGGTCCGGGCTACAGCTGCCCCATTTGGTCTTCATGCGCTGGACGTGGAACTGCCGAATTTCAACCCCCAGCTTTGACTGCCACTTCTGGATCATGGATGGAATCGCGGCTTTCAGTTGTGACCTCAACCATTCCTCTACGATCTCGCCTCGGCGCTCAGCCGTCGTGCCGGGTCGAACGCGAAGCTCCGGTTGCCTGCCCCTAAGACTAACGTTCGGCGGGGCTTCGGCTTCGATCACTTTCAAGAGATAGCGCTTGCCCCAAAGAGAGTGGCTCTCACCACTCACATAATCCCGTGGCATGACCCGCTCCTGGGAACGGAGCTTAATCTGCTGGCCTTGATCCACTCTACCTTCGTGGCTGCGTAGGCTCGGACATTGTCAAGGCTGATGCGAATGGGAGCGGAGATGCGCACATGGCCGTTAGGCGGATAAACGCTCAGGTGAACGTTCTTGATGTCCTTCGTGACCACGTCGGCAGTGATCTCGCCAAGCTTGATCGTCGTCTCCATCAATACTCCATCTGCTGCCGAACGATGGAAAAGACGCGCTCGACCGAATCGTCGTCGTTCAGGATGGCAAAGAGCTCCCGCTTGATCGCCCGCTCCTTGGCCACGTTGCCGCGCCACTCGTCGGACCGGACCCGCTTGACGCTTTCATCGATGCCCAAAGCAAGCTCCCTGTCCTGCCCCAGATTGTTGTAGAGCGCGCGCTTGCCGGGGCTGTTGAGCGACTTCGGGATGTCGGGCGACATACCGCACTTGTGATATGGGCGAACGGTTTCGTCCGTTGCGCGGTGTTTGCCCCACTCGGGTCCCGCTGTTACGCCTGGATCACGACCCGCCTAGGCGGGCCGCGGACATAGGAGATACTAGACATGTCTCGAACCGCCGTAGGAGCGGGAAGTTCCGACGCACCTGGGCTATCGGCCCCAAACTCGCCCTTTTCAATCCCACCAAAGCGGACGGCGCCATTTGACCAAGAGCCAGGGTTCTACAAACCCGCTGGCTTGTGGCTATATGGCAATGCTCGGCTCCTCGACTCATGCTTGGCTCATGTTGAAAGTGCCCTCGGACCACCATCTCACACGATGGACACGCTCGATCAAATCGAGCGGTCAGCAGAGGCACTGGTTCTGAGCCGAAACGTCCTCGTGACTGGAATCCACAATCTCGCTCACATGCGGGCGGCAGTGGTGCCGCTTCGTTGGGGTTCGCCACGGATCCTCGTGCTTTCTGGTGGGTTCAAATACCACCTCGGAGAACGGCTGGACCAAGAACCATTTCGAACGGCTCGTTTGTGGCGCTATCAGTGGGACAGTAGAACCGATCTGGCGATCTCGCGGAGAGTGCCGGACAAACTTCCGACCTACGCGACGCATAATCCAGCGATTGACCGGATGATCGAGTTGATCGTTGATAGACGTTGGCCGGGATTGCTCTTCGAAGGTCCTGTAACCTGACCATAAGCCCCTCGACAGAGGGGCTCCTGCTTGCCGAAGCCTTATCCTTCAGCGACGTCTCTGGTGTGATCAATTCGGGCTGAAACGGCTTCCGAACCGCTTTAAGTTAGACGCGCCAGCCAATGACTAACCGAATCGGAGAGTCGGATGAGTAGACTGTTGGCTACGCGCATGGCTACGACATCGACCGACATCATCAAGGCCGCTGCCTTCTTGGCATGGAACCTGAATTCTGCGATCGACGGAAACGACGCTTATCAAGACTTGTCGGTTGAGACCGTCACGAGTGCTATCAGCCAAGGGAAGTTTACTGAGCTGCTGAACCGGTGCGATCCTTCTCGACCGGCGGAAATCCTTAAAGAAGAGGCTACGGCCAGCATCGATGATCAGGTCCGTGAGCTATTCGAAGTTCGCGGGCTAAAGTACGCTGGGGCGACCAATCTCCCGCTGAATATCTGCCTTGGATTCCTACTTGCGGTCATTAGCAACGAGCTGGGCTCTGCGGTTGAGGCGTGACAATTCGGAGCAGGCTATGGGAAGGACCTCATCAAGACAGCAGAGAATCGAGGTGATTGGGCGCTGTCTTGGTGTCTTGTCCTACGAAATCCAAAGCGGCAATTTGGCCGGACTGACAAGCCTCAACGTCATTGCGGAAGACATTCTCTGCCCGATTCTCGCCATGATCTTTGAGGCACCGGACCTCGCTTCCACCAACAAAGCAGCTCCGAACAGTGACACCATCGACCTGTATTCCTCGGCGAAGCAACTTGGCATTCAAATCACCTCCGACACATCCGCAGGCAAAGTCAAATCGACGTTGGATGGTGCTCTCGCTGGCCAATGGTCCGAGACGTTAGCCCATCTGAAGTTTCTGTTGCTTTCACCCACAGTCACCAAGAGGGATAAGAGTACAAGGGAAAGTTGGCTGGCGGCTACGCCGACCGGTCTTGAGTTCGACCCCAACGAGGACGTAGTTGAAGGCGTACCGTCGCTCTTGAAGCTCATTAGGCCGCTGTCCGACGAAGCACTGTCAACGGTCGCTTCCTTGCTCGATTCGAGTGTCTTCGGGCACCAATACCGAGACGTTGCCGGATGCGCGGCCGTTCTGACCGCCAACCAACTTCGTTATATGCAAGATATCGGGAAGTACATTCCAGATCTCTACATCGAAGCAAAGGGCGCAAAAGACTTGGCTCGCTGCTTTGTGCATCCTGTTCTGTTTCTCGGCTGGACGCTCGATCAGCTTGACCAATTGGATTTTGAGGTCTATGCCAAGGAGCTCGCACTCGCAGGAATAGGGACCCTGACCCTTCCCGAGAGTGCCGCTCTTCGTGCGAGTGCTTCGTACGAAGACGTCATTCGAGCGGCCGTTGACTTGAAGGCAAGTCTGGAAAAACTTCAAAGCCTGGTTGAGGCCGTTCACGGCGGGGTCTACGACAAGGCCAAGTCGCTTGAGAAGCGCATACCGCAAGACCGTCTCTTTTATTACGAGGAGGTGAAATACCAGCTATACAATCGCAGCTGGCGTCTAAGGACCAAACTTGCCGAGATCATTGATGCCCTAACGTGCATTACGGCTCGCGTACTCGTCTTCACAACCCATGCCGGGCAGGGAAAGACGATGTTCACCTGCGACGTAGTCAGCCGCACACTGCAGGGGCACGGTGTCACCGCTGCGTTCCTGACCGGCCATTATGCCTCTCAACAGGGCGACGTCCCGTTTCACACGGTATTGGAAAGGCTCCTCTTCGGGACATCCGAGCTAACAGCAAATGCTCTTCTAACTCTTCTAAACGACTATGCGCATCACAAGGGAAAGCCCTTCGTTATTGTAATTGATGGCCTGAACGAACACAATCGAATATCTCAGTTCGCGGGACAACTTCATAGGCTTATAGCCGATTCTGCTGCATTTCCCTTCGTCCGGTTCTTTCTAACTTGCAGATCCGAATTCTTCGACACGCGATTTTCGGTGTTGGCTGGTCCACCAGTGAAAGACATGCTCTTCCGAACGGACGAGATTGAGTCTTCATTCGACGCCAAAATGCGTTCGGAGATGGTCGAACAACACCTAGACTACTTCGAGATAGCTCCGTATCGGGTATCGGGCGAAGTTAGGAAAGATCTGGAACGCGACCGAATTCTACTCCGTCTGTTTTGCGAGGCCTACAGTCCAAATGGAGGCGACAGCGAGACTCGATTTATTCCAAGCCTCTACCGCCGCGAAGTGTTTGGTAAGTATCTCTCGCAACGGCTCTGCGAGGCTGCCCGACTTTTTCATGAGAGCACAGGAGAACCGATTGAGCGAGCCCGGCGTCGCTTAGGTGAACTTCTAGCCGAAATCGCTGATCGAATGTTGACGTCGGGGACGTATAGCCAGCTACCAATTGACCAGATGTCTGCTGCCAATCTCGATGTGCTGGACTACCTCTTGGGAGAAGAAATCCTTCTGCGGCGCGACCTTTCACCCACGGCCGGAATCCTTCCATCCTTAACGGAAACTGTCACCTTCACATTCGACGAGTTTCGCGACTATCTGCTTGCCGAACGACTAGGAACGTACGTCTTTCAAAACTCGCCGGACGAGTTTGATCGCCTTGCGAAGGAGGCTCGGCAGTCGGCAGAGCCTTTAGCAGAAGGCATCACTCGGTTCCTATTCCACTTGGCGCGAGCGCCCGGCAACGAGAAGCTCTATCAGCATTGTGAGTCACTTGGTATCCTGCAAGACGCATTTATTCCGGAAGTATTCAACTCGCCGCCCTCAGACGAAAGGGCTGACGATGTGCCCGCTGTGAAAGCGATTTTGGCGGCGTATGAGTCTCGTGTCGACTATCTAAATCTAAGTAAAGACTTTGATCACGCTAAACAAGCAAGAGCACATGCGGCAGCGATGATCTTAGTCCGACGGTGGAACCGAGACGTGTATCCGCACCTGAACCTGGACGTTCTATTAGATGTAACTGAAGAGCTCGATCTCGGGCCGATCAACGTTGTGACGTCGTGCTTTGGGTGGCACGATGGGTTTCCTCTCGCCGCAAGCTGCAGGACACTGTTGGGGATCCTGCTTAAAGAATTTGAACAGAAGAACGATGCAAACGCTGTGTCAACTATTGGCAGGCTCCTGGTGGTGCTCTTGCCTATGGAAGATCCAGGGAACATGGACACTCCTGCATATCAGGCACTTGACCACCTTTACCAGGCAAGTCCGGAGGCTGGCCAGCGGGTGCTGCTCAGGGGAATCGAAGAAGGTCTTACTGCCTCTCGTACGTACCTATGGCGGCTTGCAGCGAAGCACGTTATGTGTCAGAGGCTATTTGATCGGCTTGCACCACAGGCGACAGCCGACTCAGCCGTAGAAGGTTCTCGTGGCTTTGAGGCACGGCGCTTCTTGGAAATAGCAAAGGCAAGATTAAGTGAAGGGGCGAATGAGAAATGATCGTACCGATCCCAAATGAGAGCTATCGAGATCATTACGTCGATGGATACGTACTGCTTCTGAATAGCATTCCGCACTTTGATACCTTTCTGGAGTCTGCTGGCGTTGAGGGAAGCGGCTACGCCGCGACTATCACGGACAGAATATACAGACAGCTATTTGAACTCTCGATCGACCTGAAGGGCGAGTTCGAGATGTACTACAAGCCTGAGTACGATTCATTTAATGAATACCTTTACCGTAACTTTGAATTGCCTGACGAGTTCATACAGCAGGCGGACGATGTGTACGACCAATACGAATATCTGCGCCTTGCTTATCCTTACGCGAATTTCCTTCATGGTGACGACGGAGAGAATCGGTTGAGGTTGCTACTAGGGGAAGAGTGATTATGAGAATTCGAACAGGCTTCGTCTCAAATAGCTCATCGACGTCTTTTTTAATTGTATCTAGGGGTGAAATGACCCGTGAGCGATTCCTTGCTCTAGTGGGTGTTCGAGCTAAAAGTGCGATGGGTGCCGTATTCACTGAGCTCTTCGAAGCCATGCGCGACAGTACATGGGAGAGGATTGACTTCGGTCAAGCTGACGCGCCCGAGCCCGATGTTGCCGTCAATTCCTGGCGAAACGCGCACGTTACCGATCGCATGAGGGAGCGAATTCGACAAGCGCACAAAGACGGAGATATCGTGATTTACGGCGAACTGAGCTCCGAGGCAGATGCTGTAGAGTCTTTCTTTTGCTGCGAGTCGTTTGAATTGGGCGGTGAGGGTCTCTATATCAACGCTCTGGAGGCTACGTGGTGAGCCCTGGCATCGTCGTCAAGCGGTTCAAAGAAGACCGCTACACTTCGATTTTTAATCCCAACACTGGCTTTTTTGCCCGCATTGAGGACAAGGGCGCCGAAGAACCGTTTTGGTCTTCACACGGTCCGGAACTCATGGACATTGCCATTACCAATTGGTGTGACAAGGGCTGTCCGTTTTGCTATCGGAGTTCCGATGAAAGCGGGACGCACATGAGCGTGTCCAACTATCGAGATCTTATGGAGCAGGCCAAGGGTATGCACGTTTTTCAGGTCGCGCTTGGTGGCGGGAATCCGAATCAGCACCCCGACTTTGTTGAAATTCTAAGGCTCACGCGTGAAGATTTTGGAATAGTGCCCAACTACACGACCAATGGACGCGGATTGACGGACGGGGTGCTGTCAGCATCAAAAGCATACTGCGGCGCAGTAGCTGTAAGCGCTTATGCGCCGTTTCATGAGACGGCTGAAGCAGTACGGCAACTGGCTGATCATGGTGTCCAGGTGAACGTGCATTATCTCTTGAGCAGTCGTTCGGTGGGTACTGCGATCAATTGGATCAAGAATCCGCCTTTGTGGCTAGAGCGTGTGTATGCCGTAGTCTTCTTGAATTACAAGCCGATTGGGAGAGTGGTCAGCAAGCACTTGCTGTTAAACCGTAGCCCACGCCTTGAGGAGTTCTTCGTACTAGCGACATCGGGTTCGGCTCCGTTTCGGATTGGATTTGATACTTGTACGATTACCGGACTTGCAAGGCTAGGCAGAGCCCCTGCGGTGTCAATAGAGGGATGCGACGCTGGACGCTTTTCGATGTTTCTCTCCGAGCGAATGGAGGTTTACCCTTGTTCGTTTATGGTCGAGGCGGGATACCCAGGGATTCCCCTGAAGGACACTACATTACTTCAGATTTGGAACGACGCGGATGGGTTCCGACGAATTCGTGATCAACATCGAGGTCCAGGTTGTTCTACATGCCAGACCCGGAGCGAATGCCTTTCGGGATGTCCGTTGTTCCCGGAAATGAACCTTTGTCCAGATAGATGCCTAAGCGAGTAGTTCGCGATCTGCAAGTGGTACTTCCACAACCGTTCTGTTTGAGGGCTAGCTGATCACGAAAAGCCTCTGCGTGAAACAGAGGCTCAGGTTAGAGTCGACTTGAGTCTTAGCTCAGAACCAACTCGGCTAAGGCGTCGATGTCTGGGATCATGTCCGCCATGAACTCCTCGGGCGTCTGCCCGATCCCGTAGGCGTCGTAGAACGGCATGTCCGGCAGATCGTAGATCGACATGAGGTGGGTGCTCACGCAGATCTCGTTAACCTCCTGCATCCACTTCTGGAAGGTCATGGCTTCACCGCATCTGGTTCCCGGATTGAGTCCGAAGAGTGGTCCTCCTCGGTGTTGCCTTGGATGTAGTTGGCAGCCCGTTGGGCTTGGCCCGAGGCGGCAATGACTGCTCGGGAATCTCCCTCAAGAGCGTGCAGCCAGCCATGGATGTAGCTGGCGGCGTTCTGCAGGTTCGAGTTGTCGATGCCGACCTCAGCACAGACAAAGGCCGACGTCAGCTCGGCGACCAGCTCCTCTCGGCTGTAGTCGCAGGAACCAAAGACGACTTGGCCAGTCACGCCGGGGCGATTGAGGCGGGTCTCATGGCCGGTCGAGTGACCGAGCTCGTGAAACAGAGTCGAGTAGTAGGCTTCCGGAGACTCAAAGTCTTGGATCTTCGGAACCCGAACGAGGTCTTGTGGCGGAAAGTAAGCCGCCAACGATCCACCCTCCACAATCTTGGGCGCGTTGGGCATCTGCTGGATGACATTCTCCGCCTTCTCGTTGCGCGCCTTGAGCTCTTCATGCCAGTCGTCGAGGACCGGCAGATTGAGCCCCACGCATTGCTCGGCGTTGAAGACGGGGTAATAGCGAAGCAGAGGAATCGAGCGCTTCTCCAGCTTCTCGTTTTCGTCTTCCTTTTCGACCTCCAGTCGTTTCCAAAACACAGCGATCGACGAATGTTCGCCTGGGCGAACACGGCCGCCGAGCTCGTTAGCTTGGCGAAGCGTTAGCCAGCGGTGGTCGAGGTATGGCATGAGCGATAGAAGCAGAAGATTGATGCCGTGGTAAGGCCGCTTGCTGACGGCGTTGCAGGGCAGATGTTCTCTGCCCCTCCAAGGCTTGCGCCAGGGAACGACGCCGGTTTGAAGTGCCTTGATGATCCGCTCGGTGACGATGTCGTAAGGCGAACGTTTCTCGGACTTCAGGCGCCGAGCATGAGCTCGACGGGTCTGAACTGAGAATTGAAGGTGCGATGACAAGGAAGACCTCCTCGGGCTGCGACTTGGGCAGTCCGTCCTTGCCACGCTTCCAGAGCACGATCAAAGAGGCAACACGCGTTCATTGCACAGAACCGGCTGCCTGTGAGCCCAGGCGGCGATCGGGCGCTGGTCAACGTGAGAAGCTCCGAACCGAAGCGGCCAGTCCAGCAAGGAGCAACAGCAGGAGCCCGATGATCATCAGAAACCACTTCAGCCGAGCCGTGGGAGATCGGTAGACGCCTCGCCCCCAGTCCACCCTGGCCGCACACCCGGCACAGACGATCCGCATGCCGTAGTGCCGGCGGTGACTCCGCTGCCGGCGCTTGGCGTAAAGCACCCAGAAAGACTCGCCAACATAGACCTGTCGACGCAGCCTTAAATCAGTGCCAGTGATAGGTCGGCCACAACGATAACAACTTGCCATGGAGCCGATGTCTCACGTGCCGCACCCCGTGTCGAGCGGAGTTGCGCGCAGTGCATATCTAGCTGCGGAGACGGGAATGGAAGCGCGAACGATAGCAAATCGCTGGGAACCGCGCAAGCATTGTTTTCCTAGCCCAACTGTGCTTGACGGATTCCGTCGTAGGGTCGACGCTGCGGTCAGAGATGCCTAATCCCAACCGCAGCGCGGACGCTGCGACGACACACACAAAAAGACACCACAATCGCGTTCGGGCGATCATGATCCACTTGCCCCGATATTGGTCAATGGGCGCCTCCGCGCTTGCCCGCGATATCGGCATGTCGAAGTCAACGATCAGCCATCTGCTGCGCGGCAAGTCTAATCCTCTATACAGCACTGCCAGCCGGGTCGTCAAGGGTCTGGAATCACAGCTCGGCTTCCCGTTGAACGATAAAGAGGTCTTCTCTGAAGACGGCTCGTACCCGACGCCGTATGTCTGCACGCTCGTCGGCTGCAGGGGTTGTCTCCCAGGAGCCTTCCTCTCCTCTGGACGCCAGCTTAGACGAGGTCTTCCGAGGATCGAGCGCGGTCACTGCACCGGCGACAACTTCGAACTTGAAACCATAAGCGAACAGGAGGTGAGATGAGGAGACCGGTCAATGGGATCGAACGGAGCTGGCGCGGCAGCAACAGCGGCGGCAGCAAGCGAAACAGCAGCAGCGGAATATACACGCAGCTGCAAAGCCGACTGGAATCAATGAGCTTCCAGTCGGTCCGGACGCTGGTCTTCTTGTGGCTTAGTGCCAAGGGCTACCGGAATGTACTTGTGTTGAAGAGATCTGGTTCGAGAGGTCGGAGATCCCACGGCGGGCCCGATTTTCTGGCACGGTCTCCCCATCACCCCCGGTCACGCGTTGCCGTCCAGATACGATACTGGAAGACCCCGGTTCAAAGGAGAGTTGTCGACGAGTTGAGGGGCTACATGCTCCGCGAGGGAATCCGAGAGGGCTTGATTGTCACCAACAGCTCGATCCTCCCCGCCGCCCGGCGAAGTGCCAGAGATCTCGAGACCAAACCGGTAAGGCTGTTTTCTTCTGCCCAACTTGCCGGATCGATGGCCTCGCTCGGTCTTGGAGTCGAGAAGGTCGAAGGTAGTTACGTGGTTGCGGACTGGTTCTTCCGTGGCCTGGACCAGATTCAGCTCGGCCATAGCTTGATTGGCCCGAAGACACTCGCGAATTGCGTGCGCGGACGGGTGGAAGAGTCGGTCGCAGGCCCACGCTTCGGAGACCAATGGCCGGAAGGCATCGTTTGGCTTGTCTTGACCGTGTTGTTGGTCCTGCTATTTACGTTGGTCTTTGGAGCTTCTCGATGAACGGACGCAGGCCGCAAGGTTCTCATGAACCCACACCCGACGAGGTCGCATTGAGCGAACGAGATCAGCTCGTGCTGGACCTGGTCGAGCTGGGCGTCGCCCTGCGGAAGGCCGAGAGCATCGTTCGCCGGTTTCCCGCGCGCGAGGTGCGTAAGCAACTTGGTTGGCTGCCGTTTCGCTCTGCTAGACGGCCCGCCTCGATGATCATCGCCGCGATCGAGAACGACTATGACAAGCCCGCGTATGCCAATGAGGACTGACTTTCAGGGTCGGGGCTTTGGGACCACGCCGTTTCCAGATTGGCTGCTTGACAAGCTCATGCCGCGCCTTCGGGATGTCGAGTGGCGGCTCATCTGTGTCCTGGTCCGTCAGACGCTGGGCTGGCAGACCGGCGACGGCAAGCGCAAGCATTCGGATTGGCTCTCCCATTCTCAGCTTAGACGGCGAACTGGTCGATCAAGCTCTGCCATCAGCCCGGCGATTGACTTCCTCTGCCGCAATCGGCTGATCGAAGTGGAAGACGGTCAGGGGCAGCCGCTTCGCACGGCCTTTGAACGTCGGCGGCACCGGGGAAGACTCTTCTTCAGGGTGAACCTGGAACGGCTAAGGTTTAAACAAAAACGCTTGAGGCTAATAAAGCGTATCCACATTGCGGGAACAACAAGAAACACCATCACAAAAGAGGCTGTTGTCCGTGCCACCAAGACGAATACAGATTCTAGCATCCAGAAATCGGAGAGCATCAAGCGGCAGTGGCAGCACCTTGGCAAATCTCTAAAGGGCCGTCGCGATCGGACCAATCCTAGGCAAGCCCAGCCTAATCTGGGCTTTAAGAGAACCGGCGGATCTGAAAACGTTGACGAAAGCCCGGAGCAGACTTTCTAATGCTCCTGTTCTATCACGACGCGCTTACCATGCGATGTCGCAAACCAGACCGTGTTGAAGAACAGACGCTCTTGTCCCCCGAAATCGTCAAGCATAAGTACGATCGGTCCCTTCGTGCGCGTTTGAACCGCATCCACAATGTCGGGAACTTCCGATTCAACCTCTTCAGCGACCTCAATCGGGATCTGATCCATGGCTCAAAGCTAACAGAACGCCTCAAGCTGGGCAATGGCACTTGAATGCGACTGCCAGTACCAAACCGTCGGGAGACCGAAACCTTTAGGCGCTTGTGTCGGAAAAGACTTCATGCGAAGCTCTCTAGTGATCAGGCTCATCGCTATGCGACCCGCCTGGTCCAACTGTTCTATGTTAAGCACTACGGCCTTCATCCCCTCTGTCCGGTAGAGGAGCGAGAGGCAACTAGAAAGGGGAAAGATGTTCCCAGATACGGACCTATTAAGCCTGACCTTTGGCCTTTACGTCCGAAAGAGCACCGAAAGCGACGAGCGCCAGGTCCAAAGCATTGAAGACCAGGTTGAAGTAATGAGGGACGTCGCTAAGCAATGCGGTGGCCTTCACATTCGCAAGGTTTACTTTGAAGCCCATTCTGCTAAGGATCCATACACTCGGACCGACTTTTACAGGATGCTTGACGACCTCGACCGAGGCTACATTAACGCCATTCTTTGCTGGCATGTTGATCGGCTAAGTCGCAATCCGGTCGACAGCGGCTTCGTACAACTTATGCTCCAGCGGGAGATTATCAAGCTCGTCAAGACGCCGTATCGGCAGTACTTCCCAGAGGACAACGCTATAATATTCGCCGTCGATAGCGCAGGCGCCAACCAGCAGATCATCGATCACAGCCGCAACGTTAAGCGCGGATTGCACAAGAAGGCTGATCGCGGCATTTGGCCCCAGGGCGGACGGGCCGGCTACAGGAGCGTTGAGATCATGGTCGAAAACAAGGTGCGACATCGGATCGATGTCGATCCAAGGCGCTTTCCCTTGCTCAGGCGTGCTTGGGAACTGATGCTGACCGGCTCATACACAGGCGTACAGGTTATGGAAGCCCTAAACTCATGGGGCTACCGTTCGCCTAAGTCTCGTTCGGGCAAGACTGGCGGAAAGCCGATGGGTCGCGCGACGATGTACGAGATCTTCAAGAATCCATTTTTTTACGGCTGCTTCTGGTATAAGGGGCAGTTCTACCGGGGTTCGCACAAGCCGATGGTCAGCAAAGCGGAGTTCGAGAGGGTTCAAGAAATTCTGGGGAGGGAAAACGGTATCAAGCCACAGAAGCACGAGTTTCCTTTCACCGGCCTGATTCGTTGCAGTGTTTGCCAGTGCTTTGCCACCGCTGAAGAGCACCACAAGCACTACCCGACTACTGGGAACAGCCGAACGTATCGCTACTATCACTGCGGCAATCGAAGGAATTGTCGTCAGAGTGTGACGGAGCCGTATATAGAAAACAAAATCGAATCTTGGTTAGAGAGCCTGACGATCAATCGTGAGTTTGCCGAATGGATCGAGAATTCCCTCAAACGCGACCTGGACGAGCGCCCGACCGTCAGCGCTACACTCAAAGTACAGCGTGAAGAGCAACTTAAAGCGGAGCAAAAGCGGCTGGATGCCCTTTTTGAGATGCGCCAGAACGGCGAAATCTCGTCGTCAGAGTTCGTTGAACGGAAGGCGAGGTGCCAATCGAAGATCGCTGACCTGGAAGAAGGGTTGGCAAGTTTGGCGAAACACAGGGAGCTCTTTACGGATGCCGTCAGCAATGGGCTGCAATATCTGACAACGGCATACCAGCGCTTTTCTCAAGGCAGTGTTCGAGAGAAGAGACAGGTGGCGACGTTGTTGGCTGAAGAATACACGCTGACTCGCGGGAAGCTTGAAATCAAGCCGGACCCGCTCTTAGATGCTCTTCGAGCGATTGAACCTCCTTCGGAGGGCTATCAACAGGTTCAAAAGCCCGATTCTGTACCCACAAGTCTGACGCTGTCGGCAACTACAGACTACATTCTAACTCTGGTAACAGAGCAAGGAAAGACGTTTCCGAAGCTCGGTGATGGGCTTGATCAAGGTTCGCCTTCGCTGTCAAATACCGTTGGGCAGCCCAAACGCAACTTGCCTCGAGGCTTCCAAAATCCAAAATGGAGAAAGCGATGGAAGAGCTGAATCACTACCAAAGACTCTCCGCCAGAGGCAAAACAGCCATCCGTTTAAAGAAAGTCGAAGGCCAGTCCATGCACCAAGCACCGTTAGGCTACAGGAACGTCCGGACTGATGACGGCCGCGTCATCCTCAAGAGGCACCCAAAGAAGTTCAAGCTCGTCCAGGAAGCCAGACAAATGTGGCAGGAAGGACGTTCTCTTCGAGCCATCTGTCGAGCCATGAGAAGCAAGGGGCTTCGCTCCAAGCGAGGGAAGGTCATCGGTACGTCCAGTATGTACGAGATCGTAAAGCGTTGAGTAGTAGGAACATTCCTAAACTTGTGAAAGTCTTAGGCGTGTGTCCTTGTGGAAGGTGGACCTGATGTCATAAAAGACCTGTCTACAATCCTTGACGACAGGTCTGATCAGAGTATTCCGCCGCATCCGAAACTCAAGCTCTTCGCTTAAGCTCGTGGACGATTCCATAGCCCACTTTGGCATGAGGATCTTCGTAGAAACGGCGCCATTTCCTATAAAAGTGTAGTGCTCGAAGGCATATAGCTATTTGCAACGCCAACAGCATAACGATCCACAAAGCAAGCCAGATACCAGTTACGAGCTTACTTACTACGAGACAAAGCTCTAAGGCTCCAAGCAAAAAGAAGTAACAGCAAGAGCATGTCAGTTGATTCATCGCCTGTTCTGCTCGCGTAACCGCTTCAATTATATTCTCGGCATTCAAGGTGCACACCTCCATCAAGTGTATAAGCCCACACTAGCCCCTATTTGCCTTCTATGGAACCCTTCGCGGGGCGCGCGGGCTCCGGAACCTGTAGCTGCCTGGGTAAGGCGAGGGTCCAAGGACCCTCAACAGGAACTCAAGCTGGCTGGATCGAACCCAGGAGGTACACTCCCGGCGCCTGAACCGTCCGTTCATGTTGAGAATCATCGTGCGAAGCGTCCTACCTGAACGAGCTAACTCAGCGAACCCGCGAGCCGAGCTTGTGGAGATCACAGAGCGGAACAAGACGACGCGGCACCGGAACGTATGCATCACGATCTCGGTCTGCGTTCTGGCCATTTGCTACACGGTGATCAAGGTTGCTGACAAGACGAACCCGATCATCGAGTTGATTGCTCTTCTCCTCGCCCCGGGTGGTTTACTTTGTTTGGTGGTGCAGGCCTGGATCAGTAGCATCCAAAAAAAGCACAAGTACATTCAGAGGCTAGAGCGAGAGCTCGATCCGCACCGAGAGGGCATACAGGGCGGACGGTTTGATGCAATCGGAGAGGGTACTAATGATGATTAGTCCCCTGGGAAACCAGAGTGTGGTCATCGCTCTGGAAGGTGTGATATGGAAGTGATTGAGTATGTCGTTTACTACAGCGCGTTGTTTGTCTGCTCCAGTGCGATCACCTATGCGATCTGGACCCGCGTTCGCGTGATTCTTCTCAGGCAATCGATTCTTGAGATCCGACAAGGGCTGTTTCTTGCTGCCCTTGATCATAGAGCGTTCCAAGACCCTGGTTATGTTGCAACCAGGCGGCACTTGAACCTCCTTGCGGAGACTGCAAACCATCTATCCATGGCCAACATGGTTTATCTCCACAGGCATCTCAAGCTCTTCTCGATCGATGAGGCAGTAATGGCTGAATCTCCCGAAATGCAGAGCCACTTGGACGGAGCTTATGTCTGTTCAGCAAAGGTCGTGCATCGATACCTATGGAACTGCACATCTAGCGGTTGGAGGCTGCGGTTAGCGCGGGTCTTACATCTACCCGTGGGCGCCTTGGGACCCGAGCTTGTCCGCCAGGTCGCTGAACGGACGAAAAAAGAAAAGCAGACAAGGGTAACCGGAAAGGTTTCGAAGGGCTATGCTTCGCCACTTTCCATCGATGAGGTTATTACAATCATCCAAAGTGGGGTTGTTAAGAATGTGGTTGTGAGACGCAACTCGCATATGAAAGGACCAGGCGGCGCTGCTGTTAGAGAGGCTTAACAACTCTTCCACTGATGTGAGGACGATCTAGTCAACGCCCCTGGTTGTTAACTCCGTCCGAAATTGTCGGCAACTACAGACTACATTCTAACTCTGGTAACAGAGCAAGGAAAGACGTTTCCGAAGCTCGACGGTGAGCCAACTCAAGGTCTTCGGCCTTTGAGGAAGCCCGGCCAGGACGGCCAGTCGTTTTGGTCGAACTCTCGTTCCTCAACTGGGCACAAAAGCTGGAGGCCGTAGTGCTTCACACAAAAAGCTGAAGAATCCGAGTGGCATACTTCTGCGCCTCGTCTTGACCCAGCTCGACCCCCAACTTCTCCCAGCAGAGTTTCCTTAACTCCTCAACTTCCTTTCTGTGGGGCACTGGATCAGAAGTATCCCACTATGTCTGGACCGACGGCCGTAGGCAAAGTATACTGACGTCTACATGCCAGTCTTGGCCCGTTTTATTGGAATTGATCGATACATGGACCCCGCAGTTCCGGATTTGAACGGCGCCGGTATCGTGCCGCTTGTGCGAAAGCTCGTAGCTGACGGCGAACAGGTCATCATCTTCCGGAACAGGAAGGGGCCAGCTCAAGGCTGCGGACAGTACCTTGCCAAAGACCTCCGACTTCCACCCGCGACAAGCGTCCTGGACGCGTTGCCGACACAAGACCCTTCTGCAGCATCTTCTGCCCTTCGAGAGTGTTTAGCTGGAGGAACGGCATTTCACACATCGGGTCTCAGCCGCGAAGAGCGTGCCCTGGTTGAACGGTCCTTTCGAGACCCTTCAAACAGAATTCGAGCTCTGGCCGCGACCACTACGGTTGCGGCTGGCATCAATACTCCTGCCTCCACTGTAATTCTTGCGGAGAACGAATTCAGAGGTGAAGAGGGCCGTCCATTCACCGTCGCGGAATACAAGAACATGGCCGGTCGCGCCGGACGGCTGGGATTTAACGAGAACGTCCGAACGCTATGTTCAGTGATTGCCACGCCGCTATAAACTCTCATTATAGGGAAGCAGCCTCATATAAGGCTGCTCTGAGATTTGCCGTCAGGACCAGCTTGGGATGTCGAAGAGCAGTCCTGGCCATTCCCTGCCGGCAATGAGTTTGATCGTTCGGTCTATCGTCGGGTTGTGGGTCGCGAAAGTAGGCAGCTTCTCCGGGGCTCGACGTGAGATTGCAAGATCCGTCAGGGCATCCCACTTGGACCGCCAGAGCCGTGCCGCCGTGAAGGGCTCTTGGTCCAGACTCTCGCCGAGGTGGTACCTGAATCCGCCTGACAAGACGAGGATTCGTGGCGAACCCCATCGCAAAGGTACGACGGCCGCCCGTTGATGTGCCGAGTTATGTATGCCGCTGACGAGAACCTTGCCATCCAAGATGGATCGCTCGGCCTCCGCTTCAATGGCATCCAACTCTGCCGGTGAGTGATGGTTCGGGCCCAGAGCGCCGGGCACGAACGCCAGGTGCGCCTGCAAGAGCCGGGCATTGCCGTAAAGCCAGACCTCGCCGTCTTCGTAGAAGCCTGGCTCGATATGAAACGGCATCGTCCGTTTTGGCGGCTTTGGACCACGCAGCGGACGGGGTGCGACCGTGACCTTACGCTCGCCAATTTCGGGTCGAAGCGGCCCGTTGAAAAGAGACATTTCTTTACCTCCAAGGTGCGAACAGCCGACAGTCGGCCTTCCCCTCAGTGCTAGAGCAAGATCACCCACCGGGCAAGTCTTGTGTTTCGGCTGCAACAGCGTAGGGATCGGGTTGATTGGCGTGGAGAAGCGTAACGAAGGGTGCTGCCCTTACAATCGAGGCTGGCCTGAGGAATCACCGATTAACACGCGACGTACTGCATTGCGCTATGCGAACTTACCATGAGCAATTCTCGCGGATGAGGGGCGGGCCGGCAAGACTATCGAAGTTGATCTCCTCTCTTACCAAACTGTGGTGCCCGCACAACTGCCCAACTGGTTCGCCTAAGAACGGACGATAACAGCCCAGCTCGACAATGAAGCGGGACAGGGCCCAAAGACCTCGTCGACTGCCCTGCGAACATTCCGCAGAATGCGCATAATCGCGACCGGCCAAGATGCCGCCGGGCTTGATGTTGGGTAGGTAGTGGTGAATGTCGGCCCTTACCGCTTCGTAGCGGTGGTCGCCGTCGATGAAGACGAGGTCCAGCGAATGATCCTCGAAGAGAGCAACCGCCTCGTCTGACTGCACTGCATGAATGGAAACGATGTCCTCAATGCATGTAGCCCGGAGGTTGGAAAGGAACTCCTCCTGCACGGATCTGCCGCTTCTCTCCGGCTCCGATTGGGTTCGGTCGTCGGGCACGCCTTCGAAAGAGTCGACCACGTGTACGCAGATATCTCTGCCTGCCATTCAAATCGAACATTGAAGTCACCACCCCACCGTCCGGATCAATTATAGTGGTTCGCTGGGAAGCGACAGCATACGCCATCTGCAGCCTCAAAGAGCCAGGCATGGTCTGGTCGATCAACTGGCTGAGCAGATCGTGGGAATAGGTTGGTGCCCCTGTCGAGGCATGGAGAGTCTTTCGATTGCGCAGGGGAAACTCTATCGTTAGGAGCAATCCGGCTAAAAGCTATGACCTCTTGCCAACCTTAAAGAACGGCCGCAAGTACCAGGGAATGTATGGCTGCATGTCAACTCGAGCTTGGGCTGCTTCCGCGCTGGCCTTGCCGAACACAGCTTCAATGCAGACGTACGCAAGAAAGCGGGCGTGTTCGTACGAGTCCGGATCGAGTATTACAGACCGAAAGAGGTTATAGTGGATCCGGTTCTCGGGACCCAGTTTTCGTGCCCGATAAAAGCAGTCATCATACGCGATTTCGTCTAACTGTTCGAGGCCAACAAACCACTGCCTGATTTCGTCCTCAGAAATCGCGCTTTCAGGCATAGTGAAGCTCGTACGCAGCCTGGGAAGGCAGCTCGTCTACGCGATTGCTGCCCGGAAAAGAACAATCCTCGCAAGGATTGTCACCCTCGGGGTTCGAACACTTGTAGGCGCAAACTGCAGCAAATACTGCATTCAGGGCCAGTACAACCTGTAGGGCAGTGCGCGCGCATACTTGTGGATTAGTCGCACAGAAGGTAATGAGGTCCTTTACACGCCTCAGGATCGGGCGCATCTGAGGGTCAATAAAGTACTTACACGAAAGGTAGTTAAGCCAGCTCGCAAGACTTGTGTAAGGGCTGGAACCCGGAAAGACCGGCAGGCCCAAGAACTTCTTCGGTATGCCGCCGCCAAAAAGTCCAATACTTCCACCAGCTATCATGGCCATGACCTTGTTCGCGTCGGCCATGCAATCAACGTAGCAACCTGCACCACTGACTCCGCCATCCAGCGCCGCTTCAAAAACGTCGTCCGATGCGTAGCAGTCTCCCGTGTAGAGCCATTTATAGAAACAGTTGTAGTACCAAGGACGCGTTCCCATTGGGTCGACGTACACAAAGGGTGAGACGTTGCCGTACGCATATGCCGCCATCCAGGGCCACAAGACATCGCAGGAGGACCACCGGCCGACGACAACCAAATTCTCTCGAAGCCCCATGTGCGTGCGCGCAGAACTATCACGATTCGGCCCGAGTGTCCCCAGGAACAACTGGGTGGTTTGAGTTGAGTCTCCGCTTCTAACCGCCCCATAGGGCCAGTACGTGTAGCGATGTACCAACGAGCCAGCCGCGTTCGCCAAAGCACGAACGTTGGCCGATGGGTCAGCTAGGACAACATGCCGCGTTCCGCCACGCTTCTCCGCCCAAATCCTTCCGTTGAGGTTCGAGTACGTCACCGTCGGCATTACACTTTTACCACGAGAAGAAGGTTGCCATCATACAAATGCATAGTTAAGCTTCCGCCTGGTGCATGGAAATTGCGATAGTATATACCGCCATATCCAGGGTATGGCCCCACTATGATTATTAACCTCCGCACATTCTTCCAGTCCTCAGGTCCCTGTTACTAAGCCAAATACTATCATCCCCTAAGTCCCATCGCCCGATTCCGTCCCAGCCGGCGGCATTCCAGCCGTAAGTAAACCAGATTGAATTGGTGGCTGGGTCGTAATCTAGTTGCTCGATCAGACCGTCAACTTCACGCTGCAAGTCTCTGCCAGAGGTGTTGAGATGCTTTAAGACTAGTTGCGTTTTCTGAGCTGAAAGATCAAAATACGCCGTAGCGAGTCTTGCCTCATCAAGGAAGAGGGACGACCGCACATCCGAAGTGATTGGATGCACGTACGATCTTCCAGGCCCTAAACATATCGATCGTATTTCCGACCGATCCTCCACCACCGCGGTGGCCATATGTGGCGTCGACGAAATGGTGATCACTTCCCGGCTGCGGATGACCTCTTTTTCCAGAAATGGCGGACGGTGCCCCAATGAGTTCAGGCTGAAAGTGCTTGCGGACACCCCGCCGAAGGCGGATCTCCGGGTTGAAGCCACCCTGACGAGAAAGTATTCTCCGTTGGCAAACTCAATAGATTCCGGTTTTACTGACAGGATTCGGCGGCGTGTTTGGCGGCCAGTGACTAGGTCAAGCATTACTAACGCGAATTGCCCTCTTTCTATTTCGGTCACAACTGAAAGCGTAGACCCAACCTCACTCCGACAAGCACTGATTATCGTGTCGGTGACCTCAAATCGACGAAGAGCGGACATGCCCTTCTCAAGAAAGTCCAATTGTCTCCCAAACAACAGTCCGGGCCTATCATCAGCCGTTAGGACACATACATTTCCGTCGAATACCACAACTTTCTTCACTAATGGAGATGACGGACAAAGACAGGTCGACCAAAGTAAGAAGGCAAGCACGGTAACGACGCCAACATAGATTGCGGATCGCATTTTATCTGACTGGGCCCCCGAGAAACCTTCGCCAGGCCTCAAAATAATCCTGGTCTGTTCTATAGAATCGCCACGTTCGTTCATGTTTTCCGCCACATTCACTGGCCTTAGCGGAACAAGAGTATGCAGTGACGATCGCCCGCGCTATCGAACATAGGAGAAATCCTCGGCTGCACTTAGCCGTCCTGGCGCAGTCACACAACTTCCCAGTTAGTAGCAAACAATCAATACTAAATAGCTGGTTTAGTGCAGTGCAGTTAAACTGAGCCCAATCATCGTCATGCTTCTTACAGCAGGCATCCAGTTCGTCGATTGGCTTTCCCACAGGGGGCGAGGAGTTTGGGCCGCAGTACCTTCCATGAATGACAAGTGAGTCTCGTTCACCAGAGGGATCAACGACAGTGGTGGGGTTGCAACCGGCGTAACGGAACGCGGGAATACTCGGCCAATAAGGATCCAACGAACTCCACCTGCCCAGGCCAATGATCAACTCCCGAACGCCCATGTGCGTCCGACTGGAACTATCCCGATTTGGACCGAGTGTCCCTGAATACAGTTGGGTCGTCTGCGAGGCATCGCCGGTTCGTACCGCTCCGTTTGGCCAATAGGTGTACCGGTGGGCGAGTGAACCGGTGGAATCTGCCAAAGCCCGGACATTGCCGAGCGGATCACCGATAGTCACACGCCGTGTGCCGCCGCGCTTTTCGGCCCAAATCCGACCGTTAACACTTGTGTAAGTCACCGTTGGCACAAGGTTCTCTCCCTAAACGTCGTGGCCCAATGCTGCAGTGTCGTCCAGCTCTTTGCATGTTCACGTCTGGCCGTTGCCCATGCCCTCAAGGAGTTAAAGTTCATCGCAAACTTTCCTGAATTGCGTGGCCAGCAGCGATGCATCCGTCGAAAATCCGTCTGCCGCCAACGACAAATCACGTTCGTATATGTAGTCTAAGAAGCGTAGGGTTGCCATTATCTCGCGGGAACCCCATTGGTCTATTCTCCACGAAAGTCCTCCAGACTCGGCTTGAAGTGTCCCTAGCAGATCTTCCAGAATGTCCGGGTCTCCAAGGCCATAAGAGGCGAAGACGGGAAAGTAGTAATGGAAACTTCTTGCCGTGAAGAATGTTAGGGCGGCACGCATAGAAAGTGCATCATGCCCGGTTATACCTTCCCTTCGTTTACTCTGGAAGAAGGAAGCGAACCTCATGGCTTCCGGATTGCCAGTGGCACTGCCGCAGGGCAGAGTACTCGGCTGGTCTTCGGGCGCTACGAAGCCGTCAAAGAGCGAAAATACCACGCCGAGATCACAATCTTGCCTCAAAGTTCTACCACAGCGTGTGCTCCAAGCACTTAACTGCCTTATCCAAGCAAACGTTTAGGGTTCTCGACACCTGCGAAACTTGATCCAAGTGCCCAATTGTCACACGCGAAGGGTAGCATTGTATCCAAAGTCGGCGCCCAAACAGGCATATCGCCCCGTTTCGAGTGCGGGCCCAAATCTCAGGGCAGTCCTTTGGCACCTGTAGTCCTTTGCATGACCGCCGCTTGTCACAGAATACATGGTAGGCGGAGTGTAGGATGTCAACGAGCCATGGTGGACATGGATCTTTCGGCGGTTCCGGACAGGGTGGCGTTGCCGTGATTGGAACCTCAAACGGCCGAATATTGTAACGGTCAATAGCAATTGCACCACCGATAAGTACGATCGAACCGACGAGAATAATGCCGACAGCGGCACCAACCGGCCCACCGACAGCGCCGCCAGCTGCACCACCGGCCCAGATCGCTTCAACTTGATTCCCGTTCGGGTCAATATATCTCGTGGGGCTACAAGCTGCGTACGAATAAGGCAGTTCGCCTGGGAAGAATGGGTCTCTACTACTCCACCTCCCCACGCCAACCAGCAATTCCCGCACTCCCATGTGGGTCCGTGTCGAACTATCCCGATTCGGCCCGAGCGTTCCCGAATAGAGCTGGCTCGTCTGCGAAGCATCGCCTGTTCGCACGGCTCCATAGGGCCAATACGTGTACCGATGAGCCAAGGAACCAGTCGAGCTCGCAAGTGCCCTCACATTGCCAAGCGGATCACCTATCGTCACACGCCGAGTGCCGCCACGCTTCTCGGCCCATATCCGGCCGTTGACACTTGCGTAAGTCACGGTTGGCATCAGGTTTTCTCCATGAACGGCAGATCGCCATCATACAAGATCTTCGTCAGGCTGCCGCCGTGTTCATGCGGACTGCGCCGCCGCATGTCCCCGTCCCATGTATAAGTCGAGAGTTGGATCGGGTCGGTGCCTTGCTGATACTGGATCCCGCTATTACGATTAAGCGGATCCCAAAGGTGAGTCGTCCAATAAGCCGATGGAACCCGTGAGGGATCGTGAAGGTCTTCCAGCACGAGGTTTCCGTTGAGATCGTACATGTACGTGGTATTCGAGACGAATGCGAGCCCTGCCCTTTGAATCATCGTGACCATCTGGCTCGGATCGAAGCCAATGCAGTTGTCGAGAGACTTCGGCGCCATTGCTAACACATCGCTACTTAATGGACAGCTCAATGCGATTGTCATTCTTAAAGTACCGGCGCGTGAGACGCCATCCATTTCTGCGTAAAACCCGACCGTCCATCTGATACTCCACGAAACATCTTCCTACTATATGGGTTTCATCGGTACGCCGGCCTGTGGAGTATGTCGCATAGCTTATGCGCGATACTCCGTAGTGGGTTACGGGATTGTTATCTATGGTCACGGGTATTCGAAAGCCGCTGTTCGAATGGAACGAGGTGGGCAACAAGCACAGCAAGGCACATGCCACGAAAACACTGCATGCGATAGTTAACCCTAGTATTGCTGGCCTTTTCCTAAACATATCCGAAGCGCCCAAGTATTTCTTTCAGGCAGCGCTCAACATCCTGGGCTGCACATTTTTGACTCACCTCCCCGGTGATATCGTCGGTTCCGCTACAATGCGAGATTTCATGAAGAAAAGTCGCCTGCTGATCCGCGCCGGAAAGCGAACCAAAGTCCGGGCACAAATTTATTCCACAATTATAGTAGAACGTGCCTTTACGGGTGACTGCATACACACCGTCGGAACACCCACAGCAATCGTTCTTGCAGCACCATATGTTTATACAATGAGTGCCGTCACACTTCCTCTTCATGTCCTCCAGGAGACCATTCGGACACCGAAGAACTATCAGGCATAGCGCGAGGCGAGAGCTGCACCGAATATCCGAGAGACACTTAAGATAGTGCTCACATGATTTCTTAGCTCTTGCCTCATAGTCCGAAAACGGCCTCCCAAACTTCTTGCAGTCATCGTCAACCCTAAAGCAAGCTTTCAGGCCCCGGGGGTCTGAAAGGGATATCGGGTTGGCAGCCGCATAGAGAAGAGAGCGTTCGCGCGGCCAAAGGGCATCCCGACTACTCCACCTGCCAATCCCGACCAGCAACTCCCGCACGCCCATATGCGTCCGACTGGAGCTATCCCGGTTCGGCCCCAGCGTCCCCGAATACAGTTGGGTCGTCTGCGAAGCATCGCCTGTTCGCACGGCTCCATAGGGCCAATACGTGTACCGATGAGCCAAGGAACCAGTCGAGCTCGCAAGTGCCCTCACATTGCCCAGCGGATCACCGATAGTCACACGCCGTGTGCCACCACGCTTCTCAGCCCATATCCGGCCGTTTATGTTCGTATACGTCACCGTCGGCATCAGGTCACCACCGCTGGCAACGGGATTGGGTGTCGTGAAGTGCCCAGCCCCCTCACATCGGCACCCAGCACCTCATGGGGTGACCTCGATTGCAGCTTGCCTAACTTTGCCCGCTAGTCTGAGTGCATCCCTTGCATACCCATCCGGCCTCAACTCTGAGTCTCGCTCGATAATGTATTCCAAGAACTGCTGCGTTGCGCAGAGCTCTTTGTATCCCCAAGCGTCTAACCTCCACGATATGTCCTCGGTGTCAACGTCAGGAAAGTCGTCGATCCTTTTGAGAAGCTGGGCGATCCTCATTTGCCAAATCGCTGAATCAATACACCTACGAATATGCCGTAAGCAGCTGCAATAACTGCGACTATTATCGAGAAGGCAATCGCAAAGCCAGCTACTTCTGGGGCATCCTTCGCATCAACAGTTTTCATGTATACTTTCAGTATGCAAAAGTACATGAATAGGATAACGATAGTATGTGAAATTGCTGAAATAGCTAGTGTACTCAAACGCAACCCCTTACGTTGCATACCTACCTGGGGCCCCGTAACCAACTGAACCAATCGCTAACGGTGTCCCGAACACTACCAATAGTGTCGGCCACCCAGTCGAACACCCCCTTTCCACTTGCGACACCACAAATCGCAGCAAAGGTTATCATAATCGTCTTCGCGGCTGCTTTACACTGGATGATACCGAGCAAGGATCCGCCATTATGTGTAAAGCAGCCCCAGAACGAACAGTTAGCTGCAGATCTCATGAGTTGACAGTGACACTGGCGGCCAGAACTATTGAGATAGTATCCAGGGTCCATTAGTTTTGCAACCTCAAGGCAGTCATCGTGGATCTGACAGGCCTGATCAACGCAATCGCGAGGCTCTGGTCTATCATCACATCCCCATTTATTCTTGCTTCCACAATAGTGTGCATACTTCCAAGGAAGATCTTCCAAGGACAGAAACGGCCACTCGCTATATGTAATGTTACCGTTATCGTAGGGGACAGGCGGTGGATTGTGGTATGGCTTCAAACCAAGCGGATCAATTCGTGAGAATGGTGAGCAAGAAGCATAGGCGTACCGGAATTGCAACGGCCAGTACCAATCGATGCTACTCCAGCGTCCCACGCCAACCAGCAGCTCCCGCACACCCATATGCGTCCTACTAGAACTATCCCGATTCGGTCCCAGCGTTCCCGAGTACAGCTGACTCGTTTGCGTGGGATCACCCGACCGAACTGCACCGTATGGCCAATATGTGTATCGATGAGCCAGTGCTCCGGTTGAACCCGCTAGTGCCCGAACATTGCCGAGCGGATCGCCGATTGTCACGCGGCGCGTGCCGCCGCGCTTTTCGGCCCAAATCCGGCCAGTCACGTTCGAATACGTCACCGTCGGCATCAGGTTTTCTCCATGAACGGCAGATCGCCATCATACAAGATCGTCGTCAAGCTCCCACCGTGTTCATGGCGGCTGCGTCGGCGCATGTCGCCGTCCCACGTGTAGGTCGAGAGCTGAATCGGATCGGTGCCTTGCCTATGCTGAATGCCAACATTCCGGTTGAGCGGATCCCACAGATGTGTGGTTCGAAACGCGCTGGGAGCTACCGAAGGATTGTGGAGGTCTTCCAGGACAAGATTCCCGGTAAGGTCATACGTGTAGGTGGTATTTGAGACTCCGGCAAGCCCTGCCCTTTGAATCATCGTGACCATCTGGCTCGCCGCATCGACCGTAAACGTCATGATGTTGCTGCCTTGCTCATGCTTCGTCAGGATATTGTCCCGCGAGTCGTAGCTGAACGTCGCATAGCCGCTTGCGGTCTGCTGGTTCAGCAGCCGATCGGCATCGTCATAGACCCACGTCGTCAGCGTCCCATCCTCATTGCGGCCAATCCGGCTACCGATGTCATTGTAGCTGTCGACCAGGGTCGATAGGATCGCGTTGGTCGCATCCCGCCAGATCATGGTGGTTAGCCGGGATGCAGCATCGAAGCCTTGGACCATCGTGCCGTATCCGTCGAGTATCGTCGTCTCCCGGCTCGCGGCATCGTAGGCCATGGTCGTTCTTATCCCATCCGGGTTGGTCAAGGCCGTAAGCCGGTTCAGAGCATCGTACGACCGCACCCACACGCCGAGGTCGGGATCGGTAAGCGTCGTCCGGTTCCCTACAGCGTCGTATTCCAGGCCCATCGTATAAGGTCCAGGGAACGTGGCGCCGGTGATCTCTCCGCGAGCGCTGTAGGTCGCGGTGGTCGTGCCGCCCGCGTCCTGCAGGGTGGTCCGTCGCCCTGCGCCATCGTAAGCCATCGTAATGCGGGTCGCATCTGCTAAGTGCTTGCCCGTGAGTCGTCCCAAGGCGTCATAGACGTCGGTCAATATTTGTCCCTTCGCATCGAGGATGGTAGCGGGCTGACTTCGGAGATCGTACGTCGTGGTCGTCTTGCGACCCAACGGGTCTTCGAGAACGTTCATCCGACCGCTGTCATCGAAGGCCATGCTCGTCCGCCCGTCTGCTGGATCGATGATCACCGATTGCCGTCCCGCTAGGTCGTACACATAGCTGGTTCGGAAACCCAGCGGATTAACCGTCGCCTCCAGCAGATTCGAATTGGCGGCAAAGACCTGGGTACTGATCTTGTCCAGCGCGTTCATCGAGGTTACGACATTGCCAACCGCGTTTCGCGCGAAGGTCGTGCGATTACCGAGCGGATCGATCGTCGCATTCACTCGGCCCGCAAGGTCATAAACGGTCTCGATCGCATTGCCAAGCGGATCGGTGGCTCGTATTTGCCTTCGCATATTGTCGTAAGCGAACGTCCCGACGTTGCCGAGCGCGTCGGTTACGGATACAAGATCGCCCCTCGCGTTAAGCGTATGCGAAGTGATGAAACCCCGAGCGTTCATGATCGTCGCGAGGCGTGCGGCGAGGTCATAGCCGTAAGTCGTGCGGTTGCCGAGGGCGTCGATGTCCGCGATTTTCTGTTTTGCGGCGTTGTAGGTCACCAACTGGCTCTGATCAAGCGGATTGGTAATCGTGGTCAGGTAGCCCATATTGTCGGTGAGGAAGCTCGTCACTTGATCGAGGGCGTTCTTCACCGTGCGCCGATTACCCCATCGGTCATACGTATAGCTGGTGCGGAAGCCGAGAGGATCGACTTCGGCGCGCAGTTCGCAGCCATCGTAAACAAAGGTGGAAATGGGAATCAGTGCGGCCGAGGTCCCTGCCTTATAGGGTCCCTTGCGAAGGGTCATGTGATCCCCAACATCGTATGCAAACGAGGTGATCCGAGCGGTTGGATCCTCCGTGCTCAGCAGCCGGCTCAGGCTATCGTAAACATTCGTGGTGATACCACCATCGCTCGCCATGATCGTCACCGGGTTGCCGAACAAATCGTAGCTGAACGTGGTCCGCAGGCCGCGAGCGTCGGTCACTGCCAGTAGCAATCCATCATTGGTGTAGGTCGAGAGCGTGGCGTTGCCCAACTGGTCGTAAACCGCGGTGCGAAGGCCGCGCGAGTCAAAGGTCTGGGTTACGATGCCGCCATCTGGATAAAGAATCGTGGTCAGATTGAGGCTGGCATCGTATTGGAACGTTGTAATTCTCCCGAGAGCGTCCTTCTCCGTTAGCATCTGGCCGAAGCTGTTCCATGTCCACTCGGTTTGAACACCTAGTGGCCTCTCCCGCTTCGTCAGCCACCCGTTCCCATCGTAGGTCATCGTTTCCGTGAAACCCTCTGGATATTCCACCTTTGTGACCTTGCCGTCCGTGAAGTGGTTGGTCGTTCGGGCCCCAGTTGGCGAAATCATCACGCTTTGTTCCCCCGGTGGGTCCGGATATTCGTAGTTCCAGATAGCCGAGCCCAAGATCATGCTAACAACCCGGTATGGTGTCGTCATCTCGAAGGTGTAGCTGGTGACGTAGCCCCGTGGATCTTCAATGCCGGCGATGTTGCCCTCGGCATCATAGTTGTACTTTGTGACGCAGCCATACGGGCTGGTAAGCGTCGTGAGCATTCGGCTCGCGTCATACTGCATCGTCCAACGGCGGTTTGTCCAGTCTTGGATTGCTGACAGCAGCGAAGTGGGCGAACCCGCTTCATAGTGGAAACTAACCACTCTAGCGCCTGGTAACTCGATAGTCTGCAAGTAGGGCACGCTTCCCATCACGGTGTAAGCGTAGGTGTGACGATTACCGGCCGGGTCCTCGACACGGATGAGATTGTGGATGTGGGTTTCGGCGGCCACCTGAGTGGCGTAAACCATCTTCATACCATCCGTAAGCCATTCAGTGAACTCGCCGGACGCATAGCTGAGCGTGGATCTGGATTGATCTGTTAGCGCGGCATACGTCGTGATGCCTGCGCTCGATCCGACGATCGTATGAACGTACCGCCGGAAATCTCCTCGGGTGATCTGCGCGAGGATGCGGTCACCACTGGCCGGGTAACTTACGATGCGACCAAATACCGACGCATCGCGAAAGTTGCCAAGCGCAAAGTTATAAGCATTTTGGGTCGAATGATACAGCCCGATATCCAGTCCGAATCCCTTGCCAGGGAGACGAATTTCCGGATCAACGACAAGTTCTCCAGTAGGCCCGGGCACGGGCCGATAGGGATGGCGATACGGCGATTCCGAACTATCGGCACCGTCATAGGGCACAGCGTCAGGAATACCAAAAGGATCGAGAGAGACAGGATAAGGTCTTGGTCGTAAATGATCCATGTCAGGCTCCATAGGTTGGGGGACAGTCGGCAGGGCTGGGCCCGGACACTGGCGGAACACTGGTGACACCTGGACACTCGGCACTGGGCATAAAAGTCACACCGCTGGCTCCACATTCGTCGTAGCCGATGTCGCAGCTCCCCGAACAATCGGGGAAAGATCCGTCGCCACCGGCACCTCCTCCGCCGCCAGACCCGCCACCGCCCGGGCCCCCACCGGTCCGATCTGGCGGGCGTGCGCCGCGCCACCACAACCCACCCCAATACGGAAGTCCTAGCATGTTCGCCTCATTTCAGCCTGTCTCTTAGCGCTATCTGAAACGCCGTCATCGCCATTTCGGGGAGGTGCCCTTTCCCTTCAGGGACTCCCCGCAATAATGCTACCAAGTCCTGCGCAGTTAGAGTTGCAAGAATTTCCACTTTTTTGCGCTCGCCAACGCGACAAAGCATCTCCCCGCACCCGTTTGCGACCGGACAACTATAAGTTTCATAGCACACCTTGGTTACGGTGTCTCCATCCCGTAACAGCGTGATCCGGAAGTACGGCCCCTCCCCAGGAACTCCCACCAAACCTTCTCCGTCGGGGCGCTCCACTCGACCGCCATGAGTCGCGGTCGCGACAATGAAGTTGATGAACTCGGTCATGCTGGGCCTTACGCGGTTGCCGCCAACAAACTCCTGACCGCTTCGAGCTGCTGGCGCGTCTGCTCGTGCTCCGGATTGATCGCGAGGCTCTGCTCCAACCAAAACGCGGCCAACCCGGTACGGCCGCATTGGAGCCAATACATGCCGAGCATAAAGCATGCGGCCGGATCGTTGAATCGGGCGAGAACCTGAAGGTCTTCCACGGCGAGTGGCGCCTTCTGTGGAAAGTGGTCGAAGATCACCTGTGCCCGCACGTGTCGGGGCTCATTGGCATACGGGTGCCTTTCAATCAGGCCCTCCACCAGAGAGAGGCCGATCTCAGGACCATGAAGGGCGATGCCGCACTGCATCGCGGTCTCCGCCACCAGACGCGTCGGTCCGCAGACTGCCTCCAGATGGTGGAGCATTTGGAGCGCGTTACGGAGATCACCCTCCTCAAGGGATAGCTTGAGGAGCTCTATCACGCTGTGTAGCGCTTTCGGTTCGGCTTGAATCGCCCTCTGGAACCGGTCCCTTGCCGCCGGTATATTTCCCTCCGCTGCATAGAGAACGCCCAGGTTGTGGTCCGTAAGGAACGACAAGAGGCCGATGTCGAAGCTCGAGAACTGGCCGTTCGGCGAGTACGACTCGATCCGGAGCAAAAGATCGATCGCCCGTGCTCGATCGCCGCGCGCTTCCGCAACCTGGCTGGCCACATTATAAAGCTCCGGGTCGACCTGGCCTTCGCCGAGCGCCCTCTCGACAAGTTGCTCGGCCGCCACCAAGTTGCCCAGCATGTGCTCACATGCGATCCATAGCGCGTAGGCTTTTTTGACAAAAGATGAGCCCGGGAGGGCTAACCGGATGCTTTTCTCAAGGTACGGAATGGCCGTCTCGGGCGACCCAAAGTATTTGTAGGACATCCCGGCGTTGTAATTGTGGAACGGATGGTCTGGATCATCCTTGAGGTCGAGCATCAGCAGCTTCTCATCACGCTCTCGCTTGCGTCGCTGACCTTCGGGACTGTTATCGTAACCCGAGTGCAGCACCACGCCATCCAGACGCTCGATGATCCCTCCGTGCTCCGATAGCGACGGCAGGATCTGCTCGTGGATGCGCCCCACCCACTGCAGATTCGGTAGATTGCGAAAGAGCTTGACGTGATCGACTCGCGTTCCCGCCCGAGGCAATTCCTCGACGAACTGAACGGGAATAACGAAGCCGTGAACGTGCGGAGGCGCTTTGATGGCCGCTTCGAGGCTTAGCAACCCCGTTCGGACGGGCAGCGTGTCGTCGGCATCGAGGAAAAAAATCCAGTCTCCCGTGCAGGCTTGGAGCGAGACGTTCCGCGCCTGCGCGAAGCTGTCCTGCCAGGGCGATTCAATAACCTTTGCTCCAAACGACTTCGCAATCTCGATGGTGCGGTCTGTCGATCCCGTGTCGACCACGACCATCTCCTTGAAGAAGGGCTTGGCCGACTTGAGGCATTCCGCCAGCACCCTTTCCTCGTTCTTCACAATCATCGAGAGGCTGATATTGGCGATCTGCGCACGCACGCTTGCCTGGGCGTCGATCCTTTCCGGCCGGCGCTCTTCGGTGAACTGAATGCGGTGTGTGGACGAGCCGATCAGGTGCGATGCAAAGCCCGTCTCCAGATCGCGGTGCCACTTAGCCTTTAGCCTCTCGTCGTTCGCCTGGATCACGGCGCGGCCACGGTCGGGCAATCTCGCAAAGGTACGCGATCCAAGGTGGTGGACGTAGCTCCGCTGCGCCACGACGATCCGGTAACCCGTCCGGACGAAGCGATAGCAGAGGTCGACGTCATCGGAACCGCCGACCTTGAAGCCTTCATCGAAGGCGCCAACCTCCTCCAGATGGCTGCGGCGTACGGCCATGCAGAATCCGATGACGAAGTCGGTCTCCAGGTCTGGCGCATGACGACTGGCGACCAGCCGGCCAAACCTCTCGAGGTTGCTCAAGTCACTGACTCCGGCCTGGATCGCCTGTTCTGTACAGGCAAAGTTTGTCAAGGGCGCGGCCAAGCCGATGGCATGACTGGCGAGAAGCGACCGGATCAGTTCAATCAGGCCGGCGCGAGTGACGATGGCGTCGCTGTTGAGAAAGATAACGACGTCTCCAGAACCTTCTCGGTAACCCTGGTTCGATGCGACAGCGAAACCGAGGTTCTCCTCGTTTTGGATGAGGGTGACGAACGGGTAGCCCCGCGCGACCTCGGCAGCGTTATCGGGAGACGCGTTGTCGACGACGAAGACTTCGTGGAGCAAGTCCTGGCAGTTGGCGAGCGCATCTAGGCACGCCGCGATCTCCGATTCCCCGCCATAAAGCGGTATCGATACGGTTATCGTCGGCCAGGGTGTCGGTAGTTCTGGCATGGCCGGTTGCCAGCACTCGGTGGCCTCCACGGCTCGCAGCACGTTTGGAAGCTCGATGAATTCGATGAAATCGTAGTTCTCAGGGTGGGTTGGATGGAGGTGCCGTTCGAGCGGATCGCTTTCCCAGCCCTTCCACTTCGTGCCATACCAAGTCGGCTCAACCTCTCTTCGGTGGCTCCATGACGTGACCTTGCGCTTGATGCGAGCGTCCGATCCTGCGTACGCCAGGTGGTGAACGACGCCGTGGGAATGCCCCAGCAGGACCTCCCGCGAGCCCTTATATTGGCGCAGGTTAACGTGCTCCACCCGGTTGACGGCGGCGAGCATGAGCGGAGTGAACGGCTCTCGGGGCCGGACGACGAGATCCGGCCGCTTCCAATAGGTGTCGATCTCCACGTACACCAGGTCGGCAAGATCATGCTCGGCATATTTCAGCAGCGTGTGCAGCAGCCGGGGCTCGATCACCTCGTCGGTATCGGGCAGCAGGGCGAAATCAACGCCGATCTGGCGCAGATCCTCGAGTACAAAACGCCGATGCTCCGCCTCCGATCGCCACTCTCCCAGAACGACTTCCGCGCCTAGCTCTTCGGCAATGGCATTGGCCGCTTCCCAGTTACCCGGCGCGCCGTGCCACGGCACCTTGCTGACATAGACCCGAAGGGGTCCGGCCGCGGCAAAAGACTCCATGCTCGCTCGCATGAACTCCACATCGTCATGGACCATAAAGGCGACGGCGAAACTGGTGTTGGTATCCATAAGCAGGACCTGTGGCTGTGGCCAGCAATAATCAGACTACTTCCTCCAAGTGTGTGCAAGTTTCGACTGAGCGCCTAATCTGGGCGAAATTTCACCGCAACCGCTTTGAGTTCAGGCGGGCCCGGCAAAGCCGGACACGATTGCGGTGGCATTGTTGGGGCCCAGGCGGAGCTGGATTGGTGCCCACTCGGTCAGGGAGCAAGAGGATCGAGGTCACCCGATGACGCCCTGAAGACGAGTGATCAGCCTGGCTGTTCAAGCCCTGGCGGGCCAAAGTTTGGTGGCTCGCCATTTTCATGCCTCAAGAGGTTTGCGCCAGTTGGCCGCTAACAAGGTCGCTCTCTTGCCCAACGCCACTGACTTTGGCGGTCGGCCAAATATGCCCCTGCTATTGGCAGATGCTGAATACGGACCACTACATCAGTCCAGTCTCCTTGGCTTCCTTCATCCCGGAATCGACTGGCCAGTTTCGACTTCTGCTATCTTGGAGCCTCTTGAAGCATAGTATGAACCTGGGCGCAAGGCCGTTTCAAACGCTAGAGACGTATTAGGCGAACGCCGCGAGATAGATTGCTTTCGAGCCTTTCCAGTGAGTTACTGGCCACATCCAAATGCATAATCATTTCTGCATTAAAGTCATGGAGATATTCTCCACGATGCCTAGAGGTGTCGTGGAATACGCAGACCGCGCCGGGCCGAAGTTTGTCACGAAACTTAAGGATTTCGAATTCTCGATGACGAATCTTTAGATCACTATCGAAAAACGCAAAGTCGAATGGCGGGCCATCGTAACCACTGAGGAAGTCAAGTGACTCCCCAACATGGATATCGACGAGCGGCAGTAGCTTATCGTCAAAGCGCTGCAATTTTGCGAGCGCTTCCCTCGCGGTGTTCGAATCGAACTCTAGCGACTGCAGTTTCCCGAAGCCATTCTCCTTGATGGCAGCTGCAAGGGCAATCGTGCCGTAGCCTTGACCACTGCCGGTCTCTAGGAGGGTCGTCGGCTTGAACAACAGGACCAACGCGTTCAGAAAAGTGAGCACCTCTATTTCAGTGCTGCCGCCGTCGAAAGAGTGAAACAGATGAGCCCTTTCAACGGGTGAGTGCGGGTGCACGTCGCTCTCAGACTTTGCCTCACCAAAAACCTTCTGCAAGGTCAAACTGAAACTCATGGTTGCTGGTCGACCAAAGGCGAAATAGTCATGATGCCCTCCTGAGCGAGTTCGAGGGTCACTTTATGGGTGGCTTGGAACGGTTCCGCTAGCTCAGCAATCCTTAAATTATCGATCCGAAAATAGTCCGAGACCTCACCGGGCCGCCAACATGGGTTGTCGAGGGAGCTGATCACTCGTATGTCATCGATCATAATCACGTCCGACAATCCCCCTTCCCGAAGAGTGTGAATAATCTCCAACTCTTGCTTTACGGGGAACCGGGTATCAGGCGTTTCCAGATGACTTAAGTGAAAATGGCTGGGATAGTGAGCATCTAGCCAAAAGAGCGCTGCACCACGGACCCGCGGCAAGCAAGCCCTGAGAAATGCGAGTGAATTACCCCAGTAAATCGCCACTCTGTGGTCATCGGCAAATCGAGAGCGAGCAGTCTCGACCATCTTTTCGTCGATGTCGCATGATAGGACCTCGGATACTCCTGCCATCAGGGCTGCCAGGATCCCGTCGCCGCGAAACGAACCAGTTTCGACGAACGTCTGGATTGAGTACTTTTCAAAAAGTGGTCTTAAGAGCTCTGGGCTTAGACTAGACATTCCTACACTTTGGACGAATCCGTCTCGGCAAATGGGCCATCCCGCTCACAGGGAAAAAAACCAATGTCCCACAGTTCGGTTGAGGAAACCTCACCTGGAGAGGAATAGGCAACGTGGAGCTTTCTGACAAGCGCCCTTGCACTAGCCTCCAGCAACGTCTGGCCATCGGATCTGGAAATGGAGTCAAGGCTAAGGTCACCATCGTAGTGGACAAATGTGTCCCTGGCAATAATCAGTCGCATTCCGCAGGCGCGCAACCGCCAGGACAACTCGAGATCCTCGACACCAAGAAATAGCGACTCGTCAAAGAGCCCATAGCGATCAAGGTCACGGCGCTTGAGCATAATGCACATCCCAGTGAGAAGTTTTGTTTCCATTGATCTGCCTGAGTATTGCCTTCTGAAGTGATCCTCCAGCGATTGCTTCGACATTCTTGGTGCACCTGGCGGAAGGTGGTGCTCAACGTACTGCCACCCCGCCGCATGGTTGCATACAGGTCCAACGGCGGCGACGGAGGGATCGGCAAACCTGGATCTCATCCGTTCGAGACAGCCGGCAAAAAGTTGTGTGCGAGGGTTCAATACTAGGATTGAGTCTCCTTTAGAAAGCAAGATGCCGACGTTAACTGCGGCCGAAGAACCTAGATCTCTCTCCATGAGGGAAACCAGAAATTTCCCCCTGCCATTGTCGGCCAGCCATTCCCGCGTGCCATCGGTGGAACAATTATCCACCAGTATCAGCTCGTCGTTTACATCCATAGTCCCGACCGCCGATGCCACACACGCGTCAATGGTCCTTATCGCGTTATGGGTTGGCACAACGACCGAAGTGCCCGGCTTGGTCGGCTTGGACAGCCTTCCAGCATGAGGACCAGGGTGGATTATCGGCAATGTCGCAATGCCAATCCTATCGCAATTACCTATCAGTGGCGTTCCGGAGGCTAACTGGCTGACTGAGCGCTCAGTACTTACGTAGTAAGCATTACTGCGATTAAAGACACAGTTCGGAGCCCAGGTGTCAACCTCCTGAACAGTGGCTACCTTTAATCCTTCCGCGATGGCGTACGGGGCGCTCTGATTGGCGACGACGCAGAGGCTGCCAGCAAGGAACCGACCCAGGTCAAGAAAGTCTGGGGTCTCGTGAAATTCGATGGAACCGATTATCTCTTGGATAGCTTGATGCTCTCCTCTAGTACCAACAAAGACAGCGTCTGAGAACCGTTTCGAAGCCGCTCTCCAGAAGCCCGGGACTCCATGACGGAGTAAGCTGCGTGCGAAGACCACGCGGCCATGACGAGGCGCATCAGTAACGGTAAGCCAAGGCTCGTCCTTTTCGGACCTGGATAAGCCAAACGCCCGAAGGTGGGCATCCGCAATGTTAGTAACTGTTGGTCGATCTTCTTGGCGAAATCGGTCCAAAAGAACATCAACCGTTGGTCCGTTCCAAAGCCCCGCCCCCGTGATATACGGCTGAGCGATCAACAGGGGCAAGAGAGCCTGAGCAGCGCTCGCGGTGAAACCAAGCTCCTCCGCTGGCCGAAGGAATAGATGCCCACCTCCTAAAGCCCGGACGGTAGGAAGCGAGTAAACCACGTCACCGCACTTGCCGGAATGAAGGAATGTGCGCGCCTTCACTTCCATCTTCCCGACTATTGTACTGCCGATCAAGCCCCTGGTGATCGGGGCTGGCGTCGCTTAGCTGGCTCACGCGAGGATAGTTTCCTTACGATCTGCACAGAGCGGTTGGTGGAACTCAGCTCGGACATCTCTCACTTCATTGCTGCGCCCTTCGGAGCTGAGCGCAATTCTGGTTCATGGGACGCAACGAACTTTGACGTGCTAGTTGAGGAACGAGAATCCGACCAGGATGACAGGCCGCTCTTGCGGGACTTCTCAAAGGCCGAAGACCTTGAGTTGGCTCGTCTTCGAGCTTCGGAAAGGTCTTCCTTTGCTCTGTTATCAGGTTAGAATGTAGTCTGCGGTTGCCGACAAAAGTGGACAGGTTCGCAAACCTGGAGGTTGTGACTCCCCCGAATCAATTTGTCTCGCGCGGTCCAATTGCTAAAATCCGGATATGGCTCCGAAGCCCAAACCTGGCCGCACACTCAGCCCGCTCCACTTTGAGGATCTTGAGCCTCATCGGTTTGAGGACTTAGTGAGGCAACTCGCCTATGAGTTCCGGGATTGGGTCGATATACAAGCCGTCGGGAGAACCGGGACAGATGAAGGCTCGGATAGCCGGGCATATGAGCTTCTCCCCGGTCCGCCCGTTGAGCATGAGGATGCCGAATCCGAGTCCCTTCCAGTTGGCCGACGCCTCTGGATAATCCAGTGCAAGAGGAAGACCACGTTCGGTCCGAGCGACTCGAAGAGAGTCATTGGCGAGATTCGGCTTGGAGCCGATGAGGCGCCCTACGGTCTCATTGTGGCTGTTCCCTCGAACATCAGCCTTGCAACAAGACGCACCTTTGCAGAGGCGGCGCGTCGTCGGGGATTCGAGGAATTCTACCTTTGGGGAAAAGGTGAGCTCGAGGATCAACTCCTCTTGCCCAGGAACGATCATTTGCTCTTCGGTTACTTCGGGATCTCACTGCAGGTTCGGCGGAGGAGTATTCGAACTGAACAGAGGTCCCTGGTTGCGCTCAAAAGACAACTGGTTAAAGCTCTCGGTGATGTGAGTTCGGAGCACTATGAGGAAGTTTTGCTCCGCAGTCCTGGCGATCCGCAATACCCTCTCATCAAGGACCCCAAGCGCTTCCGACAGGAACGCTCGTGGTGGTACTACCGCTTTGTCGAGCACTGGCCTCCAGATCAGCTCGTATTTGAGATAATGCGTTTTCCGGCATTCGTCAATTTGGAAACAGACGAGTGGGATGCGATCTTCGACTACGATATGCTTCAGCACCATCACCAAGGGCTTTGGGGCCTTGAACCAGACCGATCAGGTGACGAATGGCAAGGTGAACGGCGAGCACAGAACTTGGAACGCGAACGATACATGCGGTTCTACGAGGATCTTCCCGAGAATCAAAGGGCCACCTTGAGCCTCTTCGGCCTAGTCCCTTACGAGCGCGTACTAGCCATCGATGAACTCGGCGATCGGGTCAATCGACCTCCTCACCTAGTCGTGCTGAAGAACCCTGCCGGCGACTTTTTCGACCCTTATCCATTCGTTTCAAGAGTCGAACAGCCTAGCAATAGAGTCCGGCGAGAGATTTTCGCTCACGACGAAAAGAGAATCCAACACTTTCCTAAATCATTTCCGAAGATCACTCAGGCTCAATACGACACGATCAAAGAAAAGAGGAGAAAGGTATGGGAAAAGAATGAAGAGACCAATAAAAAAGAATGAGTGTCGCAGCGCTTAGTATGAATCTAACCTTTGGCGGACCGATTTAGGATGAGGAGCAGGTTGGAGGGCTGATGACATTCCCCGCTGTGATCTCAAGCCCCTGGCTTGCATCACCCGGCAGCTCGCCTTGACCGAGAGCCCTTGAACTCGCTGCGCTTGGCTTCCTGCGAGCCGGAACTTCCTGGGATGGCGCCTGAGGATTGTTGGCAGTCAATTCGGACGTTGCGATAGCCGAGCGGCGCTTGGCTCAACGACTCGCCTGAGGAACAAGAGTGCGATCAAAACGACTGGCCATCCTTGCCGGGCTTCCACAAAGGTCCAAGACCTTGCATTGGATCATAGTCGAGCTTCGGCACTTTTCCTTGCCCTAATGTAGCCCGTAATTGCCGACAACGTCGGACAGATGTGCCTCCCTTAGCGGAGCGGTGCGGCCTAATTACCGATGAGCGCTTAATCGCCCTGATACGTCGCGTATCCAACAGGAGCTGAATGCCCATCATTTCCGGCTACAAAATAGACAGTTGTACCAATATTTGGATAAAGGCAAGAATTCATCTTTCGAGGTCGAGCCGGGATTGTCATGGAGGACATACGGTAGGTGACTGTAGTCGCACGACTGAGGATTTGCGTTGGAACGACGAGCATTCTGTGTGCGAAGGATGAAAGATTCCCCTTCAGCACTGGACCGTCACCAACTAATTTGTGCCTAGCAAACGTCAGAACACTATTACAACTGGTGTTCTAATGATTCGCTGCCCGATCGGCCCTATTGGGATCACTGCCCTGCTTTTATCGGCAGGCATCCTACCCTGCAATGCTGAGCCTTTGTCGTCAGAATCGATGCTGCCTTCTGAAGCAAGTGCCCTCAAGCAACTCAGAAGGACTAAGTTCCTTGTCGATTTCCGAAGTGCATCGATGAAGGCGAAGGGCTTTCCTCATGGCAGGCATGCCAACCCGTCGGCGATTCTACGGGCGTCGTTTCTGCGGAATCTGTTGGCAGGAGACTACGTCCCCGTACCGGACGGTGGTTTCTCGATCATCTTTGCTCGTATCCGATCTGAGGCCGACGACCTATGGGAGCTGCAGGCAGGGCGGACCCTAAACTTTCAGGGATGTGCCTTCGTGGCTATGCCTGCGCCAACCGGTAAACGGGCAGCGTGTTTGATCTTGAGTAAGTCCCATTGGAACCGAGACCTCCTGTTCAACAAGTGCCGCTTTGAAGCGGACGTCGGCCTTAGCCAATGCTCCGTCAGCAAACTACTCTCGATCAAGGATTCCTTCTTCGCAGGTGACCTCGACCTGTCATCAAGCGCGGTGGGTACGTACATCTTATTGGAAGGAAACGAGATTAAAGGAGGGCTTAAGGCCAACAATGTCCGCGTTCAAAACAACGTGAATCTCGCGCATACCGACTTGCAATCCCCGGCCATCGTGGAAGGGGTGGTTGATTTCGAGAATCTCAAAGTGGGTGGTTCATTCCAATGCTCCAACCTGAGAACACCAGAACTTGTCCTTCGCGGCGCCACTGTCGACGGGAATGTCACATTGATAGGGCGTGGAATAGATAGTCTGAGGGCTCAAGACCTCTCCGTCAAGAGGACAATGTGGCTCGGTCAGCAGGTTTCGAGCGCGTGGATTGATCTTAGCGTTAGCACAGTTGACCGGCTTCGAGTCAGCTCTTTAAGCATTCTAGCCAAGACTAACTTGCGCGAACTTGTTCTTAACCGGATCTCGGTGGACGACCCAAAAGCCTGGACCATTGATCATCTGAGAGATGGAGATTGGGCCGTGCTTAGGGACCTTAACCTTCCCAACGACTTCCTGAAGCGGCTGGAGGAGGCGATGAGCCGTGCTGGCGAACAGGCCGTCTCTGACGAGATATACATCTTTCGCCGCAGGTCCTTGGCCGAGCGATCAGACGGGTCGACGAACATTGTGGACTGGTTCCTTTTCGCGATGACAGGATACGGGCGGCAACCTGCTAGGCTCCTTGTATGGTTATTGCCAGTCTTCGGTCTGACTTTGTGGTGGGTCGGTGTTTGCGGCAAACCGCTTCCCGTCAGCAGGTCGCCGTCAAGAGATGCAAGCGTCGATACGTCAGCCCGGTCCGGCACCGATCCTATACAGATTAGGCCACGAGCTGACGCAGTGTCGACAGCGCCAGGACCCCGTAACTTCGACTGGAAATATTGGCCCCTGCTGATTTGGTCCGCCGTTGACCACCTGCTACCCTTGGCTCAGCTCAAGAGCGAGACTGCGTGGGAACTTGATCCACCCACACTCGCCTATCGCAACTTCGGAGCGCTGCTCTCGCTCTGCGGACTTGTCCTGTCGATCACCGCCGTCGGGCTCATTGCTACGTTCTTCTTGGGTCGTTAGTCGCTAAGAAAACTAGCAGCCAGGTGCGAGGGGATCGGCAACGCCGATCTCCTGGGAGACGCAAGGGACGTAGGCAGCGAGCGGAAGCTCGACCTTTCCTTGCCGATGGTTGATCCCTGTCGCCAGGTGTATCATGTCAACCAGGTGCGCAAACGATCCGCAAGGCAACGTCACTGGAATTGGGGCTTTTGGGAAAATTAAGGAGTCCTGGGTCGCGGATACCATTAATGGTCTTATGATCCCGCTGGCAACGGCACGAACTCTGGTTACAAGTACGACAACTTGAACCTGGTTGTCCTGCTCCTGTTCTTAGGAATGAACCCGCCGATCGACATCGGGTCGTTCAAAAATCTGGCGCAGCCTATTTTGGTTACCTCGCCAGGAACGGTCCTTCTTCGTCCTTGGCTGGCTAGTGAGATATGCCTTAGCAAGATCCTTAGCCCATCGGCGCCGATAAAAGTGGTTCGACCGGGAGAGCTCGTCGATCCCAGTCGTGATGAAAGCGATTTGTTCAGTTGAAAGTACCCTTCGCAGCCGGTAGAGTGCCCTTACAGCGGCAATTGCTGTCCCATCGTTGTCGCTGATTAGAAGCAGGCAGAGCCGACTTATTAAGAAATCCCCAGGCTTTATGACGTGACCCGCAGCATCAAGTGCCGTCAATACTTCTGTGCTTATGCTTGAAGATAGCAGCTTGTTAAGTATTCCAGGCCCTCCTTTGAAACCGGCACCGGAGGTGCCCATCACCAGAGCCAGCGCCAACCCCTGCAAGCGCCGAGGGTCTCCGGAATTGACTTGAAACGGATTCATCGGGTTTTGGGATTCAAGAAACGTTTGGAGCTGTCGGTCGGACACACACTCGCCTCTGGCAATTGGGGTCACCTGGGTGCGAATACCGGCCCAATCAAGTTCCACTCCACGTTCAAGCATTTGCAGCAATCCACAGAATGAAAGTTTTCGATTTGTAAACAGGTTCTCTGGCTCACAGGCGAGGGTGCATAGGGCATCGGCGAACTCTTGCTGCAACGCAATAGAAACCTGAGGCAGAAGGTCGAGTGCAACTGAAACGATGTTGTTCGGAACTGCAAAGCTCGTGATCGTCACAGCCGGATCAGTTGGGTCGGAGGATTGAAGCTTGAACGAGTGTGGCGGAGCTTCCTGTACCTCGCCAATAGAGCGCTGGAACGTTAGTTTCAGGGTATCAATGACCTTCTTAACTAGGAGCTCGGCCTTGTTGGTTGGAATCGGTTGAGCTAGTTGCTTAGCATAATCGAGCCTGACCATATCGATTGGTTCGTCTCGTGGAAACAGTGCATCCCTCGCCATTGCCTTCAGGTGATCACCACTCCTAGACCCCAGTGTGGCAATGAGGCGAACAACCTCTGGGTACGAGACAGGGTCCCTGACTTTTAGGAGCGGAACTACTTTAGCAAGTATTTGCTCTTTCCCGCCGTCGTCAAGTCGCTGAACCAGTGCGGTAGCGCACTCGAGGATAGTTTCGCGAAGCCGAATGTCGGTGCTCCGAAGCTCGACTGCCATCAGATGTCGCCTGATCGCTTCCACTCCTTCTGGTGCCAGCCAAGGCGCGATTACCGTGAGAAGGTCCCACGACTCTTTGGAGCTTCCACGGTTGCCAAAAACCTCGAATTCATCCTTAGCATGTGCTAACCCAAACAGGGCGACCTGGGCTAGGGTATGGTCGGAGCACAGCGGAGCAATCACGGTGAGCATCTTCAGAGCGTGTGGTAAGTGGGCCTTCAAGGATGAAGCCATCGCACTCTCGGCGATGGCGTCGGCCAGGCCACGATCTGAAACTCCCACCGAAGCTTCGAGGACTTTCTTAACGACGTCTTTGTTGAGGGATTGGATCGCATGATAAGTAGCGCCGGCTAGATCTCCGAGTTGAAGAAACAGATCGGCTAACGCGCCATGACCATGTTCGATCCTTTCCCAGCTAAGAGATTGGAAACCATCTGCCGCCTCTCGCAGCAGTAGGGGCAATGCTTCTCGTTGGTTCCCAACAAGAAGGTGCCGATAGGCACGATTCAGGGCTTCCGAGTCGGTTGACAGGGAGTTGCTTAGTGCGGCGAGGTCGTTTGCGTCGCGGTGAGTGTCAACGAACTCAACGTTCGAGGGACAGAGCGTTCGAACAAGGCTCCATTTTATGCACGCTTGCTCGATCGCAGAGTGATTGTCATCCAGCGCTTCTTCCAGAATGGATTTCGCCTCTTGATCGAAGCCGGCGAGCCATAAGAGACGCGCCATCTGCGAACGCGTCAATAATCCCTGCTCGGGACTGCCGTGGCTGTCCACCGTGCCCGTATGGAACGCATGGATATAAGTGTCGAGCGAGTCCAAAGTCTCGGGCCGAGCTATTCCTGCGTATCTCTCTTTAACTCGATCGGATAGGATCGAAACCTCATCCGAGCCACCAATCACGAAGTAGTAGACGGCGAGCTCCGAGACGAACGCGCTGATATCGACTAAATCATCGCCGCCCCAGCATTGAATGTAAACGTCAAGTTCCCTTCGCGAATCTGCAACAAGGCCTGCCCTCGCAAGGGCAACGATAAATGAGCGCCGTAGCCGATGCAGTTCAGCTTCAGCCAACACGCCGTTTGCGCGTTCAATTAGCTGTTGTAGGTTCCTTGCAGCAAACTGAGCTTGACCTGCCTCCAAGTAGATCTCGAACTTCCGGGATTCTATTCTGGCGAACTCGGCCGTGATTGGAAGATTTTCCAAGTCACTTGATGCTCTCTCCAAAGCACTTAGCTCATTCCACGTAAGACCCTGAGCCGCGTAAATGTCTGCCACTTCTCGAAGAAGCGCTGCACGAGCCGCCGGATCCTTTTGCTCCTCAGCTTGCGACAGTAGGGCTATTGCCCGGACCTTGGCGCCCTTGAATAGGACATCGGCCCCCTGCTGAAGTTTTTGAAAGTCACGGGCTTGCTTTGACTTTACATCGCGCTCCCAGGCAGAAATCACTTCCTCTGGCACTTCGGGAATCGTGCCGTAAGTGCTCGGAATCACGCGATGAGTTATATGCCAAGGCAATCTAGCTGGAAATAATGTGGGCTCATGGCGTCGCACCTCATCCTTGATTTCCTGGATCTGTAGCTTCAATAGAAGAGCTTCAAGTTTTGAGGCTTGGGTTGCTGGTAAATCCAATTCTATAAGAACTTCTCGTTTACTAGCATCGATGTTGATATTTTTCGCCATCTGATGTCTGTACCAATGCGATTGACTCTCTGCGGACAGGTTTAGTAACCTTTGTACAGAAGGCATTGCCCGGACCCACGTTTCATCAAGGATGTCTGAGATCCGTAGGATTGCGCAGACTAGGGCCAATCTGATGTTGCTCGTTGCTTCCCTTGTTAGCTCACCGTATCGAGCTCCATCAATGGGCTCCGTATGTGCCGCACATGCTGCTGCCACCTGAGCTGGAAAGTGCTGATCCTCAAGGGCGATCCCAATCGGCGGATGAGCGGCGTTAACGGAAGCTGCAATCATAGCAGCCGAGACGGATGCATGGTTGGAACGAATCCAGCTCTGCTGCTCCTGGCCCGAAAGGCGTTGCCACTCTCCCTCGGTCAGAGGTACGCCTCGAAGGTCGAGTTCATATGGCTTCTCATTGCATTGGCCGATATCATGCAAGTAGCATGCGGAATATAGAATTAGAAGTTCATCATCGGTAAGAACAACATTGCCGTCCGAATCGCGGGAAATCTTTGCCGCATACCCCGCAATTCGATCGGAATGCTCGACGTCATGATCTGTAAACCCGACGAGGCTACAGTGTTTGAGAATGGGTTCTGCTAACCCTCGCAAGCAGTCGAGTCGGGAATAGCAAATCTGATCCCTGATGCCAAGCTGTTCTTTCGTGGGGATGGGCACCTTATTCTCCTAATCGCAGATGCCGGCCTTCACGACTGGCTTTACCAGATTCTAAGGGCAATTGTACTCCTAGGCCTCACCCAGTTCACATTTCGGGTCCCCGACGGACCGTATTCGTTGTGCTCTCCCCAATTAGTGATCGGGGCCGTGGGTGCAGCGTAAGTGGTCCCGTAAATGAGTAGCTCGCCATATGCTCGGCCGGATCCAATGGGCCGAAAAGTGCGGTTGAACTCTAGGGACAGGGCTGCGTGAGATAACATCAGGAGCGGTTACTCGATGGTCCTGAAGCGGCAGCCACAAGTGTTAGCGTATGGCGTATCCAAGTCGCAGGCTGAGTGGCTTGCAGACACCCGGTGTGTCGTGGACTCCCTCACCTTGCGACGACGCTTAATCCGGGGCTGGGATCCGGAGCGTGCCATCGCCACGGAGGTCGCACCATACGAGCGCCGCAAAGAACCGAAGGGCGTGCAGCTGTGGCGCCATGACGGGGAGGAGAAGTCGCTCTACCAATGGGCTCGAGACCCACGTTGCCAGGTCACCCACACCGCCCTGGTGGCACGGATACGTAAGGGCATTCCGCTGGAAACCGCGCTTTCCAAATCGACGCGACAGCATGCGGGCTTTGGTGAAACGAGGTCGATCGACGGGTGGCTCAAGGATCCTCGCTGTAAGGTCCCCTCGAAGCTCGTAAGGCGTCGTCTGGCTGATGGCTGGGACCTGGAAAGCGCCATCACACACCCCCGGTGTCCCACGCGCCATCGCGGGCCACTTTTGGAGGCGTTCGGCGAGCAGAAAACACTGGTTGACTGGTGCGCCGATCCCCGCTGCCGTTATACGCCAACAGGAGTCAAGATGCGCCTCCAATCCGGCCTCTCGCTAGCGGATGCGATTACTGGTGAACCGCGATCTCGAACCTACCGCAAACGGGCTCCATACTGGTCGGTCTTGTACCGCGCATACGGTGAGGAGAAACAGCTGGCGGAGTGGATCAAAGACCGGCGATTTGAAGTTGTGCTACAGACCTTTCTGCGGCGGGTGGCAACGGGAATGTCACCTGAAGCAGCCATGAGTAAGAAGCTCGTCACCCCTCCGAAACCATGACGCTCTGGCGCATTGAGGTTGCTTGCTGTGCCGTGGCAAGTGAAGGAAGACCGGGAAGATACCGTCGGCATTGCCGGTGTCGTCTAAGGCTTCTCGTTGTTCAGCTGTGGTGATTCCTGCCTCAACCGTAGTACGATGACTCGAAATCAATACCGGAGTGGGGACGAAAACATCTGAAGTCCTTGCCTCACGCGGGAGCCCGAGCGTAGCCTGCCAAGATTCGGCTTTCCCAAAAGACTTGATGCTTGCCGGATCCGTCGCCGATGCAATCGCTGCCGACGGCCCAGCATCCACCATTCAAATTGTTACCGACGGGGCAATCGAAAAGAAGGTCCAGACGTAATCGTCAGGATGTACGAATCGACTAAGAGGATGAAGCACCTCGACCGCTTCCAGGACTAGCGCTGATCGGCTGTCTCTCCGAGTTCGAGCTTGTAGAGTCTGCTATCAGGCTGCCATTCAGTCCGATCTACGCGCAAACGAGCCCTGTATTCCTGGAGAAATCACCAAAACTACGGCTCGCCAACTAATGAGTGAAGCAAGTTTCGTTCCTGCGACAAAACGAAGGGCGAGATGAAGGACCGCGGCCCGTGCGCGGGACCGCGCCGAGCGACTCCGAGGTAACGGACCGACGAACGACGAGCGGATCGGTGGCGAGGAGAGAGGACGGACCGAGCTCGGAGAGCGAGGGTTGAGTTTTCTCTAGGTTGAAGAAAGACTCAATTGGCCCGGCTAGACTTAGCCGGCCATCGAACCGGGGTTCCGTGAATCAATACAATGTCAGATAACGAGGGTTACTGCGAAATAGGTTTCGGTACAACTCCTCGACGTCCGCATGTTTGTCCTTGGCTGGGTTCAGATTCAACCTAGCGCTCACCGTTCGCCGCCACGATTTGTAGGACGCTTTACCAGACCAAGTAGTTATTCCGCTCTCAAGAGCAGCTTTGACGTCATAGCCAAATTCGTGCAGCGCCCTGCCGTTCAGACGTGCGGCGTCAGACGCTAAGGCTAACTTCGGTCGTTTATATGTTGTCAATAGACGTCTAGCCCAGTCTGTACCCGCGGCTTGCGGTTTCCAGGGGGCATACACTCGAACAAACTCGTCGCCATCTTCCAAGGGAAACCTACGAACAGAGTCCCGGTTCAATGACTCGATTGTCGGCAGGACAAGCCTTAGCATGCCTTCCCGCACCGTGAAAATGATGCTCCTTATGGTGTTACCTTCAAACCACCGCACCATTCGTTCGATGCTTTCCTCCAGAAAGCGCACACTACCGGCAATGTTGTTCTGGTCGGCCTGCCAAAATAATGTCGTAAGGACTAAAGTCGATCCACCATCGTTATTGTTGTATCGAAGCGTTGCTCGATCGACAGGCAACAATGCCTGTAGGCTATAGGTGAAGAGCTTACTCCGTTCATCCGTCAGCCTGTCAGCCTGGAAGTTTGTTACCAAATTTGCGCTAACATGGCCTTCAGTATCGCCAACACGTAACACTCTTGAGAATGAAGAAAACGCTCTAGCGCGTTCCCCGGTCGAGTACCACTTCAGCAGTTCGCGTATAGCTGCGACAACCGCTTGATTGGGGTCAATTGCTGGAACAATCCCGACCATCCTGTCAACGTCGCCTGGTTTAAGAATTCTGCTTACCATGGTCTAAAGGCATTTTCTGTAAATTAGCCCACCGGGTGGGCTAGGCCGGATTAGGATTGTTCAAAAGCTCTGCTACAAATTAGTTGAATGCCGGGTCCCTGCTGGAAACAGGAAGCCCGGCGGAGCGAAGAACATGAAAGAGCCATGTCCCCGCCGGACCATTATCTCCCCGGCACTTACCAACGTCAACGCCAAGAGCACGAGCGGCTCAATTTTGGCACGACCCGAACCTTTGACCTTGACCTGGCTTCAAGTTGCAGACTTCCGTGAGTGCCTCCTGGCAATGCCTATGGACAAGGCTAAAGAAATGCTGCGGATTTTAGAACGGAGCCTGGGAGCCAAACGACAAGACGACGAACACAAAGAGGAAAAGGAGGAGGAATGAGCCTCCATGCCAAACTTGGCTTGGCCCGAAGTGTGCCTGAGCATTGGATCGGAACTTGGAAGGGCTGGGAGGATTGGTGCGACTCGCTTAGCAGCGCCCTGATCGAACTGACGCCGGCTCATCTCGCAACTCACGCCTATGCCATCGGTGCGTCAGGCTCGGGCAAGACCTGCTTCCTCCAGAGCCTAGTAGCCGGTGACATCCTTCGCGGTCATTCAATAATCGTTCTTGATGCTCGTGGTGATTTCGCGGGCGCGGCGCTCGAACTTGCAGCTAGAGCCGGTGTTGAGCCCTCCTTGGTCAAGTTTTTCAATCTCAGGGAGCGAAGTGAGCCGCTCGGGTTCAATCCGCTCGGCGGGGTTGGGGAACCCTACTTTAAAGCACTCGGCTTTCTCGATTCCATCGAAGCTGAATCGGCATCCTGGGGCGTTCAGATCGCAGAGTATCTACAGAATGCAGCCCTGCTTCTCGCAGAGACCGGGAAGCCTATAACGGACCTGGAACGGCTGTTTCACGATCGAGCAACTCGATTGGCACTCATCGCCGAGACTCAAACTGATTCGTTGCGGTCCTTTTGGACCCGCTACGATGCTCTCTCAGCAGATCGGCAGGCAAGCATAGCGTCTTCCGTTCTCAACAAAGTCTCCACTTTGGTCTGCACCGAAGGACTTCGGCGCATGTACGGTCATCCCCAACCGGTTGACCTTGGTGCACAACTAAGGACTCCTGGCAGCATTACCCTCATATCCTTGGCCGTTGATGAGCTCCACCAGGCCGGTTGGCGAGCGGGATCGCTGTTCCTGAGCTCGATTTGCCGAGAGGTGTTCTCACAGGTTGGACAGCGCGAGAGCCAGCGAAACGCGGTGCGGCTCTTCGTGGACGAGTTCGAACATTTTGACGGTAAGCACTTTGAACTCATTCTTGCCGAAGGACGCCGGTTTCGATTCTCCACCGTCCTCGCGCACCAGACCCTTGCGCAACTTAGCCCAACCATGCGTTCGATCATCCTCGATAACGTCGGTATAAAGCTCGTCCTCAGGACGTCCCACGCCAACGCCGAAATCTTGAATCGCGATCTTGCAGGCGTTCGGGGAGCGTTCGACATTGCCGGCCTCAATGTCGGTGAGGCCATCCTCTGGGTTAGAGGACTTGGCGCTCACCCCGTCCAACTCAATGCGCCCGTGCTCAACGAGAGCGGCGGGATGAGTGAACAGGCCCAACAGCTTCTTGAGAGGTCGAAAGCATGCTCGCAACTGGATCAGTGTCCTGAACCTGACGGAACCGGAACTTCCAACAAAAGCGCGGCTTGGATACCACTCGCGGCTAACCCTAGAATGGAGCAGAAACCTGGCTCAACTCGCCCTTTGGAGGACTGGCTGGAATGAGGCTTACCACGAGAGACCTACGGGTACTTCGGGACGTAGCACTCTCCCATGCACTCACCCGTGACCAGCTGATCAAGCTCGGCTACTTTGGCTCGGTAACGCGGGCTAACACTCGTTTAAGGGAGCTGGGCCGTGAGGGGCTGGTTCATCGATTACAAACCCCATTCTTTAATCAGAGCATCTACACAGTTGGCCACAAAGCGACGGAAGTGGTAGGTGAGAGAATCGCCAAAATCTTGCGGCGGCGATCACCCTCACCTCGGTTCTTGCAGCACGCACTTCTCGTAACCGACACGAGGATCGCACTGCTATCCAAAGACGGAGGCACTTGGCATTTCGAACAGCAACTCTGGCGCCAACTATCGTCTGGCAATCAAGTTCGCCCCGATGGCCTTCTGGTCAGTCTGGGTGCCACCTTTGTAGAGCTCGACATGGGCCATGTCGACCCTAAGAAGTTTCGAACGAAGCTTCTGAATTACCAAGAACTGGCCCTCAGCGGTCAGTGCTCGAACTTATACGGATTTGACCGCTTCTCGCTGACGACGGTCACTTCGGGCAAAACCAGAGCCCGACATCTCAATCGCCTCACGCCTTCCGACGCTGGGTATGAGCACAAAGTTCAGACCTTCGCCGAGGTCGGTGTAATCCTGTCAAACCCATGGAGCTAAGAACATGAACGAAAAAGGAAACATCTCCGATCAACAAGCAGTCATCTCGATCCCCAACTCGTTACGCGAACAATTGCAGCGTGCCCAACTCCTGCTAAATCAGGCGGAGCATGCCGACCTGAACGGCAGACACGATGTGGCCACGATCAAGGCCCATCAGGCGGTGAACGTCTTTACTGCCCTCATTGAGCGCTCAACTGAAGCGGGCCTGCTGGCAGTCCTAGCCGAGATCGGTAACCAAGGTTTCGAGTATCAGACAGTCGAGCACATCGACAGCTTCGTCGTCCTCGAACGGAGACTCTTCGGTCTGTCGTTCGGACAGTTCGTCGCGCCGACCCGCACAGTTACCCGACGCGAATCGCGCGGCAGGGCCTTCTGACGTGGGCAAGCTTGCATACACGGTGACGGAGGCTGCTGAGCTTCTAAGCTTAAGTCGGAGTCGACTCTACGAACTGATCCACGCCGGGCTGATTGAGTCGGTGAAGTTCGGTCGATCGCGTCGAATCACCGAAGACCAGCTGCGTCGCTTTCTACAGAACCATGCGGTCGAATATCACGGGCGCCACCCAACGATAAGGCAAATATAAACTGCAGATAAACTGCGGCGACCACAATGCCCTCGGTAGTCGAGGGCAATTATTTTGCAAGTTGGAACCTAATTCGTGGCTGCCGCAGTAGGACTCGAACCTACGACCCGCTGATTAACAGTCAGCTGCTCTACCGACTGAGCTATGCGGCAGCGTAGCTTACCAATGTACCTCAAGATGATTGGCAGCAAGGCCCGAATCCTCCAGCCCGATCAGCCGGATTTTCGCCATTCTATCGGCTTCTTCTTGTCCGCTCCATAACACCGCAGCCAGGTGCCGCTGCTCTCAGTGGTAATCGTAAAATCCCACGTTTCGGTCGAGCCGTCGCTAAAGTTCAAGGTCAGCTCGTTCCCGCGGACGAACCAGGTTCCGCCGTACCCGCCGCCGTTTTTGCTCGCATAGCCGCCGTACCAAGTTTCGTTGCCGTATTGGTTTTTGCCGCTGAAGTTGCCGCTCGACTCCGCATCCCAGGAAGCCGTAAACGTCCCGTCTGCCCTCAGCACGGCCTTCGAGTTTTTCTCGGTTCCAGATGTCGCGTTATAGCTCCAATGGGTCCATTCTCCGACAAGGCGCGGGTCGCCCTTGCCCTGGCCCCAGCCGAAGGTGAAGAAGATCTCGCGCAGAATCGGCTCCCGCTTCTTGATGTTCTCGGCCGGTCCAATCGCCACCAGCGCCACCCCCGCACCATTAATGATGGTGACGTACGCCTTCGTCCGCGCCTTCACGCCTTGAACATCGCCTTCCCAGGTATAAACCGCGCCCTTGGCGTTGCCGGCCGGCGCATGCTGAACTTTTCCAACGCGCTTCATGGTGGGCACTTGCGAAGTCAACTGGCTATCGAGGTACTGCCCAACGTTGGGATCGGCGGGATCGGTTGCCCCGTTGGCGTCGTCCCCCATAATCAGATAGAACTCGTTGGCCTCCGCGTCCGGAGGGGTGAGTTGTAGATAGTCCGTCGCCTCGGTCAGCTTCCAGTTGCTTGGATAGCGAAACTTGCCGCCGCTGGAATGCTCATAGAGCTTGCCGTTCTTCAGCGTGCCCAATGGCTTGATTTCTGCAGGCTCGAGGTCGCCCTTGCCGCTCGACTGGGTCTTTGCCGGGTTGGACTTCTCAGCCGGTTTCGGCGGCTTCACCGGCTCCTCGGACTTGCCGCCTTCCTTCTTGAATTCGAGGGTCTCGGCCTCACTCCACAAGACTTTGCCGTCATCGTCGACCTCGGCAAGTTTCAAGGTGAGTTTTGAGCCCGCGAGGGTGCCTTTGAAGTGGAGCTTCTCCCCACCGATATCCATCGTCCCGGTCGCGCTGTTGTCGCTAACGGTGCCAGTAATGTTGAGTTTCAGCCCCATGACGTCGGCAGTGCCGGAGAGGTTCTTGCCGTTCTGCTTCAGCTCCATGCGGACCTTTGCGCCCTCCATGTCCCCGACGTAGATTCCGGAAAAATCGGCGACGGCCGCAAAAACGACGACAATCCAGGCAAGAAGCCACTTCATATCGACATCTTACAATGATTTTCTAAGGCTGCGGTACCCTGGATTTTTGCCCAGGGGACAATGGATCGCAACTATCACCTCGACTTTCTTCGCGTTACCGAAGCCGCCGCGCTCTCCGCTGCCCGATGGGTCGGCAAGGGCGATCGCAATGCCGCCGACGCCGCCGCCTGTGCGGGCATGCGGCACACCCTCAATCAGCTCGACATCAACGGCCTGATCGTAATCGGCGAAGGTGAGCGCGATGAGGCGCCGATGCTCTACATCGGCGAAAAACTCGGCAACGGTGAGGGCGCCGAAGTCCAGATCGCCGTCGATCCCTTGGAAGGCACCAACCTCTGCGCAAACGGCTTGCCCAATGCAATCGCGGTACTTGCGGCAACCCAGGAAGGCGATGGGTACCTCATGCACGCGCCCGACTGCTACATGGAGAAGTTCGTGGTCGGGGCGGAATGCAAGGGCGTTATCGATATCACCCTGCCACCGCGAGTCAACTTGCGGCTGATGGCGAAGGCGAGAGGCAAGGACGTCGACGAGTTGATCGTCGGACTTCTCGACCGCCCCCGCCATGAGCAAATGATCAAGGAAATTCGCGACACGGGCGCCCGCGTTCACTTGGTGACCGACGGCGACCTCACGCTGGCCCTAGCCGCCCTCGATCCAGACGGCGACATCGATGCCCTCATGGGGATCGGCGGCGCACCGGAAGGCGTTATTTCAGCAGCGGCCACCCTATGTAACGGTGGCGAGATGCAGGCTAGGCTCGTATTTACCAACGACGACCAAAGGCGACGAGCGAAGGAGATGCTCGATGGCGATGTGGATCGGGTGTTCATGACAGAAGACCTCGCCCGAGGCGACGTGATGTTCTCGGCCACTGGGATTACGAGCGGCGACATCCTGAAGGGCGTTCGCTACAAGCGAGGCTATGCCCAGACCGACAGTATCGTCATGCGCAGCCGGACCGGTACGATCCGGCGAATCGAAGCAGTCCATCGCAACCCCGAGAACTTCGAGTTCTAGGGACTGGCCTGAGTAACTTGCCCATACCTCCGCTTGTGAAACCCGCCCCTGCATCCAGACTCGTACACCTTTAGCCTGTCTCTGCAATCATCCGCAATATTGCAAATGCCCGTGAAATGAACGACATAAAAAAGGCCCCAAAAGGCGTATCAAGGGATCGGCGTCGTGCACCCTATGGCTATGCGGTGTATCCAAAGGAGAGACTCGATCCGGGCGATCGGAATCGCCCTAGCCCTTGCCTCGATATCTGCTGTTCAGGCGCAGACCATTCAACCAGGCGGCACCGGCAAGAGGCTAGATCATCCCTGGCCGATGCGCTACGGAAACATGCAGCGCAACGGCCGCAGCAGCTACCCGGGTCCGGACCTCGGACAGGTGGCGTGGCGGCACCGGTCCGCGGGCTCGGTTCCGGAGATCGCGGTCGACCGCCAGGGGCGGGCAATTCTCGGCGTGACGTTCAATGGCGAAACATGGAGCGGCGAGTGCTACCTCACCGTCCTTAGGGCCGATGGCGAAGTCGATTGGAAGGTCAGAGTTGTTCCCTATCCATGGGGAGCTTCCCAGGGCGTGTCCTGTGGCCCGGCTATAAACCGACAAGGCGAGATTATCGTCAACAGCTCCAATGGTCAGGTCCTGAAGTTCGCGCCAAACGGTGACCTCAAATTCACTTACCAGCGAAACCAGAACATGACGAACGACGATTCTCCTGCGGTCATGCCCGATGGCACGATTTACCACCATCAAGGCATTCCCGGGATCGTCAAGCTAACGCCTAGCGGCAGTGTGATCTGGACTGCAGGCGCTTCGTCGCTCACTGACATTTCAGTTCGACCGAATGGCGATGTCAGCCTTGGCGGAGTCCGGTCCAACGAGCCGCATGGCAGTACCGACCTTCTCTATTACAGTGCAAATGGACAACTGCTCTGGTCGAAGTCCTCTTCCCGTGGTTCCCAGTCGGTTCCCGCATTCGAAGATGACGGCACGATTTTCTATAGTCAGGGCACGATGAAGCGGTACGAGTCGAACGGCACCCTAACCTGGTCCTCGGCCTACGGAAGTGGCTACAAGGGTACTGCTTCCCTGGGAATCAACAGAGAGGTCTATTGCAGCTTTGGAAACGCCGTTGTCGCGCTCGATCCTTTGACCGGCGCCCTCGTGTGGAGTACTCCAATTCCCGGCTCGGTTGGCGTGAACAATGGCCTCGCCGTTGACCGCCGGGGGTTCATCTATGGCACCACCGGTGACGGCTTTGTCTTCAAGCTCAGCCCCCAAGGTGCGGTCCTCTTCAATGTAAAGATCGCTGACTCGATGACGGTCGGTCCGGCGATCGGCGCCGATAAGTCGCTCTTTGTCACTGGCATCGTCGGCTTCGACAATTTTGTCTGGAAGGTCAACTAACGTGAAACGCATTCTTACCCTCATCGCCATTGCCATGCCGCTCGTCGGATTGGCACAATGGCCAACCCACCACGGCAACAACGCTCGAACCGGCAAGACGAACATTTCGATCGCCGCCAATCCGTCGATCGTTTGGTCCGTCGACCTTCAAGGCCCTGTGACGTCGTCTCCCGTTGTCGCCGCCGACGGCACCATCTATGTCGGTGCAACCTGGCGCGAAGAGCGACGGCCACGGTCATTTGTCACCGCTATCAATCCCAACGGGACCATCAAGTGGCAATACGAAACCAAGTGGGTCGATTACCAAACCCATGCTTCCCCGGCTCTGGGTCCGGACGGCACGATCTATGTCGGCGACGCCTCCGGTGCGTTCCACGCGATCAACCCCGATGGCACCCAAAAATGGAAGCTTCAAGGCACGGAACCAATAAGGGCTTGCCCGCTGGTTTCGCCCGACGGAGCGATCTACATCCAGATGGATAACCAGCTTCGGGCCCTGCGACCCGATGGGACTGAAAAGTGGCGGTACGACGTCAACATCAACTGGTTCGGCGCCCCGACGCTCGATCCCAACAACGGAGCGATCTATACCAACACAGATCAGGGACTGGTGGCCCTCAATCCAGACGGCACCAAGAAGTGGACGAGCTGGGTTGGCTCCGGTGGAACCGTTGCCGTACATCCGAACGGGACCATTATCCTGCTCGGCTACTTTATGGCCGTGATCGATCCCGCGACGGGTGAGACCACCACCTATCTGAACGGCGGCAACTCCTATGAGCCCGATGTGACCCCATCCATCGACAGTGCGGGCAATATCTACGTCATCAAGAGCTGGTCGCTGGTCAAGTACACACCCGCCCTCACCAAGATCTGGGAGCGACAGTTCATCGAGGGCAACATGCTCGGCACCAGCCACGGCTCCGCGCTCATTGACGGACAGGATCGCATTGTCCAAGGCATGGGCTTTGGCAAACGATGGGCCATCGGAATCGAGAAGGCGATCAGGATCTATAACACTGCGGGTACGTTGCTCAAGGTGATCAACCTGCCGGAGATTCCGGGCTACTCTTCCCCAGCGATCGGCCCAGACGGGACGCTGTACATCGGCTGTGTGGACGGCCGGGTTTACGCGATACGTTAGGCCTCCAGCTCGAGAAGCGGATTGCAGTCCCGGGGGCTGTCGCCCCTGGGACTGCCTTGCTTACGCCTGAACGATCGTGGCTTCCTCGGCTAGCTTGCTTCCTCGTCTTTCCGCGCTTGCGGACTGCATCTCGGTAAGGTCGAAGACCGGCCGAATCTCCCAAATGCTGCCAAAGGCCACGCTCGGATGGTTCGACATGATTTGGATAGCATGGTTGAGGTCGGTCGCTTCAAGGATCTGGATGCCGCCGATCTGTTCCTTCGTCTCCGCAAAAGGCCCGTCCGTCACGCTGGCGCGCCCGTCCCGCAAGCGAACCGTCGCGGCGTTCGCGGAGGGAAGTAGGCCCTGCCCCCCAATCAAGATTCCGGACCGCACGTTAGCTTCGTCGTAGTCCATGCAGGCATCGATCATCTCATTCCTGCGCTGCTCGCCGATCTGGTCCCAAAGAGTCTCGTCCATGAATCCCAAGCACACGTATTTCATCGTGCGCCCCTCTCCATACTCAGGAACCGGCCGATTTCCGGGCTCGGCTCCAAGTCTTCAAGCTCTATCATCCGACGCACCTCGATATGGCAGTCTTCGTTCATCGGGTTGGGGAATTTCCTCGACCATTCCATAGCCTCGTCGCGAGTCTCGGTCTCAATGATCGAGTAACCGGCGATCAGCTCCTTGGTCTCCGCGAATGGCCCATCGATCACGCGGCGACTTCCTCCCACGTACTCGATGCGCCACCCTCGGAGCTGGGGCGGAGTCCAGAAGCATCAATAAGGACGCCCGCCTTATAGAGTTCCTCATGGAAATCGGCCATCTGTCGCAATACATCTGGGGAAGGCATGGCTCCAGCCTCCGATTCCTTGTTGGCTTTGACGATAATCATGAATCTCATAATCTCATTTCTCCTGGTCGTTGCCGACTTACATTGACTAGTCGCGCCGCTGACCAACGATTCGACACCGGCCATCGGGGAATTTCAAAAAAAGCGCTACATGAGCTCGGAAAGGCGAGCCAGGAGCAACCTCCGCTGAGGCTCCTGCTGGGTTAGCGAGAGGGCCCGTTCCAGCGATACCCGTGCTTCTCCGGTTCTTCCGGCACGGCGACAGAGTTCGCCCCTGGCGGAATGCGCAGGCTGGTATTGCGACAGCTCACCTCGCGCGAGAATCGCATCAATCAACTCGATGCCAGCTTCCGGTCCATCACACATGGCCACGGCGACCGCCCGATTGAGCTCCACCACCGGAGAAGGTTCAACCCGCGCCAGTAGGCCATAGAGCGCCACGATCTGAGCCCAGTCGGTTTGCGAAGCGGAATCTGACGCCGCATGAACGGCCGCAATCGCAGCTTGGAGCGTGAAGGGACCAAATCGCTGCGAAGCCAGCGCCTGCTCGACCAGCACAACCCCTTCTCGAATGAGGTGGGCATCCCACAGATTCCGGTCCTGGTCCTCGAGCAGGATGAGGTCCCCCGTTGCAGACGTGCGTGCCTTTCGCCGCGACTCTTGCAGGAGCATCAGGGCCAGCAGACCTCCAACCTCCGGTTCGGGCAAGAGCTCGAACAGCAGGCGACCTAGACGGATGGCCTCACCGCTCAGATCGGCACGTGTTAGGTTCTCCCCGGACGAGGCTGAATACCCTTCGTTGAACACCAGGTACACGACGTGAAGGACGGTGTCGAGCCGTTCCGGCAGTTCGTCCTTCGAAGGCACCTGGTACGGAAGACCGGCTTCCCGAATCTTGGCTTTTGCTCTGACGATCCGCTGTGCAACTGTCGAGGGCGACGTTAGGAATGCGCTCGCGATGGCTTCCGTCGTCAAACCGCAGATCTCTCGTAGGGTGAGGGCGATTCGACCGTCAGCGGGCAGTGCCGGATGACAACAGGTGAAGATCAGCCGCAGGCGGTCATCTTCGATCTCCTCCTCCGACCACTCGAACTCGGACTCGGAGTCGAGCCTCTTTGCGATCTCGGCCAAGGACGCGTCGTGTCGGACGCGCTTTCGAATGGAGTCGATGCCCCTGAACCGTCCGGCTGTCACCAGCCAGGCGCGCGGATTGGCAGGGATTCCTTCCTGTGGCCATCGTTCCAGAGCGCTGCGAAACGCCTCATGCAAGGCGTCCTCGGCAACGTCGAAATCCCCCAGCAAGCGGATCAGCGTCGCAAGCACCCGGCGACCCTCCTCTCGAAAAAGGCGGTCGACGGTCTGTGCAATAGCTTCGTCAGTCCTTGTGCCGATGGACCAATTGTGACCGAGCTTCTGCCTTAGATCCGAAATCCGGCACTCGATGCATTATCGACTAGTTTGTTGCAACTAGCCTGTCGACGAGCGTCTGCTATGCCCGAACAACCTTACGCACCATTCCTGCGCGCTCGTGCCTCGCCGTCAGCTCGTACTCGCCCGGGCCGACGATCCACTCGAACACGGCCATGTCGTCCGTCGAATTGGTCTGCCATCCAAAACCTCCGGCTGTAACGTGAGACCACCCGGCCAATTGGCCGGCTTCCTGGCGGAGCAACCCGGCCTTTAGCCAAGAGGGCGTCATGGAACCGGCTCCCTCCAAGGGTTGCGCAGCGTGGGCGATCTCCCCAACGACCCCACGGCACAGCGACTTTTTCTTCGCGATTTCGCTCACGTTGGTGGGAAGGTAGCCGGTGTTGTGGACAGCAAACCGGATGCGGTAGGCGCCATTCCCTATCGGTTCGACGAGCGTCGTTTTCTCCTCCAAGCAAGGCGAAGCCAGAGCTTGCCAGAGAACCCAGTCGCCATGAGGAGCTACTTCGGCTTCCAGGAACTGCGGCGGCGGGTTGCGGAAGGCAAACATCGCATCCCAGCCCCCCAATTCGACCTCGCCGAGTTGAGGATGGTCGAACTTGTACCAATCCACGTGGCCCTTTCCGCCGAGCTTCTCATCGCTCCACTTGAGCAGTTTGAGATCGTCCTCGAAGGGGTGGTCCCGAAACCAGTCGATGTACTTATAGTCGGTGATGCCTGCCTGCCGCTGAGGCGACCAGATCTCCGTCGTCCACGCGAAGACGCCCCGGTGCTCATACATCCAGTCGTCGAAGACGCCGGTGATGACCTCCTTCGGATGGTATTTGAACTCATGGAAGTTGCTGATTGCCGGGTAACCGGTTAGCTCTTCCCCTTTCTTGCCGAAGTCCTTGTAGATCCAGAGGTCCTCCGGTGGAATGTCGTCGTCGGGCATCCGGCTCGGCGGTCGCAGGTGTACACCGCTGAACGTGTGAAACGTAACCGCGCCACAAATGTTGGGTCGGTCGACAATAGCCTGAACGCACGCATGGATCTCCGGCTCGCTGGTGGGAAACGGACCGGCGCCATGCTGCTCGCTTTCGAACCGCCATCCAGACGGGAAGTTCCGATTGAGATCGAGCCCCTCTTTGATGCGCCTTCCGCGCATGGTGAGCCCGTCGAAGTGGTGGAACAGGCCCTCCGGGAGCAGCCGATAGTAGGTGCCGCCGGTGTCGGTCGGCTCGCGCCGCTTTAGCAATCGCGGCTCTTCTTCGGCGATCTTCCAGGGACCATTGGAATCCTTGATTCGCATACTGAGGATCCGGCCATCCTTGTCGATGTCCTGCCGCTCGATGCCGTAGAAATCGTCTTCGTCGTAGGGATAGGGCCGGGTGGACGAGCGGATGATGCGGGGAACGTCTTCGAGCGCCCATTCAGCTCCATCCGGATTCAGTCGCGGCACGAGGTAGAAGGTGCGCGTTGCCAGTGCCCGCTTGATATCGGGCGCCTTGCTGGTGCAAAGCTTGTTGATGAGGTGGAGCACGGCCGTTCCGGGACTGACTTCGCTGGCATGGATATTGGCGTCGCACCAGAAGGCCGGCTTTTCGGCATGGGAGCCAGCCGATTTATCGGTGATGGTAACCAGCCACATTTCCCGCCCTTCGTGAGACTTGCCGATCGAGGTGAGGTCGATGAGGCCGGGGAATTCGGCTGCGTAGGCTTGAAGCAGAGCCGTTAGCTCGGCGTAGCGGTAGTACCGGTCAAAGGCGATCTCGGGCATCGTCCTGAGTATAGGTCGAATGGGTGAAGGACTGGTAGCGACGATCAGACTTGAACTGATGACCTAACGGGTATGAACCGTTCGCTCTAACCAACTGAGCTACGTCGCCACGCGGTACGTTAATGATTATGGCCGACGGGGGCCCGAGATTCAAGGCGTCCAGCCTCCGTCCTTAATCGTGAAGCTCAATGGATCCGAACCGAACACAGCTTGTCTCACCACCCTCCGTCGACCCCAACAAGACGATGATGGGGGCGCCGACCCTAAACGCGACGCAGACCATCAAACCGGTACAGTGCCCGGTCTGTAAGACCTTCAATCCGGTAGGCGTGATGTTCTGCGTAGAGTGCGGGCTGATTTTCGAACGCGCGTTAGAAGGCGATGCCTTTGGCGCGCCGGCCGTCCTGCTTCCGTTGGCCGTCGAAGTTGGAAGCGGCAAGGAGCACCCGCTGCGCTTCGGCATCACGGTGGTGGGCCGCCAAGGCGATATTCTCGTCGAGGACACGCGTGTCAGCCGACGGCATTGCCAGATCGGGCATGAGACCGAAAAGCTCTGGGCCGAGGACCTTGGCAGCACGAATGGAACCCAGGTCAACGGAGAACGGCTGAACCCGGGCGAGCAACGCCCCCTGCAACCCGGCGACACCCTTTCTCTGGGCGGCTACGAGATTCGGATTACCGATCCGAGCGATGCCCTGAAGACGCAAATGCCCTCGAGCGGCAAGACCACCATGTTGACGGCGGTGCCGACCGTCAGCGCCGTGGCGGCAAGGCTCGTCGGATCAGGCTTCGACCTACCCCTAAAGGAAGGAAGTAATTCGTTTGGAAGGAAGGCGGAGAACGATGCGCAGATCGCCGATCCCTACGTCAGCGGCAGGCACGGAACCATCGAGGTCGTGAACGGCGAGGTTTTCCTCACCGACACCGGCAGCACCAACGGAACCGTCGTTAACGATGCCAAGCTGCCTGCAAACCAGCGCACACTCCTGCAACCGGGAGACATCATCAAGCTTGGTCAGCTTGAGCTACAGGTCATCCCGAACTAGGCGACAAAGGCCCGGACCAGCACGAGCGACAACCCGGCGAGAAGCACCCATTGCAGGAAACCGGCGACCACGGGCTGCCAGCCCTCACGCTTGACGTCTTGAAAGCCGCTCTGCAACCCAACGCCTGCCATCCCTATGCACAGCAGCCAAAGATCGGCGCGCAGCAGCAGTGCGGTCGCGTCTTGGCTCAAAACGTGGAACGAGTTGACCACCGCAAAGACGAGGAAGACGATGAGGAACCACGGGACGGGCGCAACCTTAGCCTCGCCATGGGATTCGTGCTTCCGGGTCATCCACCAGGCCAGGCCGACCACGACCGGTGCGAGCAGACAGATCCTTGCGAGCTTCGCAACCGTACTCGGTGCAACGGCATCGGCTCCGAACGATTGTCCTGCCGCCACGACTTGGGCCATCTCGTGGAGGCTCGCCCCATTCCAGATGCCATAGGCAAAGCTATTGAGGTTGAGCAGTTCGCCAAGCCACGGATAGGCGAGAATGCCAACCGTGCCCCACAGCGTGATAATCCCCAATCCACAAGGGACGTGCCCCTTCTCCGACTTCAAAACGGAATCTGCCGCGACAATCGCTGAGGCTCCACAGATCCCTCCCCCAATGCCGAGAAGAACCGCCAGCTGATGGTTGACACCGAGTCGCTTGGCGATCCAGTATCCGCCCGCGATCGCAACGGTCGTCGAAACCAGAATAACCGCGAGAGAGGGCCCGCCGATCTTCGCCAGTTCTGACAGGCTCAGTTTGAACCCCAGCCCAGCCACTGCCCATCGGAGAACCGCTCCTCTCGCCACCACCAAGCCCGGAGCCCAGCTCTGTGGCAGCGGCAATGTCGAGCGAGCCAGCATGCCGAGAACGATGACGATCAGCAGTTCGCCGGCGTGGAGCGTGTCTTTGGCAAAGGCGGTACCGCCCAAAAACATGGCGAGAGCGGCCAAGACGACGCAGGCGATTAGTCCCGGAACAAGCCGCCCGGGCATCAATCCGTGTAGCTGAGTTCCCGGTATTCGCGCCGATAGCCGCCCTCAGTCGGAAGGAAAACGTGACACCACTTCATCTCGCCACCGTAGACATGGAGGGTCACCGCCGGCGTGTCATCGGGGTTTTCGATCGTATGATATTCGAACGGCGGTATCAGTGCGCCCGCCTCGCCAGGCCCGGCGAAGATGGTCTGCTGCTGTTCGAACTGTAAGAGCTCCGCGTCCTCTGGGGTGCGCAGGTCGAAGCTCACGACCTTGATGCGGCCACGGTATACGCATTCGACGCACCACATATGGGCGTGATCGTGGATCGCGGTTCCCTGCCCTTTGCCCCAGACCATGGCCATCAGGGAGTACTTATTGTCGGGATCGAGATGAATCAACCGGCGCGCGTAGCGATCTTGAGCGGGCTGGAGGAAGTTTCGATCGACGAAGTCCTCGCCGCTCTGGACGATTTCTTCCAGGGCCTGCTTAACGCTCATGCAGCATCCCTTCACTTCGACTTCCTCAACGGCGGTGTCGAGGCGCCCGATAAGCTCCCGCATCTTCGGCGATAGCGTGGCCGTGGTCATAGCTCCATTATGCGCCGCTTATTGGAGCCGAGCGACCCAGATATTCCGATACCTGATCTTATTGCCGTGATCCTGCAGCCGAATAGGGCGTTCGCCCTTCAGCTCTGGCTTTCCGGCGGCGGTAGCGGTGGGAATCTCCACATTGCGGTGGATTAGCGTGCCGTTGTGATAGGCAGTCATCCTCGCGCTGCTGACCTTCTTGTCGCCATCCCACTTGGCAGCCGTGAACCAAATGTCATAGGTTTGCCATTGGCCAGCCGGGAGGGCCATCGCCTGGTCGGGAGCCTTGATTCCGTAGATTCCGCCGCATTCGTTGTGGAGCGGTCCTCGGCCCGCTGAGTTCAAGACCTGGATCTCGTAGCTCTGCTGGAAATACACGCCGCTATTTCCGTTTGCCTGACCTTCTTGGCCGTTGTCATCGACGCAAAACTCGATATGGGCCCGAACGTTGTTGAAGGCATCCTTGGTTATCAGGTCCCCGCCATTGCCGGCAACTTCCAGACCCTCGCCAAACCAGCTCCATTGAACGGGGCCGCCAGGATCGCGCTCATGGGTCCAGTTCTTGACGTCGTTCTTGCTCCGAAGCAGCCACTTACCGCCTTTCTCCGGCTGAGACCAGGGGTTTCCAAGGTCCTTGATGCGCACCTTGCGCCACCGAAACTCAAGCGGAGGATCCGCTTCGGAGCTGTGGACCTGAAGGCCGATGAATCCCGTCCTTGTTAGGTCGTCCCTGAGATCGGCTGCGGGAACCCCATTGACCCACGTTTGCAGCCGATCCCCCTTGGCGACGACGCGGAAGGTGTTCCAATCGCCGCGCTTGAAGGCTTTACGGGCAGCTTCGTTTTGACTCAGATCCTTGAGCCAGCCCCGTCGGCCCTCCTCATAAATGCCGCCGCTCCAGGAGCGGTCAGAGGAGGGATCGACCTCGCACTGATAACCGTGAACGCGGCCGTTGTTATAGCCGGGGACGCTATTGGTTCGAAACTGGATGCCCGAATTCGCGGTGTCGTCTACCTTAACCTCGACCTCGAGTTCGAAGTCGGAATACAGCTTTTCGGTGCAAAGGAAGCTGTTCGGCGAGCCCTTGGCGGATCTTCCGACGATGAGCCCGTCTTCGACGGTGAATTTGGCAAACCCGTTGATGACCTTCCATCCTTTGAGAGTCTTGCCATCGAAGAGATCGACCCATTGCTGGGGAGCGGCGAGAGCAGCGGCAAACAGGGCGGCGGTAAGCATAGTTTTTACGAATTGGCAACGGAGCCGAGCGATGCCACCGCCTCTTTGGCCGCGGCAAGGTTGACCTTGTCTCCAGGAGTGGGGGCGACTTCAACGTATCGAATGACCCCGGAACCGTCAATGACGAAGACGGCACGTTCGGAAGATGGTCCCATCCCTACGAAGTTGGGAAGGAGCACCCCGTAGGCGTCGACGACTTCGCGGCGATAGTCCGAAGCCAGGGGGAACTTCAGCCCGTTCTCCTTGGCCCAAGCTGCTTGAGCAAAGATGCTGTCAACACTCACTCCCACTACTTTCGCACCCATAGCCGCGATCGAATTGAGGTTGTCTCTTGCCTCGCACGCCTCACTTGTGCATCCACCGGTAAAGGCGCCTGGGAAAAATAGCAGAACAACGGGAGAACCGCCTCGATACTGGCTAAAGTTGAAATCAGCGGGACCATCGGAACCCATCGTACGCAAAGTGAAATCGGGGGCAGGAGAACCAACGGAGAGTGCCATACCGAGGGTTCTACCTGGTTTCAGCGGGAGGTCGGGTTCAAGTAACAGCCATTGATGAAGCAGGCGTGACCAGAATTTCGGTTGTGTAACACCATTTGCCTGACCTTCCTCTGAACTAGACCGTTGGAATCCTGGTCGTATAATTGGGCTCGTACTGAGTTTGTTTGTGCTTGCAGGAATAGAGAGGGTCATGAAAATACTCCGAATCTTTTCGATGGCTGCTTTGTGCAGCTTCGTCGTCGCCGCCAAGGCGCAAGTCGTCCCTTCCGGCTACCTCGTCGACCAATATGTCACCACGGGGTTGTCGCAGCCGACCCAAATGGCGTTCATCAGCGCCACCGAGTGGCTGATCTGTGAGAAGGCCACGGGCAAGGTGAAGCGCTACAGCGGCACCACCTTTCTGAACGAGGTCCTGGACCTTCCGGTCAACTCATCTTCTGAACGTGGTCTTCTGGGAATCGCCATCGATCCGGATTTTCCGGCAAACCAGTTTGTCTACCTGTACCATTCGGCGGCAGCCAGCGATGGCGGCGCCTGGCAGGCCAACAAGGTCACGCGCTATGTGTATGACACCGCCACGAACACCCTGATCGCGCCGTTCGATCTCATTTCGTTTCCAACTGATGGCAGTCAATCCAATGGCCCGAACCACGATGGCGGCATCATCACGTTCGGTTCTGACAAGAAGCTCTATATCATCACGGGAGATCTCAATCGCGGGCGCTTTAGCAACCCGCGACTCGAGCAGAACACGAGCACTACTGCGGTCGCTCGTGTCGGCGGTATCCACCGGTTGAACACGGACGGGACCTTCCCGGCCGACAATCCGTTCATCGATGATGCCCGCCCGGAGGTCAAGGGGCTATGGGCGTATGGCATTCGAAACAGCTACGGCATGGCGTTCGACGGTCTGACCGATCGCTTGTGGTTCACCGAAAATGGTCCCAACGTAATGGACGAGATCAACCTGGCACCGAAAGGAATGAACTCGGGCTGGCTGAAAATCATGGGACCAGATTCGCGAAACATGACGTACAGCGAAAATGGCAATACGGTCTTCAATGCCAGCGACCTGATCGTCCTGCCTGGAAGCGCCTATCGCGACCCTGAGTACAGTTACGCGGCTCCGATCGGCGTCACGATCTGCGAATTCCTTAACACGCCGAAGGTCACTCCGGCTGACCGGTTCCAGATGATGGTCGGCTGCAACAACACGGGACAGATGTTCCTTTACCAGCTCAATGGGACCCGGGACGGCTTGGTGCTGACCGGTGGGAACGCCGACCGGGTCGCCGACAGCACGACTGAGCGAAATGTCCACCAGTGGGGTACTTCGTTCAGCGTAACCACGGACATCACCATCGGTCCCGATGGCTACGTGTACGTGGTGTTGCTGAGTGGCAACAAGGTCGTGCGGATCCGCCCGAAACAGGAAGAGACCCCTCCGAACGCCGTGGAGTTTCGCTCGATGGCAACGAATCAGTCGATTCCTACCTTCCTGGCGAACCTGTCGATGCCTGATAACCGGACTGCTGATGCCCACACCATTCCGAAGATCAACTTCAACCAGCCACCAAACGGAATGCTGCTCAAGGGCAAACTCCCCTTCGGTGTCACTTCTCAGTTCCAGTTCCTTCTCGATATCGCAGGATCATCGAACGGAATCTCAACGAGGGTTAAAGCCTTCAACTACGACACCGGCGTGTTTGACACGGTTGGAACATTCAGCATCGGCCCGGCGGAGCAATCCCTGGCCTTCAACCTCAGCATCGCGTCGCACCTGAACGACGATCTGGAATGCCAGTTCCTGATCGAATTTCCGGGGCCGCAGTTGTCGGGCAGCTTCTCGGTCTTTGTTGATCGAGCGGTATGGTTCGGCACCCTGCCCTAAGAAGACGATCCGGATCATGCCCCTGGGATTTCCCTGGGGGCATTTTTGTTTTCAGAGAAAAATTAGGACTAAAGTCCTGTCGCTCGAACTATTCGGCAAAGCAGGGTGTCCTTAAATCAGACTCATCTGACACGCAAGACCTACCGTGGACGCGGCGCAAGTTGCCATGCGGAGGAAATGTGGGATGGTGAGCAGCAATCAAAAAAACAGGTACTGGTCGACTACAGACTAGACAACCTCCATAGCTCCTTACTTAGGCCCCAGGCGTCCCCCCTCTGCCCGGGGCCAATCTTCTTCCCGCCCGATAGATGGCCTCTCCGGTAAACTTCTGATCCTTGTCCTCAATGGAAGGGGTTGTGCGGCCTTGCAATTTCGAAGCTATTTTTTCCTCCTCGTCGTTCTCGCGCTAACCGGCCTGTCGATTTGGGCTTTCCAATCCACTAAGTTCAACCGCGGCCTGGATATCCAGGGAGGCATCCGGCTCGTTTACCAAATGCGAACGGCCGAGCTGTCCGCCGAGCAGAAGCAACGCCTGCCGGAAGTTCGAAGCAACCTTCACCAAATCCTGACCAACCGCGTGAGCGCAGCCTTGGGTGTCGTGGAAGGCAATGTCCAGCAACAGGGGAGCGACCGCTTTATCGTCGAGCTTCCCGAGTTCAAGGATGCCAACAAGGCTCGTGAGATGCTCAGCAGCACCGCGAAGATCCAGGCGTACTGGGCGAGAAATGTGGACACCGAACTCGCCACCTACCGCCCATTCAGCCCCGTCCCTGACTCAGGCGATAAGGAAGGACGTGCCGAGGTCCGGTTCGTCGAAGATGCGAACCCGACCATCGAACTAAAGCCCGCAGACGCCAAGTACAAGGAAATGCTTGCCGGCTGGCAGCTCATCCTCGAGGGAGACGACTTGGCGAACGCCTTTCCGCAGCAAATGGGCAACCTGACGGTCCCGAGTTTTGAGTTCTCCTCGAACGGAGCCAAGAAACTTCGAGCCTGGAGCCAGCAGGTGATGAACAAAAGGGAGAACCTTGCCTTCGTCCTCGATGGACGGGTCCTCAGCATTGCGCCGCTGAAGGACAATATGGTTCTCAGCACCGATGCGTTCATCGAAGGCGACTTCAATCCCGCCTACGTGAAGGAATTGTGCGATCTGCTCAAGGCAGGCTCGCTTCCGGTGGCTCTTGATGAGCTCAGCAGCCAAACCGTCGATCCTACGATCGGCAAAGCAGCCCTCAACCAAATGCTCTTGGCGGGCTACATTTCCTTCGGATTTATCTGTCTGTTCCTGATCGCTTACTACTTGGTGCCCGGCTTGGTAGCGTTGGTGGCGCTCGCACTTTACGTGCTGTTCACCATCACAGTGCTCAAGCTGATCGGCGCCACATTCTCCTTGGCGGCAATCGCCGGCTTTATCTTGTCGGTTGGTATGGCTGTCGACGCCAACATTCTCGTCTTTGAACGGGTTAAGGAGGAAATGCGGGACGGACGCACGCTAGCTGCGGCGATTGAACTAGGATTTCGGCGCGCCTTGCCGGCGATCGTGGACTCCAACATGTGTACGATCCTCACGTCGATGGTCCTCGTCAATTTGGGAACAGGACCGGTCAAGGGCTTCGCGACAACCCTGATCATCGGCGTCGCTATTTCCCTGTTCACGGCCGTAACGGTGACGCGGTCGCTTCTCGTGTTCCTCGTGGGTGCAGGAATCGTCAAGAGCACCCACCTCTTCGCAGTAGATCGCAACTGGTTTGGCGAAGGGTTTGAGAAAAAGGCCGAAGAGTCTCCGCTCCAGATTGTGAACACGGCGAAGCGATGGTTCTTGATTTCTCTGGCAACGATCATCCCCGGTGCCATTTTCCTTGGATTGGGCGGGCTTAAACCCAGTGTGGAGTTTCAGGGCGGCATCGAGGCGGTTTACGGCATGGCGGCCGGCAGTACGACATCGCCCTCGGAAATCGTGAAGAAGCTTGAAGCAGCCGGCATCAAGGGGGGAAACGTCAAGTTTGCCTCTGCTGAGGGTCAACGGCTCGCCTATGTGACGGTGCCGGCTTCGGGTGAAATGAAAGTTGGCAACCAGCAAGCCCGCGAGCGTCTGGCAACAGCGGCTGGATTCAACATTAGCGATCAGCGGAGCTTTACGGAAGTGGGCCCGACCATCCAGAAGGAGACAGTGCGGGGCGCGATCCTCGGCGTCGTCATCAGCTCGGCCCTTATCGTCTTTTATCTGGCACTGAGATTCGGACTCGCGCTGGGCAGTTTTGCGAGCGGCTTAAAGTTTGGCCTCTCCGCAATCCTCGCCTTGGTGCATGATGTACTTCTTGTTTTGGGCGTAGCTGCGATAGTCGGCTATTTCCTCGGTTGGGAGTTAAGCGCTCTATTCCTCACGGCGATGCTGACTGTCATCGGGTTTTCAGTCCACGACACCATCGTCATCTTCGACCGAATCCGAGAGAATCTACGGAATCCGAAACCAGGCGAGGATTTCGCCAACCTTTGCAACCGTTCGAT